>NZ_JBMDJU010000015.1:0-119365 GCF_057809355.1 Pseudomonas sp. FG29 | reverse complement strand
GGGTTGCACCCGCCCTACGCCAATGATCGTCACCGACCCGCACCAACGTATACGACTTCCGCGCCATTTTGATCCTCGGAACATCGGAAACTGTAGGTGAACAACCGCCGGGCGCCCTACGACCGCAACCCAATCGACAAAACTCATGCCCAAGGCCTGCCAGATGACTCCCGACAAGAAAGTGAAGATCCTCGCCACCCTCGGCCCGGCGATCCGCGACGCCGCGCATATCCGCCAACTGGTGGAAGCCGGGGTCAACCTGTTCCGCCTCAACTTCAGCCACGGCGAACACGCCGACCACGCCCAGCGCTACCAGTGGGTGCGCGAGGTGGAGCGCGAGCTGAACCAGCCCATCGGCATCCTCATGGATTTACAGGGGCCAAAACTGCGCGTCGGCCGCTTCGCAGGCGGCAAGGTGCAACTGGTCAACGGCCAAAGCCTGCGCCTGGATCTGGACGCAACGCCCGGCGACGCCAGCCGGGTCAACCTGCCTCACCCGGAAATCATCGAAGCCCTGCAACCGGGCATGAGCCTGCTGCTGGACGATGGCCGCCTGCGCCTGAAAGTGACCGCCAAGCAGGCCGATGCCGTGGACACCTGTGTCATCGCTGGCGGCGAGCTGTCCGACCGCAAGGGCGTCAACGTGCCCGAGGCGGTGCTACAGCTGTCGCCGCTGACCGAAAAGGATCGCCGCGACCTGGCGTTCGGCCTGGAGCTGGGCGTGGACTGGGTGGCGCTGTCGTTCGTGCAGCGCCCGGAAGACATTATCGAAGCCCTTGAGCTGATCGGCGGCAAGGCCTTCCTGATGGCCAAGATCGAAAAGCCCTCGGCGGTGCAGCATCTCGAAGAAATCGCCCGCCTGTGCGACGCCATCATGGTCGCGCGCGGTGACCTGGGCGTGGAGGTACCGGCCGAGAACGTACCGCGCATCCAGAAAGATATCGTGCACACCTGCCGCCAACTGGGCCGCCCGGTGGTCGTGGCGACGCAGATGCTCGAATCGATGCGCTTCTCCCCCGCACCGACCCGCGCTGAAGTCACCGACGTGGCCAACGCCGTGGCCGAAGGCGCCGATGCCGTGATGCTGTCGGCCGAAACCGCCTCTGGCGACTACCCGCTGGAAACCGTGCAGATGATGAGCAAGATCATCCGCCAGGTGGAGAACGGCCCGGACTACCAGAGCCAGCTCGACGTCGGGCGTCCGCAGGCCGAAGCCACCGCCAGCGACGCCATCAGCTGCGCCATCCGCCGTATCAGCGCGATCCTGCCGGTGGCGGCATTGGTCAACTACACGGAATCCGGCAGCTCCAGCCTGCGCGCCTCACGTGAACGACCGAAGGCGCCAATCCTCAGCCTCACCCCGAGCCTGACCACCGCCCGCCGTCTGACCGTGGCCTGGGGCATCTACTCAGTGGTCAACGAACGCCTACGCAGGGTCGAGGAAGTCACCAGCACCGCGCTGGAAATCGCCCAGGTCCAGGGCATGGCCAAGCGCGGCGAAACCGTGGTGATCACCGCCGGTGAACCCTTCGGCCAGCCCGGCAGCACCAACAGCCTGAGGATCGAAACGCTGCATTGAGCAGCCCCTTAGGGTACGCCGTGCACACCTTCTGTACGGCGCACCCTACGTAACGCCTCCAAGCGACACGGACAGCTCCCCTCTCCCGCGTGTGGGGGAGAGGGCTCTTGGCGCAAACATCATGCCTCCACTACCAACCTCACACCCTGCCCTGCAAAGCCTGCGCGCCCTGCTCAGCGGCTTCGCCCAGATATTCCTGCAGCAACACCCTGGCTGCGGCCTGCTGGTGCTGATCGCCATCCTGATCAGCGCCCCTGACCTCCTACCCGGCGCCCTGCTCGGCGGTCTGACCTCAATGCTGCTCGCACAACGTTGCGGCTACCCGTCAACGGACATCACCACCGGTCTGTACGGCTACAACGGCATCCTGCTCGGCCTGCTGCTCAGCCTGAAACTGCCGTGGACGCCGCTGCTGCCGGTACTGATCATCGCCAGCGCCGCCCTGTCCTGCCTGCTGCTGGCCCCCTGGATGAGGTGCATGCGCAAAAATGGCTGGCTGCCCGCCTTCACCTTTCCCTTCGTGCTGCTGGGTTGGCTGCTGGCCCTCATCGTCCCGCTCGAGCTGCACGCTGTGTCGCCCAGCCATACCGCCGAGGTGCCGGAGCTGAACCTCCTGCAAGTGATGCTCGCCGTGGTGCGCGGCATCGGCCAAGTCATCTTCCTCGACTCGCCACTGGCCGGCCTGTGCCTGCTGATCGGTTTGCGCCTGGCCGACAGCCGTACGGCGCTCTGGGCATTGCTCGGTTCCAGCAGCGGACTGGCCCTGACGCTGGTAAACGGCTGGCCCAGCGACGCCGCCCTGGCCGGCCTCTACAGCTACAACGCCACCCTCGCCGCCATCGCCCTGACCCAGATCCATCGCTGCCCATGGGTTCCCGCGGTGGGCATCCTGCTTGCCCTGATCCTGCAACCCGGCTTCAGCGCTCTGGGCCTACCCGCGCTGACCATGCCCTTCATCCTCGCCTGCTGGCTGATCAAGGCTGGCACCTCGCGCTGGCGGGCTGCGGCCAAAGCCTGCGCGCCGGTCAGGCGTTAGAAGACGTTTCCCTGGCAACCGATGTCGCTGCCACGACTGGCTCACGCATTCGACCCTGCTAGCGTGCAGGATCTCTTCAGCCCCTTATCGAGCGAGAACAACATGCTGCACAGCATCAAGCAAGGCATCACCCTGGACGAACTGGAACTGGCCGGCACCCTCGAAGACATCGGTGTCGAAATGCTCGACGGCGACAACGCCATGTTCGCCCTGACCACCTTCGCCACCGAAGACGAGTCGGTCAGCGCCGGCTACTTTGGCGTGCGCCGCAGCCGCTTCCGCCTGCCCTACACCTTCCACGAACAGGCGGTGGTGACCCTCGGCGAAGTGAAGATCACCAACGAGGCCACCGGCGAAACCGCGCACTACAAGGCCGGTGATTCCTTCTTCGTCGCCAGCGGCATCAATACCCTCTGGGAAGTCGTGAGCGACAGCTTCACCAAGCACTACCTGGCCGTGGACTGAAACGACCGATGTTCAGAAGGTGACGCCGGCCACCAGCGCGATATTGCTGTAGGGCCGGCACTCGCCGGTGCGGATCTGCACCCGCGCCGTGCGGCAGGCAGCCTTGAGTTCGTCATGGCTGACCAGTTGCCGCTCACCCAGCTCGCCCGCGGCAGTCAGCGCCTCGATGGCCTCCAGGGCCAGGGGCGCTACCTCCAGGGTTTCGCGGGCCAGCAGATGGCCCTGCACCTGCATTTCGCTGAGCACCACCTTGAGCGTGGTGACGAAATCCGGCACGCCGGCGGTCAGCGCCAGGTCGATGCAGGGGGTGCCAGGCGGTATCGGCATGCCGGCATCGCCGATGACGATGACATCGCCATGACCGAGCCTAGCGATGGCGGCGGAGAGTTCGGCGTTGAGCAGCGGTGTCTTCTTCATGCGGGCAACTCGTGACGATGGGGAATCGAGGGTTGTGCGCCAGGCCGGGTAACGGCCAGGGCGGCGGCCTGTTGGCCAAGAGCGATGGCCGCTTCCAGGTGCATGCCTTCGGCCAGGCCGGCGGCGAAACCACCGACGAAGGTGTCGCCAGCGGCCGTGGTGTCCACCGCGACCACCGGCGCCACGGGTACGTGCAGATGGCGAGTGGCATCGGCATACAACACGCCCTGGCGACCCAGGGTGATCAGCACGCGCCGGGCGCCGGCCTCGAGCAAGCGCTGAGCCGCGCGCAAGGCCGTTTCCGGGGAGTCCACCGGCAGGCCGGTCAACAGCGCGGCCTCGCTTTCATTGGGGATCAGGTAATCGACCAGGCCGTACCAGTGCGCCGGCAATGGGCCAACGGCCGGTGCCGGATTGAGGATTACCGTGCGCCCCAGCGCATGGGCGCGGGACAAGGTGGCCTCGACGGTCGCCGCCGGCACCTCCAGTTGCGCGATCACCACCTCGGCATTGGCCAGCAGCGCCTCGTGGCGCTCGACGCGCGCGGGGCTCATCTCGCCGTTACCGCCGGCGACGATGACAATGGCGTTCTGCCCGGCGTCATCCACCAGAATGGAGGCGATACCAGTCGGCACCCCGGCGGCCACTTCAACCGCACTGCAGTCGATCCCCTCGGCCAGCAAACCGTCACGCAGCTCGCTGCCGTAGGCGTCGTCGCCCACGCAGCCCAGCATCGCCACACGCGCACCGAGGCGCGCGGCCGCCACCGCCTGGTTGGCACCCTTGCCACCGGCAGCTGTGAAGAAGCCGTGCCCGGCCAACGTTTCCCCGCCAACCGGCAGGCGCGGCGCGCGCACGATCAGATCCATGTTCAGGCTGCCGACTACCACTACGTTCGCTTGCATTGCAGGTGTTCCTCTCCGTCGAGCACCAGGCGGCGGGCCTGGCGCTCGATCATGCGTCAGGCGCTGCGCTGGACTCGCGCAGCACCAGAATGGGTTCGATCAGTTGCTGGCTGACGGCCAGGCCTGGGGTACGGATGCGCTCCAGCAGACGCGCAGCCACTTGCTCGCCGAGCTGGCCGATGCACTGGCCGACCGTGGTCAGCGCCGGGTGCAGGTAGCGGCTGACTTCGATGTCGTCGAAGCCCACCACCGACAGTTGCTGAGGCACCTGCAACCCGCGTTCGGCGGCGGCGCGCAGCACGCCCAGGGCGATCATGTCGTTGCCGGCGAAGATCGCCGTGGGCCGCAGCTCGGCACTCAGCAGCGTCTGCGCGGTAGCGTGGCCGGCCGGGCTGGTAAACGGGCAGTCGACCACCGCCTGGGCCTCGATGCCGGCCTCGGCCAACGCGCGCTGATAACCCGCTGCGCGTAGCTGAGCCACCTGGGTGCTGGCCGGGCCGCCGATGCAGACGATGCGCCGATGCCCCAGCTCCAGCAAATGACGGGTGGCGAGATAGGCGCCCTGTTCGTGATCGACGCGCAACTGATCGGCATCGACGCCGTCCAGCGAGCGGTCGACCAGCACCAGCGGCACGCGCAGATTGGCCAGCGCCTCGGCGAAGGCCGCGTCGCTGGCCACGGTGGCGACGATCAGCCCGTCGATGCGCCGCTCCAGCAGTACGCGCAGGTAGCGCAGCTGCTTGTCGATGTCATCGTCGGAGTTGCACAGGATCACGCTGTAGCCATTGCGCTCGGCGTGATCCTCGATGCCACGGGCCAGCTCGGCGAAGTACGGGTTGCTGGCATTGGGCAACAGCAGTCCGAGGGTGCCGGTGGCGCGCACCCGCAGCGAGCGGGCCACGCCGCTGGGTACGTAACCCAGCTCGGCAATGGCCGCCTCGACCTTGCTACGCACCTGGTCGCTCACCGGCCGAGTGCCGTTCACCACGTGCGACACCGTGGTGAAGGAAACCCCCGCCCGCGCGGCGACATGCTTGATGGTTGCCATGCGCGATCAGGCCCGGCGCTTGGCGCGGTAGCTGCGATAGGTGTCGAGGATCACCGCGATGACGATCACCGCACCGGTGATGATGCGTTTGGTCGGCTCGGTAGCGCCGATCTGCGCCAGGCCGGCGGCCAGCACGGAAATGATCAGCACGCCGAAGAAGGTGCTGATCACCGAGCCACGCCCGCCCATCAGGCTGGTGCCACCGATCACCACGGCGGCGATCACCTGCAGCTCCAGGCCGGAACCGGCGTTCGGGTCAGCCGCTTCCAGGCGGGAAATCTGGAACAGCGCCGCCAGACCGGCGAGCAGCCCCATCAGGGCGAACACGGAAATCTTGTACGGCTTGGGGTTGATGCCGGCCAGGCGCACAGCCTCTTCATTGGTGCCGATGGCGACCAGATAGCGACCGAACACGGTGCGGGTCAGCAGCAGGTGGGCAGCAGCGATCACCAGCAGCGCGATGACGAACGACGGCGAGATACCGGCAGTGAATGGCGTCGACAGCCAGGCGTAGGCGTCACCGATGTAAGCAGTGCGCGAGTCGGTGAGCTGGTAGGCCAGGCCGCGCGCCATCTCCAACACGCCGAGGGAGACGATGAACGACGGAATACCCCAGGCCACGGTGATGATCCCGGTGACGCTGCCGGCCAGTGCCGCGCAGGCCATGCCCAGCAGCGCGGCCGGCAGGATGCCCCAACCGAAGCCGAGAGTGGCGACGCTGACCACGGCAGCAGCGAGCGCCAGTACCGAACCCACCGACAGGTCGATGCCACCGATGATCAGCACCAGGGTCATGCCCACTGCCAGCACCATCAGATCCGGAATCTGGTTGGCCAGGGTGGTGAAGGTCGCGTAGGAGAGAAAATGGCTGCTCAGCGAAGAGAACAGCACGATCATCGCCAGCAGTGCACCGGCCAGGCCGAGATAAGTGCCCAGGCCCTGGTGCGTGCCACTGCGCTTGCTGGCGGTGGCGGACGAAGTGGTCATCGGGAAAGCTCCTGTAACGGGGGAACAGCCTCGCCAAGCAAGGCATCACGGCTGCGATAGCCGGCGAAGGCGGCAGCCAGCAGGCGATCCTGGCTCCAGTCATCGCGGTCGAAGGTTTCAATCAGGCGTCCGGCCGACATCACGCCGATGCGGTCGCAGATCAGCATCAGCTCACGCAGGTCGCTGGACACCACCACCAGGGCCTTGCCCTGGCGTGCCAGCTCACCGAGCAGGCCGTAGATTTCGAACTTGGCGCCCACATCGATGCCGCGGGTCGGCTCGTCGAACAGCAGCACCTGGCAGTCGCGCTCCAGCCAGCGGCCGATCACCACCTTCTGCTGGTTGCCGCCGGACAGCTCGCCCACCGCCTGGTGCGCGCCATTGCAGCGAATGCGCATGGCATCGATCTGCCGCTGCGCCAGAGCCTGTTCGGCCGCCGGGCGCATCAGGCCGTGCCTGGACACCGTCGGCATATTGCCCAGCGCCAGGTTGGCGGCGATTGGCTGGCCTAGCAGCAGGCCTTCACCCTTGCGGTCTTCGGTGATCAGCGCGATACCGTTGCGCACCGCTTCGGCGGGCGAACGCACCTGCACCGGCACCAGCGGATTGCCGATGGCCACCTCGCCACTGTCAGCGCGGTCGGCGCCGTAGATCAGGCGCAATAGCTCGGTACGGCCGGCGCCGATCAGCCCGGAAATGCCGTAGATCTCGCCAGCGCGTACGCTGAACGACACGTCGTCGACCTTGCCACGGCGGCTCAGATTCTTGATCTGCAGTAGCGGCGCGCCGATCTGCCGCTCGCCCAAGTCGATGGCTTCGCCAACCTCACGGCCGACCATCAGGGTGACCAGCTCGTCGCTTGAGTAGCGGTCGATGGGCTCCACCGCCACCAGTTGGCCGTCGCGCAGCACGGCAACGCGCTGCGCCACCTTGGCCAGCTCTTCCAGGCGATGGGAGATATAGACGATGGCCACACCGGCGTCGCGCAGGCGCTGGATCTGCTCGAACAGCAGATCGACCTCGCGGGCGGTGAGCATGGCTGTCGGCTCGTCGAGCACCAGCACGCGGCACTCGCCAATCAGATTGCGGGCGATCTCCACCATCTGCTGGTGGCCGACGCCCAGCGCTGCCACCGGCGTATCCGGGTCGATGGCCTCCAGGCCGACCCGCGCCATGGCCTCGCGCGCCATTTCGCGCAGGCGGCCACGGGCAATCCAGCCGCCGCGGCTGGGCAGGTTGTCGAGAAACAGGTTCTCGGCCACGGTCAGCGTCGGCAGCAGGTTGAGCTCCTGCAATACCATGCGCACGCCAAGGCGCTCGGCCTCGCGGCGGCTGGCCGGTGCATAGGGCTGGCCGAGAAAGCTCAAAGAGCCCGTGGTCGGTTGCTCCAGCCCACAGAAAATCTTCGAGAGGGTACTTTTGCCGGCGCCGTTCTCGCCGGTCAGCGCCAGCACTTCACCGGCGCGCAGCTCCAGCTCGACCCCGCCCAGCACAGGCTGGACGTAGGTCTTGCCGATATCGCGAGCGGCGAGAACGGTCTCGCCGCCGGTTACCGCATGGATCACGGCTTGGTCACGAGTTCGACGGGGGTTTCGATCACGCCGTCTTTGGCACCGGTAGGCTCACCCTTGACCAGCTTGAGCGCCGCTTCGATACCGAACACCGCCTGGCGAGCCGCGAACTGGTCGGCGGTGGCGAGTACGCGACCGTCCTTGAGCATCGGCTTGATGGCGTTGATGTTGTCGTAACCGACCACCTGCACCTGATCCTTCTTGCCAGCGGCACGCACCGCCGATACGGCGCCGAGAGCCATGCTGTCGTTGCCGGCCAGCAGCGCCTTGAGGTTCGGGTACTCGTTGAGCATGGCCGAGGCCACGGCGTTGCCACGGTCGATTTCCCAGTTGCCGGACTGCACGCCGACGATCTTCATACCGGCCGCTTCCATCGCATCCTTGAAGCCAGCGGTACGCTGCTGGGCGTTGGTGGTGGTGGACACGCCTTCGATGATGCCGACTTCGTCACCAGCCTTGAGTTTTTCCTTGGCCAGGTATTCACCGACCAGGCGCGCGCCCTTGCGGTTGTCCGGGCCTACGAAGGGCACGTCCAGACCTTTGCTCTTGACCACATCCGGGTCGAGGCGGTTATCGATGTTGACCACCTTGATACCGGCATCGCTGGCTTTCTTGATCACCGGCACCAGCGCCTTGGAATCAGCCGGTGCGATGACCAGGGCATCGACCTTGGCGACGATCATCTGCTCGACGATGCGAATCTGCGCCGAGGTATCGGTCTCATCCTTGATGCCGTTGGCGATCAGCTCGAACTGATCGGGGTGTTCTTTCTGGTAGGCCTTGGCGCCATCTTCCATGGTGCGGAAGAACTCGTTGGCCAGGGACTTCATCACCAGCGCGACGCGAGGCGGCTCGCCTTCGGCGGCATGGGCACTGGAGAAACTGACAAGGGCAGCGGCGCCAAGGGCAATGGCGGCGCACAGACGGGCAGGACGGAAACCGGACATGAGGGAGCACTCCGTGGTTATTGTCGTTTTTATCGTCACGCAAACGTTTGCGAGACACTGAAATTATGAAACGGCTGGAGGATTGTCAAATTTTCGCAATGCCGGAGCGCATTTCCTGCCCCGAAGGGCATCGTCATACAGGGATCAGCCCGTATCGCCACCTCCCCCTCTTCCGGCTCCGATCACTTGCCCTTGCAGCGTCGTCCTGCCTAGGCTTGCCCCTCGCACCATCAGG
Organism: Pseudomonas sp. FG29; assembly: GCF_057809355.1. Lineage (NCBI taxonomy): Bacteria > Pseudomonadati > Pseudomonadota > Gammaproteobacteria > Pseudomonadales > Pseudomonadaceae > Pseudomonas > Pseudomonas sp. FG29. The sequence goes on along the minus strand of NZ_JBMDJU010000015.1, from coordinate 110,175 downwards.
AGAACCATGCCGTGGACAAGGGCCAGACCTGGCGCCAGCGCCTGTACATCATCATCTTCGAGACCAGCACCCGTGCCGGGCAGCGCTTCGACAACTGGCTGCTGCTGGCCATCCTCACCAGTCTGGTGGTGGTGATGCTCGACAGCATCGAGCGCTTTCACACTCAGCATGCCGGCTTGTTCAGCGCACTGGAGTGGGGGTTCACCGCGCTGTTCGCCATCGAATACGGCCTGCGCCTGTATTGCTCGCCCAAACCACTGCGCTACGCCTTCAGCTTTTTCGGCCTGGTCGATCTGCTCGCCGTATTACCGGCCTTCCTGGCGTTGATATTCGTCGATGCGCAATACCTGATGATCGTCCGGGTCATTCGCATGGTGCGTATCTTCCGCATCCTCAAGCTGCGCCAGTACCTGACTCAGGCCAATTTCCTGCTGGTGGCGCTGCGCGGCAGCAAGCAGAAGATCATCGTATTCCTGGTCACAGTCTCGACCCTGGTCACGGTGTTCGGCGCCCTGATGTACGTGGTCGAAGGCCCGGCCAATGGCTTCACCAGCATCCCCATCAGCATCTACTGGGCAGTGGTAACACTGACCACCGTGGGCTTTGGCGACATCACTCCGCAGACGCCCGTAGGACAGATGCTGGCCACGATGGTGATGATCACCGGTTATTCGATCATCGCCGTGCCTACCGGTATTTTCACCGCCGAACTGGCCACGGCGATGCGCCAGGAGGAGCAGATGGTTCACGACTGCCCGCACTGCCACAAGCCACGCCACGAGCACAGTGCGGCCTTCTGCAACCGCTGCGGTAGCCCGCTGTTCAAGCGCCATGGCGAGGACAACGTCTGAGCCCGGCTCGGCCGCACGACACAGAATGAAGCAAAACCGATGGGCCATGGCGTGGTCTTAAAGGCGCTCAACGAGCTATAAAACCGCCTTTTTGACTGGAACGGAGCCCATGGCCGAAACCTCCACTGCCCCCGCCAAAGCCGCCTGGACAGGCCTCATTCTTGGCCCAGCGCTATTGCTGCTGTGCCTGCTCACCGAGCCACCGGGCGGCCTGTCCGAGGCTGCCTGGGCCACCGTCGGGCTGACCTTGCTGATGGCCACCTGGTGGTCGACCGAAGCCATCCCGATTCCCGCCACCTCGCTGCTGCCGATCCTGCTGATCCCGGCGCTGGGCATCGACAGCCTCAACGCGGCGACCGCACCTTATGCCAACCCGACCATCTACCTGTTCCTCGGCGGCTTCGTCATCGGCCTGGCGATGGAGCGCTGGAACCTGCACAAGCGCATCGCGCTGATGACGCTGCTCGCGGTGGGCAGCAAACCCACTCGCCAGGTAGCCGGCTTCATGTTGGCCACGGCCTTTCTCAGCATGTGGGTGAGCAACACGGCCACCACCATCATGATGTTGCCCATCGGCCTCTCGGTCGTCGGCCTGCTGGCCGGCGAGCAAGGCACCAGCTCGGTGGAGCGCGAACGCTTCGCCACCGCGCTGCTACTGGCCATCGCCTATGCCGCCAGCATCGGTGGCATCGCCACGCTGATCGGCACACCGCCCAATGCCCTGCTCGCAGCGTTCCTGGCAGAGAACTACGACGTGGAAATCGGCTTCGGCCAGTGGATGCTGATCGGCCTGCCGGTGGCGAGCCTGATGCTGGTGTTCACCTGGTGGTGGCTGACCCGTGGCGGCTTCGCCCTCAACGGCCACGACAGCCATGCGCTGATTCGCCAGGAACTGGCCGAACTCGGCCCGCTCAGCCGTGGCGAAAAACTGGTGGCGCTGGTGTTCGTGACCACCGCCCTGGCCTGGGTCTTCCAGCCGCTGATCGCCGACCAAGTGCCGGGGGTGAACGACACCAGCATCGCTATCGCCGCTGCGCTGGCCCTGTTCATCATCCCCGTGGACGCCGGCAAGCGCGTGTTTCTGATGGACTGGGAAAGCGCCGGCAAACTGCCCTGGGGCGTACTGCTGTTGTTCGGTGGTGGCCTGGCACTGGCCGCGGTGATCCGCAGCACCGGGCTGGCCGAGTGGATCGCCCAGGGCCTCGGCAGCCTCGGCGCGCTGCCCATCCTGGCGATGATCGGGCTGGTGGTGCTGGTGATCATCTTCCTCACCGAGGTGACCTCCAACACCGCCACTGCTGCTGCCTTCCTGCCGCTGCTCGGCGCGCTCGCAGTGTCGCAGGGCATGCCCGCCGAGCTGCTGGCGATTCCTGCTGCCATCGCCGCCAGTTGCGCCTTCATGATGCCGGTGGCGACGCCGCCGAATGCCATCGTGTTCGGCACCGGGCATATGAAGATTCAGTCGATGATCAAGGCCGGCTTCGCCCTCAATCTGTTCGGCGTGCTGCTGGTAACGCTGCTCAGCTATCTGCTGGTAGGACTGATCTGGGCGCATTGACCCCTCCACGAAAAACGGCGCCCGTGGGCGCCGTTTTTCATGGAGGGCGGGTGAAACCCGCCAGAACCTAGGCGGCGAGTTGTACCCGCCCTACCCCTCAACGGTTCTGGTAGTGCCGAAACAAGCTCGGTGGGATGCCGCTGCTATCGGTTTCACGCCACGGCCCACCGGCCTGTGGTGACCAACCCCAGCCACCCTCGAAGCGATAGAAGATGCGTTCGCGGTAGTACAGATCACGCGCGCCCTCGACCACATAGACGCCCAGCGCCGGGCTCCAGTGGCTTTTCACGCCGGGTGGCGGCGCGTAGCGCGGGTGCGCAGGTTGCTGCACCGGCGGCAGTTCAGCGACTGACGAAGCTGGCTGCTGCAGCACGCAGCCGCTGAGGCCGAAGCCAAGCACGCAGAGCAGCGCCAGGCGCTTCATTGCGCCTGGCCGTCGCGGCTGTCGATCACCACTGCCTGAACCTCACGCGCGGTGTTCGACACCGGGCCAAGCTTGCCGATCCATTCGCCCTGGGTGGCATTGCCGGCATGCGAGACGCGCGCCACCAGTTGCACCTGCTCGAAGCGCGACAGTTTCAGCTCCGGCATCATCGCATCGACATCGGACAGGCTGACCTGCGCCGGCAGCTCGGACACCTTCAGGCGCTTGACCGCCAGCGGCATCGGCGGGCCACTGAGGGCACGGGCGAAGATGAATACGGCATCGTCCGGCTGCACCTGCGCCTGCACCTCGGGCGCCAGCGAGACGCTGACCTCCAGGGCATACACCTTGGCCGCAGGCTCGGTGGTGGCGCTGGCCTGCTCACCCTCGCCCATCTGCTGACGGGCACGCTCGATGCCACCAGCGATGGCGGCACGCGACGGATCCTGCTCGGGCAATACGGCAACCAGACGTTCCCAGTAACGCACCGCATCGGCATAACGCTGGCTTTCGTAGGCAGCGATGCCAAGCAGGCCGAGGCTGGTGACCTCCTGAGCATCGGTTTTCAGGGCCTCGTCGGTCAGCGCCTGCAACTGCGCATTCCACTGCTTGCCGTTGGCGAAGTACAGGGCCTGGGCCCACTGTCCGAGCAGCTCGGGCGCACGGCCTGCCAGGCCCACCGCTTTCTCGAAGGCGTTGGCGGCGTCGGTTGCGCGATCCTGAGCCATGTAGGTACGGCCGAGGAAGTACCAGGCTTCGGCGGACTCCGGCTGCTCCTGTACCGCACGCTCCAGGCGGGCGGTCATTTCGCCGATGCTCTGCGGTTGTTGCGCCGCCATCTCGCGCGCCTGCTGCAATGGCTCCAGCGCGCCCCAGTGCATATACAGCCCCACACCAAGCACTGGCACCAGAATCGCAGCCAACAGCGGAATCTTGCCGCCCAGTACGCTGCTGCGGCGCTGCACGCCTTCGGTATCGGTGAGCAGTTCGCGAGCCGCTTCGGCGCGGCCGGCTTCCAGCTGCGCGTCATCGAGCACACCGCGCTGATGCTGCGTTTGCAGCTCCTGCAGGCGTTCCTGATACAGGGTGACGTTGAGGGCGGTACGGTCTTCCTCGGCCTGCAGCTTGCGCACGCGCAGCACGGGGATCAGCAGGAACGCCAGGGCAGTGAGCAACAGCAGCCCGGCGGGCAACCAGAAATCGATCATCGGTCTTTCTTGTCCTGAGAGGCTTGTTCGAGCAGTGCGGCAAGGCGCTGCTGTTCGTCAGTGCTGAGGCCATTGTCCGGGCGTGCCTTCTGGCCACGGCGGCGCAGGACGATCACCCCGAGCACGCCAAAGCCAATCACCAGCAGGCCGGCCGGGCCATACCAGAGCAGCAGGGTGCGGCTGGTTACAGGCGGGTTGTAGAGGACGAAATCACCGTAGCGTGCCACCAGGAAGTCGATGATCTGCGCATCGCTCTTACCGGCTTCGAGCATCTGGTAAACCTCGTTGCGCAGATCCATGGCGATCGGCGCATTGGAGTCGGCGATGTTCTGGTTCTGGCATTTGGGGCAACGCAGCTCCTCGACCAGGGTGCGATAACGCTCGCGCTCCGCCTCGTTGGCGAACTCGTAGGTGTCGATGGCGGCGTGGGCGCTGGCCAACAGTCCCAGCGCCAGACCGGTGGCGATCAACAGACGCTTCATGGCTGAGCCTCGTCGACCAGTTGCTGGTAGACCGGGGCCAGCTGTTCGCGCCAGATGCGCTCGTCGATAGCACCGACGTACTTGTGGCGGATGATGCCCTTGGCGTCGATGAAGAAGGTTTCCGGCGCGCCGTACACACCCAGATCCAGACCGAGCGTGCCCTTGGCGTCCTCGATATTGAGCTGGTAGGGGTTGTGAAGATCGCGCAGCCATTTTTGCGCGGGCTCACGCTCGTCCTTGTAGTTGATGCCATGGATCACCACGCCGGCTTCGGCCAGCTTGTTCAGCACCGGATGCTCATGGCGACAGGCCGGGCACCAGGTGCCCCAGACGTTGACCAGGGCTGGCTTGCCCTTGAGGTCGTCCTGGGTCAGGGTGCGCGATGGTTCGGTCACCGACGGCAGACTGAACGCCGGGAACGGCTTGCCGATCAATGCCGACGGCAACTCGGACGGATCGAGGAACAGCCCGCGATAGAGGAACACGGCGACCGCCAGGAACGCCAGCAGCGGTAACAGCAATAACAGACGTCTCATGCGGTAGCCTCCATGCCCAACGCTTCGCGCACGCGGGTTCTGACCTTGATGCGGTAGCGCTTGTCGGCAGCGGCGAGCAGGCCACCGAAGGCCATCAGCAAGCCACCGAGCCAGATCCAGCGGACGAAGGGCTTGATATGGATGCGCACGGCCCAGGCCCCCTGCTCCAGCGGCTCGCCGAGGGCGACGAAGAGGTCACGGGTGAAGCCGGCATCGATGCCCGCCTCGGTCATGGTCGCCTGCTGCACGGTGTACAGGCGTTTTTCCGGGTGCAGTACCTTGATCTGCCGCTCGCCGTCGAAGACGCGCACCGTGCCCTTGTCGGAAATGAAGTTGGGGCCTTCGAAGTGCTCGGCTCCATCGAACTGGAAGCGATAGCCGCCCAGCTCCACCGAATCGCCCGGGGCCATGCGCAGGTCGCGCTCATAGCTGCCCAGGCTGGTCAGCACCACGCCGAGGGCGCAGAAGGCGAAGCCGAAGTGCGCCAGTTGCATGCCCCAGTAGCTGCGACCCAGGCTTGGCAGGCCCTTGAGCAAGCCTTTATGACGGGTCTTGTCGAGCACGTCGCGCACGCCGGCCAGAACCACCCAGAAGGCCAGCAGGCAGACGGCCAGCACCGCCCAGTGGAAGTCGCCATGCAGGAAAGTGGCGATCAGCGCCAGCACCACGCTGGCCACCAGTACAGGGGTCAGCATGCCGACCAGCCATTTCAGCGGAGTGTCCTTCCAGCGCACCAGCACACCGACGGCGATCACCGCCATCAGCAGGCCCATCAGCGGCAGGAACAGAGCGTTGAAGTAAGGCGGGCCGACTGACAGCTTGGCGCCGGTCAGGGCGTCGAGCACCAGCGGGTAGAGGGTGCCGAGCAGGATCATCGCGGCGGACACCACCAACACGATGTTATTGACCAGCAGCAGCGTCTCGCGCGACCACAAGCCGAAGCCGACCTGGCTACGCACCACCGGCGCACGCAGGGCGAACAGCGCCAGCGAGCCGCCGACTACCACCAGCAGGAAGGCGAGGATGAACACGCCACGCTCCGGGTCGGTGGCGAAGGCATGCACCGAGGTCAGCACGCCGGAGCGAACCAGGAAGGTGCCGAGCAGGCTGAGGGAGAAGGCGGCGATGGCCAGCAGCACGGTCCAGCTTTTGAACACGCCACGCTTCTCGGTCACCGCCAGCGAGTGGATCAGTGCGGTACCCACCAGCCAGGGCATGAACGAGGCGTTCTCCACCGGATCCCAGAACCACCAGCCGCCCCAGCCCAGTTCGTAGTAGGCCCACCAGGAGCCCAGGGCAATGCCGATGCCGAGGAAGGCCCAGGCAACGATGGTCCAAGGCCGGGACCAGCGTGCCCAGGCGGCGTCCAACTTGCCGCCGAGCAATGCGGCGATGGCGAAGGCGAAGGCCACGGAGAAGCCGACATAGCCCATGTACAGCATCGGCGGATGAACGATCAGGCCGAAGTCCTGCAGCAACGGGTTGAGGTCACGGCCGTCGACCGGCACGTTGGGCAGCAGCCGCGCAAAGGGGTTGGAGGTAATGATCAGGAACAGCAGGAAGCCGACGCTGATCATGCCCATCACCGCCAGCACACGGGCCAGCATCTCTTCCGGCAGGTGGCGCGAGAAGATCGCCACGGCGAAGGTCCAGCCACCGAGGATCAGCGCCCACAACAGCAACGAGCCTTCGTGTGCGCCCCACACGGCGCTGAACTTGTAGTACCAGGGCAACGCCGTGTTGGAGTTGCTGGCTACGTAGGCGACAGAGAAATCGTCGACCATGAAGGCGTAAGTCAGGCAGGCGAAGGAGAACGCCAGGAAGGCGAACTGCCCCCAGGCCGCCGGCTGTGCCAGGCTCATCCACTGGTGATCACCACGCCAGGCGCCGATCAGCGGCAGCGTGGCCTGGACGGCGGCCAGGCACAGGGCCAGGATCATCGCCAGGTGGCCGAGTTCAGGAATCATTGCGCGTTCTCCTGCTTATAACCCTGCTTGCCGGCAGTCGCGGCATCGTGTTGCTGCTTCATTCCGCTCTTTTCCAGCGCCTGCATCACTTCCGGCGGCATGTAGTTTTCATCGTGCTTGGCCAGCACCTCGTCGGCCACCAGCACGCCCTGCTCGTTGACCCGGCCGAGAGCGACGATGCCCTGCCCTTCGCGGAACAGATCCGGGAGGATGCCGTGGTAGCGGATGGTCACCTCATGGGCGCCGTCGGTAACCACGAAGTCCACCTCCAGCGAATCGGCCGAGCGCTTCACCGAGCCCTCCTCCACCAGACCGCCAGCGCGAATACGGGTGCCTTCCGGCGCCTCGCCATTGGCGATCTGCGTGGGTGTGTAGAACAGGTTGATGTTCTGCTGCAGCGCACTGAGCGCCAGCGCCACGGCGACACCCACACCACAGAGAATGGCGAGGACGATGTACAGGCGTTTCTTGCGAACCGGATTCACTTGGACTTCTCCCGGCGCAAACGACGCGCCTCGTCTTGCAGGTAACGGCGGCGCGCCAGAATCGGCAACACCACGTTCAGCAGCAGAACCACCAGGCTGATGCCATAGGCGCTCCACACATAGACCCCGTGGGTGCCCATGGCGAGGAACTCGGCGAACGAGGAAAAGCTCATGCCCGGCCCTCCACCAGTTTCTCCACTTCGGTCTTCACCCAACTGCTGCGCGCTTCGCGCTTGAGCACTTCCAGGCGCATGCGATAGAGCAGCACGGCGCCGAAGAAGCAGTAGAAGCCCACGACTCCGAGCAGCAGCGGCAGCCACATTTCAACGGGCATGGCGGGCTTCTCGGTAAGTTTGAAAGTGGCGCTCTGGTGCAGCGAGTTCCACCACTCCACCGAGTACTTGATGATCGGAATGTTGACCACACCGACGATGGCCAGCACGGCGCAGGCCTTGGCGGCGCTGTCGCGGTTGCTGATGGCGTTGCCCAGGGCGATGACGCCGAAATAGAGGAACAGCAGAATCAGCATGGAGGTCAGGCGCGCGTCCCACACCCAGTAAGTGCCCCAGGTCGGCTTGCCCCAGATGGCACCGGTGATCAGCGCGATGAAGGTCATCCAGGCGCCGATGGGCGCGGCCTGCTGCAGGGCGACATCGGCCAGCTTCATCTTCCATACCAGGCCGACCAGGCCGGCGACGGCAAGCATGACGTAGATCGACTGGGCCAGGAATGCAGCCGGCACGTGGATGTAGATGATGCGAAAGCTGTTGCCCTGCTGGTAGTCCGGCGGTGCGAAGGCCAGCCCCCAGACCAGGCCGGCGACGATCAGCAGCACGGCGGCGATGCTGAGCCAGGGCAGCCAGCGGCCACTCATCTCATAGAACCACTTGGGCGAACCCCACTTGTGAAACCACGTCCAGTTCATTCAGATCGCTCATCATCTACACGTAGCCCGGATGCAATCCGGGAGGCTATCGAGAACTCCCGGATTGCATCCGGGCTACATCACGGTTCGTTCTTATTCGCCGACGCTGATGGTCAGGCCGGCGGCAATCGCAAAAGGTGTCAGGGTCACCGCCAGGGCAGTGAGGCTCGCAAGCCACAACAGGTGGCCGCTCGCCGGCAATCCTTGCAGGGCCGCCTGCAATGCTCCGCTGCCGAGAATCAGCACCGGGATGTACAGCGGCAGAATCAGCAGCGCCAGCAGCAGGCCACCGCGCTTGAGACCGACGGTGAGCGCCGCGCCCACCGCGCCCAGCAGGCTCAGCACCGGGGTGCCGAGCAGCAGGGAGATCAGCAGCACCGGCAGGCAACGCCCGGGCAAACCGAGCATTAGAGCCAGCAAGGGCGCCAGCAAGACCAGCGCCAGGCCGCTGAACAGCCAGTGTGCCAGCACCTTGGCCAACACCAGAAGAGGCAGGGGGTGCGACGAAAGGACCCACTGTTCCAGCGAGCCGTCCTCGAAATCACTGCGGAAAAGCCCGTCCAGCGAGAGCAGCACGGCCAACAGCGCAGCGACCCAGACCAGACCGGGAGAAAGGGTTTGCAACAATTGCGTCTCTGGCCCGACCGCCAGGGGAAACAGAGCGATGACGATGGCGAAGAACACCAGCGGGTTGGCCAGATCAGAAGGGCGCCGGGCCAGCAGGCGCATTTCGCGGCTGAGCAATTGAGTGAAGACGTTGCTCATGCGGCGTGCTGCCCCAAGTCGAGTTCGCGGTAGGTGGCCGGCTTGTGCTGCAAGCTGTGGTGAGTGGTCAGCACCACCACGCCGCCACGTTCGCAATGGCTGGCCAGGTGCGCTTCGAGCTGCGCCACGCCGTGCTTGTCCAATGCGGTGAAGGGCTCGTCGAGCACCCACAGCGGCGGCGTGTCGGCCAGATACAGACGCGCCAGGGCGACACGGCGCTGCTGGCCAGCGGACAGGGTGTGACAGGGCACATCCTCGAAACCACGCAGGCCGACGGCTTCCAGCGCCTGCCAGATCGCCTCACGGCTGGCCGGACGATGCAGAGCGCAGAGCCAGGCGAGATTCTCCTCCGCTGTCAGCAAGCTCTTGATGCCGGCCGCATGGCCAATCCACAACAGATTGCGCGCCAGCTCGCCGCGTTGTTCGGCCAGTGCCCGCCCCTGCAACAGAATGTCTCCGGCGGTCGGCTGACGCAGCCCGGCGATCAGCCGCAGTAGGCTGGTCTTGCCGCTGCCGTTGGGGCCGCTGATCTGCAGCATGTCACCGCGGTCGAGACGGAACGCCAGATGCTCGAAAAGCATGCGCCAGTCCCGCTCACAAGAGAGCGCCACGGCTTCGAGAAGAGGAACGGAACGGGTCATCGATACCTGGCAGGGTTCAAGTCGGCGATGGTTCGGCCGCTATACTGACGCGTGCCGGAAGCGCGATGCGCAACGGGGCGGCATTATACATGTCAGAGAACGACACCCGCAGTCGGCATTTTCGACAGGGTGTGAATCTGCCGCAGGCAAATCGGTCGTAGGGTGTACTGGCGAAGCCGTACACCGTCAGCTAAATGAGAGCCCATGAGCGAGATCAGCAGCCCACGCCCACTTCCCCCCGCCATTCCGGTGAGCCGTAGCACGGCGACGGCGGCGGATCTGGCCGTACGCCTGCTGCAGCCACTGGAGGGCATGCTGGCCGCCGGGGAAAGCGCCAAGGCCGAAGTGGTGGCCGTACGCGAGCAGGCGCAGACGTTCCAACTGCTACTGAAACTGACGCTCGAAGGCGGCAAGCAGACCACCCTGCAGGCCGAGAGCCCACGCCCGCTGGCGCAGGGCAGCACCCTGGTGGTCACGGCGCTGTCCGACACACGCCTGGCTCTGGCGCTGCAAGCCGGAGGCGATAAGGCGCTGACGAGCCTCGATCTGCAGCAACTCCCTCCGGGCACGCTGGTGCAGGGCAAGGTGATCAGTCGCGATGCCCTACCGATGCAAGCGACGCAACAGCTCTACCGCCTGGTGGTCAACCTGCTCAATACGCCGCTGGCCGGCAGCAAGCTGGCCATCGACAGCGCCATGCCACTGCCGGTCGGCAGCCTGCTCAGCGCTCAGGTACAGGGCAGCCAGAGCCTGGCCTTCCTGCCACTGAGCGGCCGCCTCGATCAACTGGTGCTGGGTCAGCAACTGGCCGCACAACAGAATCGTCAGGCGTCTCTGGAAGGGCTGTTCAAGGGCCTGCAAGGCCTTGCAGGTGGTGACGATGCGGTGCAGGACAGCATCGACAAACTCCTGGGCGCCTTGCCTGACAGCGGCCAGCTCAGCACAGCCAAAGGTCTGGCCAAAGCGATGGAGGGCAGCGGCCTGCTGTTCGAAGCCAAGCTGCTGCACGGGCAAACCAGTGGCCTGCCACAGGATCTGAAAGCCAACCTGCTACGACTGGTTGCACAGTTGCTGCCGCAATTGCCGGGTGGCGCCGGTACGCTGGCCGGGCTGCAAGGCGCGATCAGTCAGAACCTGCCTGCCCTGGCCCGCCAGATGCTGGGCATCAACAGCACAGGCAGCTCGGCGCGTCAGCAAGCCCTCAGCTTCCCCCTGCCCTCGCGCCTGCTGCAGAACATGGAAGAAGGCGAGGTCGATCTGGAGGCCTTGCTCAAGCTCGCTGCTGCCGCCATCTCACGACTACAGACGCATCAGCTGTCGAGCCTGGCGCAAACCCAGGTCGACGCCAACGGCAACCTGGTGACCACCTGGCAACTGGAACTGCCGATGCGCCACCAGCAGGAAATCCTGCCATTGCAGATCAAGCTGCAGCACGAGGAACAGAATGCCAAGTCGGACAAGCACGAGCAGAAGGAGCCGCTATGGCGCATCGACCTGGCCTTCGATCTGCCTCACCTGGGCCCACTGCAGGTTCGCGCGCAATTGCTGCGCGGCAGCCTATCCAGCCAGCTATGGGCCGAACGCGCCGATACCACCGCGCTGATCAATGCCGAACTGGGTCACCTGCGCGAACGTCTGCAAGCCGCCGGGCTCGAAGTCGGCGAACTGGCCTGCAGCCAGGGCATGCCGCCGCAAGGGCCGAAGACCTCACTGGAACAACGCTGGGTGGATGAAACCGCATGAGCCGCAAGTCACAGCCCGAAGCACGCCAGGCCATTGCCCTCACCTATGACGGGCAGAGCGCGCCAGTGCTCAGCGCCAAGGGCGATGACGAGCTGGCCGAGGCGATCCTGGCCATCGCCCGCGAATACGAAGTACCGATCTACGAAAACGCCGAGCTGGTACGTTTACTGGCCCGGCTGGAGCTGGGCGATGCCATTCCCGAAGCGCTGTATCGCTGCATCGCCGAGATCATCGCCTTCGCCTGGTACCTGCAGGGCAAGCGGCCACCGGGATTCAAGGAAGACGGCGAGCGTGACGTGACGCCAAGCCTTCCTCTTCTTCGCGGGCCGAGCCACTGAGCGAAGCAAACCGGGCGCAATAGGCTGCGGAACTGACTGTCGGCAAGGACATCGAAGCGCCTGCAGGCAGCTTCAATTCGATTGACTGGCGCGAGGTTGATGCAGGCGGCTGATCAGTTCAGCTTCGGCCTTGCTCAGGCCACAGGACTGGGTCAGGTCATCGACACTGGCCCCCATGCCCACCAGGCGCGCAGCCTGGGTGAAGGACAGGCTGTTGGGATCGCGCTGCTCGATCTGACTGACCTTGTCCGGTAACGGCGCCACGATACGACGCAGTTCGTGCAACTCCTCGCCCATGCGAATGCTACCGGTCAGGTAGGCATCGAGGCGTTTGCCCAGCTCGCGAATCCGCGCATCGCGCGCGGCGTCACGCCTGGCCTGCTCCGCCAACAGCCGCTGCTGATTGCGGTACAGGCCGTTGCAGACGATGCCCAATGCCACGCACAGCAGCGCCACGAAGGCCAGGGCCGCAGCAAGCATGGCAAACTCGGACATGGCTCAGATGCTCTCCAGCTCCGACCACTCTTCCTCGGACATCATCTTGTCGAGCTCGACCAGGATCAGCAGTTCGCCGTTCTTGTTGCAAACGCCCTGGATGAACTTGGCCGTCTCGTCGTTACCGACGTTCGGCGCCGTTTCGATCTCGGATTGGCGCAGGTAAACGACCTCGGCGACGCTGTCGACCAGGATGCCGACCACTTGCTTGTCCGCCTCGATGATGACGATACGGGTGTTGTCGGTCACCGGCGCGGAGCCCAGGCCGAAACGCTGGCGCGTGTCGATCACCGTGACCACGTTACCGCGCAGGTTGATGATGCCCAGCACATAGCTCGGAGCCCCCGGAACCGGTGCGATCTCGGTGTAGCGCAGGACTTCCTGTACCTGCATCACGTTGATGCCATAGGTCTCGTTGTCCAGGCGAAAGGTCACCCACTGCAGAATCGGATCTTCGGCACCTTGTGCAGAACTTTTCTTCATGTCCCTAGCCTCGTCAAAAACCGCTCAGTGCGGCACGCGCGGATTACACCCGCTTGTCATCAACTATAGAGCCCGTTGGCACGAGCCCACCAATTCTTAATGCAGTTTTCCGCCATTGAGGTGCTTGGCACCCCCACTGGCAATCAGTTCGGCAAGCGCCGCCACATCGAGCAGCGCACACATGTGTTCGATCACCGTACCCGCCAGCCAGGGGCGTTGCGTGCGCTGGCTGCGCCACTTGACCTCACTGGGGTCAAGGCGGATGGAGCGACTGACCTGATGCACTGCCAACCCCCACTCGTAGCCCTGCACGGAAATCACGTACTGCAGGCCTTCACGGAAGTCGTCACGGTAACGATCGGGCATGACCCAGCGCGCGGTATCCAGCACCTTGAGGTTACCGGCCTGGCTGGGCAGGATGCCGAGGAACCAGTCGGGCTGGCCGAACAGCGGCGTCAGCTCCTGCCCTTCCAGCGGGTAGATGGAACCCAGGCAAATCAACGGAACCGCCAGCGTCAGCCCGGCAACGTCGAACAACAGGCATTCGAATGGCTCCTCAGCCCAGCCGGGACGCCCGTCAGCATCGAGGGCGGTCTGCAGCGGCGTGATCTCGGCAACCGGTGCCACCAGCGGCGGCGCCTCTTCGATCACCGGAGTCGGCACGATCACTTCAGGGGCAGTGACCTGCACCTGCGGCGCGGCCACCACCGGCATCGCAACCGGCTGAACCAGGCGCGCATCACGCACCTGCTCCTCGAGTACGGCAGCCTCGAACTCATCGATATCGACGGACTGTTCGAGCTCAGCAGCCGCTTCCTGCAGCAGGCCGTCCAGATAGGACTGCAGGGCCAGTTGGGAGCGCGTGGCAGTAGCGAGGTTACGACTCATGGGTGAACACCGTGATCAAGGCCTGTACAGCCTATCGGCAGGAATGTGGCTCGACTTGAGTGCAGTTCAACACAGACGCGCATATCAGGCTACCTGCGCGGCGGGCTGATGGCTCAGCAGATGCTTGAGCAAGGCGCGGTAGGCGATCACGCCACGGCTGCCCGCGTCGAACTGCGAAGGCGTGCGCCCTGCCCGACTGGCATCGCGCAAGCGCGTATCGACCGGAATATAGGCCGGCCAGAGATGATCGGGGTAAGTATTGCGCAAGACTTTCAGGGTGCTCATCGAGGCCTGGGTGCGGCGGTCGAACAGCGTCGGCACGATGGTGTATGGCAGCGCCTGCTTGCGCGAACGATTGATCATGGTCAGCGTGGTGATCATGCGCTCCAGCCCCTTGACCGCGAGGAACTCGGTTTGAACCGGGATCACCAGTTGCTGACTCGCCGCCAGGGCATTGACCATGAGCACGCCGAGCAGCGGCGGACTGTCGATGACCGCGTGATCGAAATCCTCCCACAGCTGCGCCAGGCTTTTGGCGATCACCAGGCCCAGGCCGCTCTGCCCCGGCGACTGACGCTCCAGCGTCGCCAGCGCAGTGCTCGAGGGCAACAGGGAAATGTTCTCGTGGCTGGTGCCATGCAGCAATTGCTTCGGCAGCCCCTGCGGCACGTTGCCCTGATGCAGGAACAGGTCGAAACAGCTGTGCTCCAGCGTATCCGGGTCATGGCCGAAATAGCTGGTCATGGATCCGTGCGGATCGAGGTCGACGACGACGACACGCTTGCCGGCATCCGCCAGCAGACCCGCCAGTGCGATGGACGTGGTGGTCTTGCCGACACCACCTTTCTGATTGGCTACTGCCCAGACTTTCATCTTTTCTCATCCTCCCGGCGTGACGCATGCAGACCGAGAATGGCTGTCGACCGCCGCAACGGCGCGACTGGGATTTGACGGTTCACGGTTGTGCGGCCCCCTGCTCTGGCGCTTTTGCAGGTTGCGTGCCAGCTCCGCCTTGGCTTGCAGCGGTACTACCGCTGTTACGGCGATTGTCCAGGTCACGCGAGATCACCAACACCACCCGACGATTACGGGCACGCCCTTCGGCTGTCGAATTGTCCGCAACCGGCTGAAATTCACCATAGCCCACCGCAGACAGACGGACAGGATTGACCCCGTCCATGGCGAGCATGCGCACGATGCTTGCCGCTCGCGCCGAGGACAGCTCCCAGTTGGTCGGATACTGGGGCGTCTGGATCGGCAGGTTGTCGGTGAACCCTTCCACCTTCACCGGATTTTCATAGGGTGCCAGAATCTTGGCGACCTTCTCGATGATGTCGAATGCCTGATTGTTCGGCAAGGCATCGCCGCTGGGGAACAGCAGGCTGGAACTGAGTTCGAGCTCGATCCACATCTCGTTGCCGCGAATATTCAACTGATCACTCTGGATCAGGTCACCGAAGGCATCACGCACGCTGGAGGCAATGCTGCGCAGCGTACTGTCGGTCACATCCTTGTCGTCCTCGTTCATCGTCGCCCGTTCGGGATCGCCGGTACGCGGGCGTTCCTCACCGATAGGAATGGGTTTGATCGAACGATCCGGCTGGTTGAACACGCCCGTCAGGGTGTCCGAGAGAATCTTGTACTTGCCCTCGTTGATCGAGGAGATGGAGTACATCACCACGAAGAAGGCGAACAGCAGCGTGATGAAATCCGCGTAGGACACCAGCCAGCGCTCGTGATTCTCGTGCTCTTCCTGATGCCGTCTGCGGGCCATAGTGCCTCCATCAATCCATGAAGCCTTGCAGCTTCAATTCGATGGAACGCGGGTTCTCACCCTCGGCGATGGAGAGAATGCCCTCGAGCAGCATTTCCCGGTAGCGCGACTGGCGCAACGCAATGGACTTGAGCTTGTTGCCAGCCGGCAGCAGCAACAGGTTGGCGAACCCGACACCGTAGATGGTGGCGACGAAGGCCACGGCGATGCCACTACCCAGCATGCTGGGGTCGGCCAGATTGCCCATCACGTGGATCAGGCCCATCACCGCACCGATGATGCCGATGGTCGGCGCATAACCGCCCATGCTCTCGAACACCTTGGCAGCCTGAATATCACGGGCTTCCTGGGTGTAGAGATCGACCTCGAGGATGCTACGGATGGATTCCGGCTCAGCGCCATCGACCAGCAACTGCAGCCCCTTGCGCGCATAGGCGTCAGGCTCGGCGTCAGCCACCGACTCCAGACCGAGCAAGCCCTCCTTGCGCGCCACCATGCTCCAGCCGACGACCCGGTTGATACCACCGACCAGATCGATGCGTGGCGGGAAGAAGATCCAGCGCAACACGCCCACAGAACGCTTGAACGTGCTGATCGGCGTCTGCAGGAAAGCCGCGCCGAGCGTACCGCCGAGCACGATCAGCGCTGCCGGACCATTGAGCAGCGCCGAGGCTTGTCCGCCTTCGAGATAGTTGCCCCCGAGAATGGCGACGAACGCCAGAATGACGCCGATTAGACTCAGGACATCCATGCATGACCGCCCGGCTCAGGTTTCATCACTGACAGGCCTCGGCCAGATGTCGGCCGATGTCGTCGAGCGAATAGACCGCATCGGCCAGATCAGCCTTCACCACTGCCATCGGCATGCCGTAGATCACGCAGCTGGCTTCGTCCTGGGCCCATACCTGGCTGCCGTTCTGCTTGAGCAGGCGTGCACCTTCACGGCCATCGGCGCCCATGCCGGTGAGCACCACAGCCAGCACCTTGTCGTTGAACGACTTGGCGGCAGAGCCGAAGGTGATGTCGACACAGGGCTTGTAGTTGAGACGCTCGTCACCAGGCAGGATCTTCACCGCACCGCGACCGTCCACCATCATCTGCTTACCGCCAGGAGCCAGCAGCGCCAGACCTGGGCGCAGGATGTCGCCGTCCTCGGCTTCCTTGACCTGGATGCGGCAGAGCTTGTCCAGGCGCTCGGCAAAGGCCTTGGTGAAGGCTGCCGGCATGTGCTGGATCAGCACGATCGGCGCCGGAAAGTTGGCCGGCAGTTGGGTCAGCACGCGCTGCAATGCAACCGGGCCACCGGTGGAAGTACCAATGGCGACCAGCTTGTAGGCCTTGCGGCGTGGTGCCGGCGAATTACTACTGGCACTGGAGGCACCACCTGCAGCCGACACAGTACGCGCAGGAGCGGCCGGCGCCGGCGTGCGAACAGGCGTAGCGCTGCGACTTGGCGCAGGCGTCGGGCTAGTGACAGCCGGTGCCGGTGTGGCAACCGCAGAACTGAAGCGACGGTTGCTGCGTGCAATGGAATGCACCTTTTCACACAGCAGTTGCTTGACCTTCTCCGGGTTACGCGAGATGTCCTCGAAATTCTTCGGCAGGAAATCCACCGCCCCGGCATCCAGCGCATCCAGGGTGACACGTGCGCCTTCATGGGTGAGTGAGGAGAACATCAGCACAGGCGTCGGGCAACGCTGCATGATGTTACGTACAGCCGTGATGCCATCCATCATCGGCATCTCGTAATCCATGGTGATCACGTCTGGCTTGAGCGCCAGCGCCTGATCGATGGCTTCCCGTCCGTTGGTGGCCGTCCCGACCACCTGAATGCTGGAATCGGCAGACAGAATTTCCGAAACACGCCGGCGAAAGAAGCCGGAGTCGTCTACTACCAAGACCTTGACTGCCATAAACACTCCTAGACGGCACGGGCATCGGCCCGTGCCGCAAAACCATCAGAAACGTCGAGCGTAGCGCTTGAGCATGCTCGGTACGTCGAGAATCAGCGCGATGCGACCGTCGCCGGTGATGGTCGCCCCGGACATCCCCGGGGTGCCCTGCAACATCTTGCCAAGTGGCTTGATTACCACTTCTTCCTGACCGACCAATTGATCGACGACAAAACCGATGCGTTGACTGCCTACGGTGAGGATCACCACATGCCCTTCACGCTGCTCCTCCATGAACGCCTGCGGCACCAACCAACGCTTGAGATAGAACAGCGGCAGCGCCTTGTCGCGCACGATCACCACTTCCTGGCCATCGACCACGTTGGTGCGCGACAGATCGAGGTGGAAGATCTCGTTGACGTTGACCAGCGGGAACGCGAAGGCCTGATTCTCCAGCATAACCATCAGCGTCGGCATGATCGCCAAGGTCAGCGGGACCTTGATGACGATCTTCGAGCCCTGGCCCTTCTGCGAGAACACGTTGACCGTGCCGTTGAGCTGGGAAATCTTGGTCTTGACCACGTCCATGCCGACACCGCGACCGGACACGTCGGAAATTTCGGTCTTGGTCGAAAAGCCCGGGGCGAAGATCAGGTTGTAGCATTCGAACTCATTCAGACGTTCGGCTGCATCCTTGTCCAGCAAGCCCTTCTCCACCGCCTTGGCGCGCAGGATGTCGGCATCCATGCCCTTGCCGTCATCGGTGATGGACAAGAGGATGTGGTCACCTTCCTGCTCGGCAGACAGCACCACCCTACCTGCGCGAGCCTTACCGGCCTTCTCGCGTTCTTCCGGGGTCTCCACGCCGTGGTCGACCGCGTTGCGCACCAAGTGCACCAGCGGGTCGGCCAGCGCCTCGACCAGGTTCTTGTCGAGGTCGGTTTCTTCGCCCACCAGCTCGAGGTTGATCTCTTTCTTCAGATTGCGCGCCAGGTCGCGAACCAGGCGCGGGAAGCGGCCGAAGACCTTCTTGATCGGCTGCATGCGGGTCTTCATCACCGAAGTCTGCAGATCCGCCGTGACCACGTCGAGGTTCGACACCGCCTTGGACATGGCCTCGTCGCCGCTATTGAGGCCCAGGCGCACCAGGCGGTTACGCACCAGTACCAGCTCGCCGACCATGTTCATGATCTCGTCGAGGCGTGCGGTATCGACCCGTACGGTGGTTTCGGCTTCGCTGGCAGGCGCCTTCTCCGCCGCAGCAGGAGCTGGCGCAGCAGCACGCGGCGCAGCGGGTTCGGGCTTGGCCGCCGGCACAGCAGCTGGCTGAGGCGTAGGCTTGGCCGCCGCAGGAGCCGGTGCTGCCGCTGCGGCCGGAGCGGCAGTTGGAGCCGGCGCTACGAATTTGCCCTTGCCGTGCAACTCATCGAGTAGCGATTCGAACTCGTCATCCGTGATGTCGTCACCGGCCGGGGCACTCGGGGCGGCGGCTGGCGCGGCCGCTACAGGCGCGGCAGGCGAAGCCGGCGCGGCGAACTGGCCCTTGCCGTGCAACTGATCGAGCAAAGCTTCGAATTCGTCGTCGGTGATATCGTCACCGGCAGGTGCGGCGGGCGCGGCAGCAGCAGGAGCTGCAGGGGCCGGTGCCGATGCGGCTGGCGCGGCGAACTGACCTTTGCCATGCAGTTGATCGAGCAGCGCTTCGAATTCATCGTCGGTGATATCGTCACTGCCGGCGCTGGCTTCGGCAGCAGCCGGCGGCGTATCGCCCAGCGCATCGAGCAGTTGCTCGAACTCGCTATCGGTGATGTCGGAGGACGCAGCACTTGCAGCAGGCGTGGCAACCGGTTCGGGTTCAGGCTCCGGCGCGGCCTGCACCGCTACAGGCTCGGCAACCGGCTCGGGTTGCGCACCTGCTGGCTCGGCCAGGCGTGCCAGGGCTGCCAGCAGCTCGGGCGATGCCGGCGTAGGCTCGGAGCGTTCCCGAACCTGGCCAAACATGCTGTTGACCGCATCCAGCGCCTCGAGCACAACGTCCATCAGTTCAGCGTCAACGCGACGCTCGCCCTTGCGAAGGATGTCGAACACGTTCTCGGCAATATGACAGCACTCCACCAGCTCGTTGAGCTGAAGGAAGCCTGCTCCGCCCTTGACGGTGTGGAAACCGCGAAAGATGGCGTTCAGCAGGTTCATGTCGTCCGGTCGGCTTTCCAGCTCGACCAACTGCTCGGACAACTGTTCGAGAATCTCGCCGGCCTCTACCAGGAAATCCTGGAGGATCTCTTCATCGGCGCCGAAGCTCATGTGGGGTGCTCCTTAGAATCCAAGACTGGATAGCAGGTCGTCGACATCGTCCTGATTGGAGGCGACGTCATCACGCTTATCGGCATGAATCTGCGGACCTTCACCCGTCGACGGCGATTTTTGCTGCTGTTGTTCGGCACGCAATGCATCGTGGTCATGTTCGATACCCGCGAAGCGGTCTACCGAACTGGCCATTAGGACTAATTTAAGCAGGTTGCTTTCCACCTCGGTGACCAACTGCGTCACCCGCTTGATCACCTGACCGGTCAGATCCTGGTAATCCTGCGCCAACAGAATGTCGTTGAGGTGGTTGGACAGCTTGCTGCTGTCACGCTCGCTACGCGCAAGGAACAACTCGATGCGCTTGGCCAGCTCACGAAAACCCTCTGCGCCGATTTCCCGGCGCATGAAACGACCCCACTCGGCGCTGAGGCTCTGCGCCTCATCGGCCAGGTCATTGACCAGTGGCGCACTCTGCTCCACCAGATCCATGGTGCGGTTGGCCGCTTTCTCGGTCTGGGTGACGACGTAGTTCAGACGCTCGGTGGCGTCGGATATCTGCGACAGCTCCTTGGCATGAGGCATGCGCGGGTCGAGCTGAAAATTGACAATAGCGTTGTGCAGCTCACGGGTCAGCTTGCCGACCTCGTGATACAAACCACGATCACGAACCTTGTTGAGCTCATTGATCAGTTGCACCGCGTTGCCGAAGTTACCTTTTTCGAGGCTATCGACCAGTTCGCGGGCATTGGTTTTCAGGGACGTTTCAAGATCGCCCAATGTGGAATCATCGTGTTCCATAGCACCCTCGCGGCCGACATCAGCCGTTGACCCGCTCGAAGATCTTCTCGATCTTTTCCTTCAGCACCTGCGCAGTGAAGGGCTTGACCACATAGCCATTCACGCCGGCCTGAGCCGCTTCGATGATCTGGTCACGCTTGGCTTCGGCGGTGACCATCAGCACCGGCAGGTGCTTGAGGCGCTCATCCGCACGTACCGCACGCAGCAGGTCGATGCCGGTCATACCGGGCATGTTCCAGTCGGTGACCAGAAAGTCGAAGCTGCCGCTCTGCAGCATCGGCAACGCTGAAGTGCCGTCATCGGCCTCGGCGGTATTGGTGAAACCCAAGTCTCGCAAGAGGTTCTTGATGATCCGTCGCATCGTCGAAAAATCGTCAACGATGAGGATTTTCATGTTCTTGTCCAAGTCGACCTCCGTACAGTCCCAAACGTATTGCGTTTGCAACTACGTCCTTTAATCGTGAAACCGTTTCTGCCTGCGAGTACGCTGCGACTCAGCCAGCGCGCCATTCACTCAGCCGCGAACGCAGACGCGCCGCGCACTGACTGTGCAACTGACTGACGCGCGATTCGCTGACCCCCAGTACTTCACCGATTTCCTTCAGGTTCAGTTCTTCATCGTAATACAGCGCCAGCACCAGACGCTCGCGCTCCGGCAGGCCGGCAATGGCCTCGGCCAATGCCGCTTGAAAGCGTTCATCTTCGAGATCCCGCGAAGGTTCGAGGTGGGTGTGCCCGGCGTCTTCGTGCAGTCCGCCATGTTCACCGTCCTGCAATAGGTCGTCGAAACTGAACAGGCGGCTACCCAAAGTGTCGCCAAGAATGCCGTAGTAATCTTCCAGACTCAATTGGAGTTCGGCAGCAACCTCGTGATCTTTAGCGTCACGCCCCGTTCTCGCTTCAACGGTACGTATCGCATCGCTGACCATCCGGCTGTTGCGGTGCACCGAACGCGGTGCCCAATCGCCTTTGCGCACCTCGTCGAGCATGGCACCGCGGATGCGAATACCGGCGAATGTTTCGAAGCTTGCACCCTTGCTGGAGTCGTATTTGCGCGAGGCTTCGAGCAGGCCGATCATCCCGGCCTGAATCAGATCGTCCACCTGCACGCTGGCTGGCAGACGCGCCAGCAAGTGATAGGCAATGCGCTTGACCAGCGGCGCATAGCGCTCGATCAACTGGTGCTGGGAGTCCTGCGCACGAGCCTTGTTGTACATACGAAGTCCAGAGGCTGCTGTCATACGGCCGAGTCTGCTGTCGGTTGCTTCACCAGGCGCTCGACGAAGAACTCCAGATGGCCGCGCGGGTTGGCCGGCAGCGGCCAGGTATCGACCTTCTGAGCGATTGCCTTGAACGCCAGTGCGCATTTGGAGCGCGGGAAGGCTTCATAGACGGCGCGCTGCTTCTGCACCGCCTTGCGTACGCATTCGTCGTAGGGCACCGCGCCGACGTACTGCAGGGCGACATCGAGAAAACGATCCGTCACCTTGGTCAGCTTAGCAAAGAGATTGCGACCTTCCTGCGGGCTGTGCGCCATGTTGGCCAGCACGCGGAAGCGGCTGATGCCATGGTCGCGGTTGAGCAGCTTGATCAGCGCGTAGGCGTCGGTGATCGAGGTCGGCTCGTCGCAGACCACGACGAGAATCTCCTGCGCCGCCCGCACGAAGCTGACGACCGCATCGCCGATGCCGGCTGCAGTGTCGATCACCAACACGTCGAGGTTTTCGCTGATATCGCTGAATGCCTGGATCAGGCCGGCATGCTGCATGGGCGATAGGTTGACCATGCTCTGCGTGCCCGATGCGGCCGGCACGATGCGGATACCGCCCGGCCCCTGCAGCAGGACGTCACGCAGGTCACACTCACCAGCGATCACGTCGGCCAGGGTGCGCTTGGGGCTCAGCCCCAGCAGCACATCGACGTTGGCGAGCCCAAGGTCGGCGTCCATCAACATCACCCGGCGCCCCAGATCGGCGAGGGCCATGGACAGATTCACCGACACGTTGGTCTTACCGACACCGCCCTTGCCGCCGGTTACCGCGATCACCTGTACGGGATGCATACCCATGTTCTCTCAATACCTTGTCTAACTTCGACTTGGCCAACCGGCCGTTCGCCCCTGCAAAAAACGCAGGGTTTGCAACACTTTAGCGCTTCAGCCGACGCGCCGCGCGGTTCCTTGATAGAGACCGGCGAACAATTGCGCCATGGCGTCCTCGCTAGGCTCTTCCGGCGCCTGCAATCCCACCGCGCGGCTGACCAGCTGGTGGCTACGCGGAACGTGCAGATCATCCGGAATCCGCGGCCCGTCCGTGACATAGGCTACCGGCAGATGCTGGCCTATAGCCAGACCCAAAACCTCACCCAGACTCACGGCCTCGTCCAGCTTCGTCAGTATGCAGCCGGAAAGGCCGCAACGCTTGTAACTATGGTAGGCCGCCTTGAGCACCTGGCTCTGACTGGTAGCGGCCAGCACCAGATAATTCTTGGCTTTCAGGCCGCGCGCAGACAGGCTCTCGAGCTGCAGACGCAGGGCCGGATCGTTGGCGGGCAACCCCGCCGTATCGATCAGTACGACACGTTTCTTGGCCAGGGGCGCCAGGGCTTGCAGCAGCGACTGCCCCGGATCGATCTGAGTCACCGAGACGCCGAGGATGCGCCCCAGGGTCTTGAGCTGTTCCTGGGCGCCGATACGGAAGCTGTCCATACTCACCAGAGCGACCTGCTGAGCACCGTACTTAAGCACGTAACGCGCGGCCAGCTTGGCCAGCGTGGTGGTCTTGCCCATGCCGGCAGGGCCGACCAGGGCAATCACCCCGCCCTCTTCCAACGGCTCGACCTTGGGCGTCTTGATCGCATGGGCCAGGTGCGCCAGGAGCATGCGCCAGGCCTGACGAGGCTCGGCGACGCCCGCCACGCGGTCGAGCAACGCCTGCGACAGCTCGGCCGACAGGCCCATACGCTGCAAGCGGCGCCACAGGTTGGCCTGCTGCGGGCGACGGCTCTGCATTTGCCCCCAGGCGATGGAGCCCAGCTGTACTTCGATCAGTTCACGCAGGCCATGCAGCTCGAAGCGCATGGCATCGAGCGCACGCGGATCGACACTGGGCGCGGCAGCCACCGGCTTCTCGACGGGGCGCTGCGGCTTGACCGGGGTCGCCGGCAATTCCGGCGCCACCAGCGAGTCATTGGCGAAAAGTTGACGGTCTTTCGACGAGTCCTGTTCGGCACGGGTCGCCAGCTCCGCCTGGGCATTGGCGATGCGCGCCTGAGTCTTGCGCAGCTCGGCCTCCAGAGCCGGATTCGGTCGAACCGGCGCTGGCGCCACCTGATAGTCGAGCGCGGCGGTCAGCTCGACACCACCGGCCACGCGGCGGTTGCCGATGATGGCCGCGTCAGCGCCCAGTTCGTCACGCACCAGTTTCATGGCGGTCCGCATATCAGCAGCGAAGAAACGTTTGACCTGCATGACCCTTTACCTCAGTTCTGGCCCACAGTGGCGACTATGGTGACCTGCTTGTTGTCCGGAATTTCCTGGTAGGCCAGCACGTACATGCTGGGTACCGCCAGCCGCGCGAAGCGCGACAACATCGCCCGGATCGGACCGGCCACCAGCAGGATCACCGGTTTGCCGAGCATTTCCTGGCGCTGCGCCGCTTCCACCAGGGAACGCTGCAGCTTCTCGGCCATACCTGGTTCGAGGAGGATGCCATCCTCGCTACCCTGACCGGCCTTCTGCAGACTGTTCAGCAATATCTGTTCCAACCTTGGTTCAAGGGTGATCACAGGCAGCTCCGGCTCTAGTCCCACGATGCTTTGCACGATGGCGCGAGCCAGCGACACGCGAACGGCTGCGACCATGGCGGCGGGATCTTGACTCTTTGGCGCGACGTTGGCGATGGCCTCGGCGATGGTGCGGATGTCGCGCACCGGCACCTGTTCCTGCAGCAGCGCCTGCAATACCTTGAGCAGCGTCGACAGCGACACCAGCCCAGGCACCAGCTCTTCGGCCAGCTTCGGCGAACTCTTGGCCAGCAGTTGCATGAGCTGCTGTACTTCCTCGTGCCCGAGCAGCTCATGAGCGTGCTTGTGCAGGATCTGATTCAGGTGGGTGGCGACCACGGTGCTGGCATCGACCACGGTGTAACCGAGCGATTGCGCCTGGTCACGCTGACTGGGATCGATCCATACCGCCTCCAGGCCGAACGCCGGATCCTTGGCGGCAATGCCATTGAGCGGGCCGAACACCTGACCGGGGTTGATCGCCAGCTCGCGATCCGGGTAGACCTCAGCCTCGGCCACGCTGACACCCATGAGCGTCAAACGGTAGGCATTGGGTGCCAGGTCGAGGTTGTCGCGGATATGCACCGACGGCATGAGAAAGCCCATCTCCTGCGACAGCTTCTTGCGAACACCCTTGATCCGCGCCAGCAGTTGACCACCCTGGTTGCGGTCGACCAGCGGAATCAGGCGGTAGCCCACCTCCAGACCCACCATGTCCACTGGCGTCACATCGTCCCAACCCAGCTCCTTGACCTCCTGGGCCTTCTGCGCCGGCAGCAGCTCCTGCTGGCGCTGCACTTCCTTGACTTCCTCTTCCTTGACCTTGCGGTTCTTGTGCGCGATCCAGTAAGCGCCACCCGCAGCGATGAAACCCAGGCTGAGGAAGGAAAAATGCGGCATGCCCGGCACCAGGCCCATGGCAATCAGGATGGCCGCAGCCACTGCCAAAGCCTTGGGCGAAGCAAACATCTGCCGGTTGACCTGCGCCCCCATGTCCTCGGAAGTAGAAACGCGGGTGACCATCACCGCAGCGGCAGTCGACAGCAGCAGGGAAGGAATCTGCGCCACCAAACCGTCGCCGATGGTCAGCAGGGTGTAGACCTTACCGGCATCGGCGAACGCCAATTGGTGCTGCAGCACGCCGATGGCAACACCGCCGATGAGGTTGATGAACAGGATCAGCAGACCAGCAACGGCGTCGCCGCGTACGAACTTGCTGGCACCATCCATGGAACCGTAGAAGTCAGCCTCCTGGGCCACTTCGCTGCGACGTTTCTTGGCTTCGACCTGATCGATCAGGCCGGCGTTGAGGTCGGCGTCGATGGCCATCTGCTTGCCAGGCATGGCATCGAGGGTGAAGCGCGCGCTCACCTCGGAGATACGTCCGGCGCCCTTGGTGACCACCACGAAGTTGATGATCATGAGGATGGCGAAGACCACGATACCGACGACGTAGTTACCGCCAATCACCACCTCGCCGAAGGCCTGGATCACCTGCCCCGCCGCACCGTGGCCCTCATGACCATTGAGCAGCACCACCCGAGTCGAAGCCACGTTCAGCGCCAGGCGTAGCAGCGTGGCGGCGAGCAGGATGGTGGGGAACACGGCGAAATCCAGCGGCCGCAGGGCGTAGATACTGACCAGCAGCACTACGATCGACAGCGCGATGCTGAAGGTGAACAGCACATCGAGCAGAAACGCCGGCACCGGCAGCATGACCATGCCGAGCATCACCAGCAGCAGCAGCGGAATGCCCAGATTGCCATGCCGCAACCCGGCCAGGTTGCTGCGTACGTCACCGATCAACTGAGCGCGATCTACTGCCACGGCCTTACCCCAATTCATTCAATCTTTTGACGCAATACCGCGTCCTGAAGGGGTTATGGCAAGAAGCGTTCCAGAACTGCAGACACAGAACAAAGGCAGTGAAAAAACCTGTGCCAGGGCGGCTACACGAGCCGCTGCATCACTCGTCGCGACGCAGATCCGGCGGGATGGGCAGATCAGACAGCGGGCCAGGACGCTTGCCCTTGCCAGCCTGAAACTGGCGAATCTGGTAGACATAAGCCAGCACCTGCGCCACCGCCAGGTAAAGACCGGCAGGGATCTCGTGATCCAGCTCAGTGGAGTAATAGACCGCCCGAGCCAGGGCTGCCGACTCGAGCACCATGACCTTGTGTTCCTGGGCGATCTCGCGGATCTTCAGGGCGAGGAAATCGTTGCCCTTGGCCAGCAATATCGGCGCCCCACCCTTGTCCTGATCGTATTTCAGCGCTACGGCGAAGTGGGTCGGGTTGGTGATCACCACGTCAGCCTGCGGCACCGCCTGCATCATGCGGCGCTCGGCCATCTCACGCTGCAACTGGCGAATGCGTCCCTTGACCTCAGGCTTGCCCTCGGAATCCTTGTACTCGTCCTTGACCTCCTGCTTGGTCATCATCAGCTTCTGCTTGTGACTCCAGAGCTGGAACGGCACATCAACGGCGGCAATCAGGATCAGCCCACAGGACAACCAGAAGGCGCTCCAACCCACCACGTTCAGACTGTGCAGGATGGCCGACTCGACCGGCTCGTTGGCGATGGCCAACAGATCATCCTGATCCGTGGCCAGCACCAGCAAGGCCACCGCAAGGATCACCAGAAACTTGGCAAAGGCCTTGAGCAGCTCAGCCAGCGCCTGTACCGAGAACATGCGTTTGAGGCCCGCCAAGGGGTTCATCCGACTACCTTTGGGCAGCAGCGCCTCCGAGGAGAACAACCAGCCGCCCAGGCCAATCGGGCCAATCACCGACGCGATCAGCAAGACGATGAAGAACGGCTGCAGGGCCATAAGGGTCTGCTTGCCATAGGCCAGCAGGTAGAGCGCCATGCTGTCTTCGCGCATCACCGCCTCACGCGGCAGGCTGAAGGTGCCACGCATCAGGTCTAGCAAGGCAGCACCAATCTGCGCGCCGAAGAAGATCAGTGCCGCCGTGCCGGCAAAGGTGACCGCCAAAGTGTTGAGTTCCTTGGAGCGTGCGATCTGGCCCTTTTTTCGCGACTCTTCGAGCCGCTTGCCTGTGGGTTCCTCGCTCTTGTCGGCGCCACTTTCGCTTTCCGCCATGGCTACCTCGTTTGGGCAAATTCGCCCAGTTGCTGTAGGGCGTCGCTGGCAATGGCCTGGAACAGGCTGCCGAAGTCGGAAAGGCTGATCCAGAAGATAACCAGGCCCATGGCCAG
This sequence comes from Pseudomonas sp. FG29, assembly GCF_057809355.1. Classification (NCBI taxonomy): domain Bacteria; kingdom Pseudomonadati; phylum Pseudomonadota; class Gammaproteobacteria; order Pseudomonadales; family Pseudomonadaceae; genus Pseudomonas; species Pseudomonas sp. FG29. The sequence continues at coordinate 82,613 of NZ_JBMDJU010000015.1, read as the reverse complement.
GGTCAGCGGAAAGCCGATGGAGAAGATGTTCAGCTGCGGCGCGGCGCGCGTCATCACGCCGAAGGCCAGGTTGATCACCAGCAGCGCGGTGACAGCAGGCAGGGTCAACAACAACCCGGCGCCGATCACCCAACTGAGCTTGCCGGCCAGTTCCCAGTAATGCTGCACCATCAGACCCTGCCCTGGCGGCAGGGTGACGAAGCTTTCGGCGAGCACCTCCAGCACCACCAGATGGCCATTGATGGCCAGAAATAGCAGGGTCACCAGCATCAGCATGAACTGCCCCAGCACCGGCACCGACACACCGTTGGTGGGGTCGACCATGGAGGCGAAGCCCAAACCCATCTGCATGGCGATGATCTGTCCGGCGACGGTGAAGACATGAAAGAACAACTGCAGGATGAAACCGAGCATGACTCCGATCATCACCTGCTCGGCGATCAGCAACAGGCTACGCAGGCTCAGCGCATCCACCTGCGGCATCGGCGGCAGGGTGGGTACCAGCACGACACTGATGGCCAGCGCCAGATACAGGCGCACACGGGTCGGCACCAGTTGCGTACCGATGATCGGCATGACCATCAGCATGGAGGCGATGCGAAACAACGGGAACATGAACTGGGCGATCCAGCCGCTGATCTGCGCGTTGCTCAACTCCAGCATCGCAGCTGCCCCTCAACCTATGAGGTACGGAATGTTCTGGATCAAATTCTGGGTGTACTCCATCAGCTGGCTGACCAGCCAGGGCCCGGACCAGATCAGTGTGACCAGCATGACGATCAGACGCGGCAGAAAACTCAAGGTCTGTTCGTTGATCTGCGTAGCGGCCTGGAACATCGCCACGATCAGGCCGACGACAAGACTCGGAATCACCGCCAGACCGACGATCAGCACGATCAGCCAGAGCGCTTCGCGAAACAGGTCAACCGCTACCTCGGGAGTCATGCGAGCCTCGCTATATCGTGCCGAAACTGGCCGCCAGGGTGCCCATGATCAGCGCCCAACCATCGACCAGAACGAACAGCATGATCTTGAACGGCAGGGAGATGATCAGCGGCGAGAGCATCATCATACCCATCGCCATGAGGATACTGGCCACCACCATGTCGATGATCAAAAACGGGATGAAGATCATGAAGCCTATCTGGAACGCGGTCTTCAGCTCGGAGGTGACGAAGGCCGGCACCAGGATGGTCAGCGGCACGTCCTCGACACCATTGAGGTCGGTACGCTTGGACAGGCGCACGAACAGCGCCAGATCGCTCTCCCGCGTCTGCGCCAGCATGAAGTCGCGTATCGGTACCTCGGCGCGCTTGATCGCCTCCTGAGCGACGATCTCCTCGTTCAGGTAGGGCTGCAGGGCGCTGCTGTTGATCCGGTCGAACACCGGCGCCATGATGAACAGCGTCAGGAACAGCGCCAGCCCCACCAGAATCTGGTTCGACGGTGTGCTCTGCAGCCCCAGCGCCTGACGCAGGATGGAGAAGACGATGATGATGCGGGTGAAGCTGGTCATCAGCATGACGAACGCGGGGATGAAGCTCAACGCCGTCATGATCAGCAGTATCTGCAGGCTGACCGAGTACTCCTGCTGGCCTTGCGCGTCCGTGGACAGCGTGATGGCCGGAATCGACAACGGGCCATCGCCCTGCTGAATCAAGGTACCGCCGCTGGGCGGATCGGCGGCGAGCGCCAGCGAAGCGGACACGCTGAGCAGCAATACCAGCAACAAACGCAGCATCAGGACTTGTCCTTCTGATCCTTGCCCAGCAACTCCATCAGGCGCTGGGCAAATTCCGGCGTGGCCGGCTCGGCATCGGCAAGATGCACCGGTTCCTTGAGGACGTGCAGCGGGGCGATGCGCCCGGCAGAAAGGCCCAGCAGGATCTGCTCGTTGCCGACCTGCACCAGTACCAGACGATCACGCGGACCCAGCGGCTGGGTCGCCAGCAGCTTGATCACCTGCCCGGTTCGCGGCGTCAATTGCTGCACCCGACGCAGCAACCAGGCGAGTGCGAAAATCAGGCCGATCACCAACAACAAGCCCAGAAGCATCTGGCCAAGCTGCCCGGCCAGGTTACTGCCCGCCATGGGCGTCGGGCTGGCCGTCGTTTCCGCAGCCAAGGCAGACAATGGCAGACTCAGCAGGAGAAAAAGATATCGAGTCATGATCAGCGCAGTTTCTTGATGCGTTCGCTGGGGCTGATGACGTCGGTCAGGCGAATGCCGAACTTCTCGTTGACCACCACCACCTCACCATGGGCGATCAGCGTGCCGTTGACCAGCACGTCGAGCGGCTCACCAGCCAGGCGATCGAGTTCGATCACCGAGCCCTGGTTGAGCTGCAGCAGGTTGCGGATGGTGATATCGGTGTTGCCAACCTCCATGGAGATGGACACCGGGATGTCGAGAATCACATCCAGGTTCGGCCCCTCCAGGCCGGCCGGCAAGCCGGTGCTTGGAGGTGGCGCATTGCCGAACTCCTCCATCGGCGCGCGCGGAGCGGCGGGTTTGGGCTGCTCCTGCGCAGCGAGCATGGCATCGATGTCATCCTGGTCGGCATCACCGGCCTCGGCCAGCGCTGCAGCCCACTCGTCGGCCAGCGCCTGCTCTTCGGGGGAAGTATTTTCTTCGTCTGCCATGGTAGTTCCTCGCCTGGCTCCTGTTACCTGTTCGAAATCTGTGATGAATCAGGCCTGTCGCGTCGAGCGCAGGCCAAGCAATCCAATGGTGCTTCAGCGCTGGCGTTCGATCGGCTCGAGCACCTGCAATGCCAGGTTGCCCTTGTGTGCCCCCAGCTTGACCTTGAAGGTGGGCACGCCATTGGCACGCATCACCACGTTTTCCGGTAGATCGACCGGGATCACGTCACCGGGCTGCATATGCAGGATGTCGCGCAGCCGCAACTGCCGCCGCGCCACGGTCGCGGCCAGCGGCACGCTGACATCGAGGATGTCTTCACGCAGCGCCTTGACCCAGCGTTCGTCCTGATCGTCGACATCGGACTGGAAACCGGCATCGAGCATCTCGCGGATCGGCTCGATCATCGAATACGGCATGGTGATGTGCAGGTCGCCACCGCCGCCGTCCAGTTCGATATGGAAGGTGGACACCACCACCACTTCGCTGGGGCTGACGATATTCGCCAACGCCGGGTTGACCTCGGAGTTGACGTACTCGAAATGAATATCCATGACCGCATGCCAGGCCTCGCGCATGTCGACGAAGGCCTGATCAAGCACCATGCGCACCACGCGCAGCTCGGTCGGGGTGAATTCACGCCCTTCGATCTTGGCATGACGACCGTCACCGCCGAAGAAGTTGTCCACCAGCTTGAACACCAGTTTGGCATCGAGGATGAACAGGCCCGTGCCGCGCAGTGGCTTCATCTTCACCAGGTTGAGGCTGGTGGGCACGTACAGCGAATGCACGTACTCGCCAAACTTCATCACCTGCACACCACCTACTGCGACGTCTGCCGAACGGCGCAGCAGATTGAACATGCTGATGCGGGTATAACGGGCGAAACGCTCGTTGATCATCTCCAGGGTCGGCATGCGCCCACGGACGATGCGATCCTGGCTGGTCAGGTCGTACTGTTTGACGCTACCCGGCTCGGCGGCGTCCTCGGTCTCGACCAGGCCGTCGTCCACGCCATGGAGTAGCGCGTCGATCTCGTCCTGGGAAAGCAGATCCTGAACGGCCATGATGACTCCCGCTTACTGCAATACGAAATTGGTGAACAGCACCTGCTCAACCACAGTGCTGCCGGTTTCCTTCTGCGCCAGTTCCTGCACGCTGGCCAGGGCCTGCTGCAGGAGCATCTCCTTGCCCAGCGGCGTTTGCAGGGCGGTGAAGTCCTGGCCCGAGAGCAACATCACCAGGCGATTGCGCAGTACCGGAACATGCACCTTGAGTTTTTCCATGCCGGCCGCATCGCGCCCCATCAGCGCCATGCTCACCTGCAGGTAGCGTGTGCGCCCCTGGACGTTGAAGTTGACCACGAAGGCCGGCTGCAAGTCCTGATAGACCGCGGCCTTGTGCACCGGCGCTGCATCGGCAGCCTCCTCGTGCTTGGGCTCTTCAGTCTTGTCGTTCTTGCTGAGAATGAACCAAGTGCCGCCGATGGACAGACCCACGGCCAGCAGCAGGCCGACGACAATGAGAATGATGAGCTTGAGCTTGCTCTTGCCGGCAGGTTGTCCCTCTGCCCCCGCTGCTGCTTCTTTCTTAGCCATGCCAATAATCCGTCAGTGCCTAGGTTCTTTCCGCGATCAAAGGGTTAGGAGCAAGTGTTATGCCAGCCTATCAACGGCATTGTCCAACCTTGGGCTGCGGATTTAACAGTGCCAGCCCTTGTCTGTCACCCAAAATGCATTCGCCCGAGCGTCTTTTGAACGCTCGGGCGAATCTCAGTCTAGCGGAGGCTACACGCCAATCGCACTTCAGGCGTAATAATCGACCAATCCTCGCCCCATGCTCAGGCGCTCACTGCGAACGTCCTGGTTCACAGCCAGCCCCCCCTCCTCGACACCACCTGCCAGGCCATTGCCACGGCCGGAGCCGCCACGCCCCGCCTCACCTTGCTCCTGCCCCTGCCAGCCGCGATTGAGCGACTGGTCGGATACGTTGGCATCGGCCAGGCTCATTCCCTGCTGGGTGAACATGTCCCGCAGGCGATGCATCTGCCCCTCCAGCGCGTCACGCACCCCAGCGTGGGGGCTGGCGAAGGTAACCTGGGCAGAATCCTGAGACAGGTGCACACGCACCTCCAGGCGCCCAAGTTCGGCAGGATCGAGTTGAATCTCTGCCGACTTGAGGTTCTGACTGGACATCCACATCACCTTGTCGACTACCGCTTCCGTCCAGCCGTTTTGCTGCATGGCGACCGGCTGACCGGGAACCAGCGGAGCGCGCTGCACAGCGCCACTCTGCTGATTGATCGCCTGAGTGAGGGCGTTGAGCTTACTGACGAACTGATCGGGTCGGTTGGGCTGCGTACTTTCCTTGAGACTCTCCAGCGCCTCGCCGGATACCTTCTCCAGACCGATGTCCACGCTGGACTCCTTGCTGGCGTCGGTACTCTCGGTTTTCTTGCCCATGTTCATCATGGCTTCGGCGAAATCCGCGCTTTTCGTATCTGCGGAAGCCTTGGCATCATTGGCGGCTTCGGGCTTGAACTGAGCTTTGGCCTGGGTTTCGGCTGGCAATTGCACTGTGCCCAGCATCGCCTCCGACGTTTCGCCCTCGACCGACGCTTCCCCCTCGACCTGGGCAGTTATCTCAGCCACTGCAGTGAGCGCCGCGTCCTGCCCCTCCTCGCTCACCGCTGCCTGTGCCGGCTGAGGCTGCATGCCGCTCATGGCCATGGCCAGCAAGGGATCCAGTTCCTCCTGCGCCGGCTCATCGGCCGGCAAGGTCTTGCCGTCGGCGGCAATCTCGGGCTTTTCGGCATCGGTCGACACTGCCGCTTCGGCCTCGTCATTCTTCTCGCCACCACGTGATTCAGTCGCTTTCTTGGCCTCCCCCGGACGCTCGCTGGACTGGGTCTGGCGCTCCTTGGCATACACCTGGGCAAAGCCGGAAGGCTCGTTCTTGCTGGGCTCCGGCGCTTTCGCCGGTGGCTTCGCATTGCTCTTTACCTCAGGCGCGGGCTTGAGGAGTAGATCGGGCATCGCGGACATGGACGCTCTCCGTCTGATGGGTCGTGACGGTACCAGAGCAAAGGACGGGCCAACTTGGTGGGACAAAGAAAGACCGACTTAAATCGGCCTGCATGGAGGATCAGATGCGATAGCGCTGACGTTCGGTCTTGAGCAGGATGCGCACGATGGCAAATTCGCGCTCGATCTGTTCGATCAGTTCGGGAGCCAGCTCCAGCGCCTCACGACGCCCGGCGTCTTCCAACTGCTTGCACAGGCTGGCCAGTAGAGTCGCCCCCATGTTGCTGCAACTGCCCTTGAAGCTGTGCGCAGCCAGGCGCAGGGCCTGGGCGTCGGCCTCTAGTTCGGCTTGCTGGATGAGGCGCAGGCGCTCTTCGGAGTCTGCCACGAAGGTATCGAGCAAGACCGGATATTCATCTTCCATGACGTCCTGCAAGGCGGCCAGGACGGCATCATCGAGGTGGATGTCGGGCACTACTGGGTCACTCCCTGAACGACAGCCGACGGATTATGCCTCAGTAGACCAGCAAAACTCCACGCTTACGCCCGGCTGCTCACCCTCGCAGTGGCAGGCATCGCTCAACTCTCGCACCAGTGCCAGGCCACGCCCACTGAAGTCAGCAGGCGTGCTGGTCAACGCCTGAGCATCGAAACCCGGCCCGCTATCCTCGACACGGATCATGAGGCATCCGCCTCGCTCTTGGGGGCACAACTGGAGATGAAAACGCACATAGCCGTCCTGCAGCTGCGCCAGACGCAAGCGGCGCTCGCGGTAATACTCGGAGAACCCCTTGGCATCGCGCTTGAGTGCCGAGTCCAGACCGATCACACCGTGCTCCAACGCGTTGGAGTACAGCTCGGCCAGGACGGTATAGATCTCTCCGCCACGCGGCCGCAGGGCCTTGATGTCCATCAGCAACTGCAACAGGTAGGGCAAGGGGTTGAAATGCCGCAGGCTGTGCGCGCGAAACTCGAAGCTCGCCGACCAGTCCTGCGGATTGCTGTGCCCAGCGTCGGCGAAGGCCAGCGTATGCAGCACCTCGCCCTCGTCCTCGAAGCCGACCTGGAGCATGCTGACATCGTCTTCCTGCTCACCGCGAAAGGCCACCAGAGCCTGCTGGATCTCATCGAACAGCACACGCGGCTGCTGGTTGCAATCCAGCACCTCGAGCAGTCGACTTTCGCCGAACAGATGGCCCTGGGCGTTGCGCGCCTCCAGTACACCGTCGCTGAGCAGCAGGACGCGATCGCCACGCTGCAACGGGTAGACCTCGCAGCGATCGCTGAACGCAGCAGGCTCGAGGATTCCCAGCGGCAAGTGGCGCGACACCAGTGCCTGACGAGCGCGGCCGTCGTCGTGCAGCAGATAGCCATCCGGCAAGCCACCGTTCCAGACCTCGAGCAAGCCACGCTTGCTGTTGATGTTGAGCAGCGTGGCACAGCAGAACACCCCCAACGGCAGGATGCGCTTGAGCTTGGCGTTGATCTCGCGAAGGATCTCGGCCAGCGCATGCCCCTTGGCCGTCATGCCGTAGAACACCTCGGCCAACGGCATGGCGCCGATGGCTGCCGGCAGGCCATGGCCGGTGAAATCGCCGAGCATGACGTGCATGCCACCGGACGGCGTGTAGGCGGCCAGCAGCAGATCGCCATTGAACAAGGCATAGGGCGATTGCAGGTAGCGAATGTTCGATGCGTTCAGGCAGCCGGAATGGGCGACACGGTCGAACACCTCCTTGGCCACACGCTGCTCGCGCAACAGGTGCTCGTTGTGCTGGGCGATCACGTCACGCTGGTGCAGTACGGTCGCCTGCAGGCGACGCAGGCGATCCATGGCCTTGATCTTGGCCTCGAGTATCACCCGGTTGTAAGGCTTGGCCAGGAAGTCGTCGCCCCCAGCCTCGAGGCAGCGTACCAGTGCCTCGTTTTCGCTGAGGGAGGTGAGGAAGATGATCGGCACCAGCGCATCGCCGGCCTGCTGTTTGATCCGCCGCGCCGCCTCGAAGCCATCCATAACCGGCATCAGGGCGTCCATCAGTACCAGGTGCGGGCGCTCCTGTTCGAACAGCGCCACGGCTTCCAGGCCGTTACTGGCGGTCAATACGCGATGCCCCTGACGACTGACGATGGTCGACAGGAGCATGCGGTCCGCCGAGTTGTCCTCCGCGATCAGGATCGACAGCCTGTCGGCCATGATCAGTTGATCTGGAACAGTTGCTCGAAGTTGGAGATCGCCAGGATCTTGCGCACATCACTGCTGCAGTTGATCAGACGGATCTGCGCCGAATCCCCGCCGGCATGGTCACGCAGCAGCAGGAGCATGCCGAGCGCCGAACTGTCGAGATAGCTGGTGTCCTGCAGGTCGACCAGATAACGCCGTGGGGTGATGGCGACGCGCTCGTAGGCGTCACGAAATTCCTGATGCGAGGCGAAGTCGAAACGCCCGCTAATCACGATGGTCAGCTCTTGCCCGTCGGCGGATGCCTGCGAGGTGATGGCCATGCCTTGCTCCTTAGTCGATATGCACCCAGCTTAGCCGCTTTGCCCAGCGAGGAGCGAATGCAGCATGACAAGGTGTAGCACCCGATACCGTCCGTCGGCAACTGCAATCTAACGCCGGCGCTTGAGCGCCTCCCAGCCGCACGGCGAGCCGACTCAGGGGAGCGTATCCGTCAGGGCTCGCCGCGATCGATGAGACGCTGGGCGAGTTCGTCCAGCAGCTTCTGCTCGCGCTTGTCCTCGGCCATACGGGCTTCGTCGCGGTAGCGCTGCACGAGCTTGCGCAAGCCTTCCAGGCGCGCGTAGCGTTGCTGCCACAGTGCCCGCACCTTTTCCAGGTTGGCCCGATGCCAATCCAGGCTCTGCATTTGCTGGCCAATGGCCCCTTCCAGCTGTGACAGAAAGCGCTGGTAGTTCATCAGCCACTGCCCGGAGACGCCCTTGCTGCCCTCGCTGATCCATTGCTGCTGGTAGTCGCCGCGAAAACGCTCCAGCTCGCCCAGTTTGGCTTCGGCCTGGCTGACCAGCCCCTGGCAGTGGCCAAGCTGTCGAGCCGCCTCCCGTTCGGCCTTCTCGGCCATCTCCACCACTGGCTGCAGGCGTTTGGCACGGCTAAGGCTCATGGGGCGGGCGCCTCATCATGCGCGGGCTTGGAGTAACGACACCACATCACTGCCCCAGCACTGCCGCCAGTTGCTCACGACTCTGCGCCATGCCCATGCTTTCACCCAACCCTTGCCGCAGATAATGCGCCATTTGCGGTTGACGGGCGATGGCCAGATCCGTATCGGCATCGCCCCCCGGCACATAGGCACCGACGCTGATCAGGTCACGACTCTGCTGGTAGCGCGACCACAACTGCTTGAAGCGCTGCGCCTGCTTGAGCTGCTCGGGCGGCACCACCTGCGGCATCACCCGGCTGATCGACGCTTCGATGTCGATGGCCGGGTAATGACCCTCCTCCGCGAGCCGGCGCGATAGCACGAAGTGCCCATCGAGCACACCACGCGCCGCGTCGGCGATGGGATCCTGCTGATCATCGCCTTCGGACAACACTGTGTAGAACGCGGTGATCGAGCCGCCGCCGGCCTCGGCATTACCGGCACGCTCGACCAGCTTGGGCAGCCTGGCGAACACCGAAGGTGGATAGCCCTTGGTCGCCGGCGGTTCACCGATGGCCAGAGCGATCTCGCGCTGCGCCTGGGCATAGCGCGTCAGCGAGTCCATCAGCAGCAGGACGCTCTTGCCCTTGTCACGGAAGTATTCGGCGATGCGTGTGCAGTACTGTGCGGCGCGCAAGCGCATCAGCGGCGCATCGTCCGCCGGCGAGGCCACCACCACTGAACGTTTGAGACCTTCTTCGCCGAGGATCTCGTCGATGAACTCCTTCACCTCGCGGCCACGCTCGCCGATCAGACCGACCACGATGATTTCGGCCTCGGTGAAACGGGTCATCATGCCCAGTAGCACCGACTTGCCGACGCCGGTACCGGCGAACAGCCCCAGACGTTGGCCCCGGCCGACGGTGAGCAGGCCATTGATGCTGCAGATGCCGACATCCAGTGGCTGACTGATCGGGTCACGGTTGAGCGGGTTGATCGCCGGGCCGTCCATCGGCACCCAATCCTCGGCTTTCATGCCGCCCTTGCCATCAAGCGCACGGCCGGCGCCATCGAGCACGCGCCCGAGCATCGACATGCCCATCGGCAGGCGCCCGGTATCCGGCAACGGCACCACACGCGCACCGGGCGCAATCCCGGCGAGACTGCCGACCGGCATCAGATAGATCTTGCCACCGGAAAAGCCCATCACCTCGGCTTCGACCTGCACCGGGTGATAGCTGTCACTGTTGATCACCAGGCAGCGGCTGCCAATGGCGGCACGCAGGCCTTCGGCCTCCAGAGTCAGGCCGACCATGCGCAACAGGCGCCCTTCCACCACTGGCTGGCTGGGCAGGTTGATTGCATCGACGTAGCCCGCCAGGCGCCTGGAGAAACTGATCCGCTCAAGACGCATCGACGGCATCCAGATCCAGGCCGATATCCGCTTCCGGTGGCTGAGAGACTTGCGCGTGCTGCTGCTCGAACAGCTGCTTGAGCGATTGCGCCAGGCGGGTCTCGACGGTCGCGTCGATCAGGCTGTGTTCGGACTCGATGCGGCAGCCACCGGGCAACAGGCTGTCGTCCTCAAGGATTTTCCAGCTTTCCTCGTGACGCTCACGCAAGGCCTTGATGGTCTCGAAATCCTGCGGATTGACCTGAATACGCACGCTCTCGGCGCCCATCGGTAGCAACTTGAGCGCCTCGCGCAGCACCTGGCGAATCTGGCTGGAATCAGTGTTCAGCTCACGCTGCACCACCTCACGCACCATGTGGCTGACCAGGCGTACCAGCGCCACTTCGAGCTGCTGATCCTGCTCGGCGACAGGCTCGAGCAATTGCTGCATGAGTTTTTCCAGGCTGCCGACCTTGACCGCCAACGCTGCATCGCTCTCTTGCTTGGCCTTGATCTGGCCGGCATGGAAGCCGTCCTTCTCGCCAGCTGCGAAGCCTTCGTTGTAGGCGTCCTGGCGGATCGCTTCGAGCTCATCGAGCGTCAGCGGCTTGACGTCCTCCAGTGCAACCTCTTCCGATTGCGCAGGCTCTTCCACCGGTACGGGCTCACTGGAAGGCTCGGCGACCACCTCCCCGACCGACTCGTCGCCAGGCGCGCCAGGTTCGTCGAAACTGGGCAAAGCCCAGCGGTCGAACACGGCCAGATCCTTGGCGCGGATCAGCTCGCTTTCCGGCTCCTTGGCCACCATGGCTTACACCATCTCCTCGCCGCCCTTGCCGCCGAGCACGATCTCGCCGGCCTCGGCCATACGACGAGCAATAGTGAGGATTTCCTTCTGCGCACCTTCGACGTCGCTGACACGCACCGGCCCCTTGGCCTCCAGGTCGTCGCGCAACAGTTCGGCAGCACGTTTGGACATGTTCTTGAACACCTTGTCCTTGATCGCATCGTCGGCACCCTTGAGCGCCAGCACCAGCACTTCGGACGACACTTCGCGCATCAGTGCCTGGATGCCACGGTCGTCGACGTCTGCCAGGTTGTCGAAGACGAACATCAGATCCTCGATCTGCGTCGAGAGGTCTTCGTCCACTTCGCGGATCGAGTCCATCAACTGGCCTTCAACCGAACTGTCGAGGAAGTTCATGATGTCCGCCGCGCGTTTGACGCCGCCCATGGTGGCGCGCGAGGTGTTGGCGCTGCCGGAGAACTGCTTCTCGAGAATCTGGTTGAGTTCCTTGAGCGCCGAAGGCTGCACGGTGTTGAGCGAGGACACGCGCAGGATGATGTCCAGGCGTACCTTGTGATCGAAATGGCTGAGCACCTCGCCGGCCTGATCCGGGTCGAGGTACGCCACCACGATGGCCTGGATCTGCGGGTGCTCGTAGCGGATCACGTCGGCCACGGCACGCGGCTCCATCCACTTGAGGCTATCCAGGCCACTGGTGCTGCCACCGAGCAGGATACGGTCGATCAGGTTGCCGGCCTTGTCCTCACCCAGCGCGGCGGTGAGCATCTTGCGGATATAGCCGTCGGAGCCGACGCCCAGGCTGGTCTGGTCGCCGACGATATCGACGAACTCGGCCATCACCTGCTCGACCTGCTCGCGATGGATATTGCGCATGCCGGCCATGGCCAGACCGACCTTCTGCACTTCCTTGGGCCCAAGGTGACGCAGCACCTGCGCCGCGTCGGTCTCGCCCAGCGAGAGCAGAAGGATGGCGGCCTTGTCGACCTTGGTCAGCTTGGTAGCGGTACGATTGTCACTCATCGGCGTTGATCCACTCTTTCACCACCTGGGCGACCCGACCCGGGTCTTCGGCGACCAGGCCCTTGATGGCATTCAGTTGTGCATCATACCCCTCGGTGGGGCTGGGCAACATGATGCTTTGCGGCCCGCCGAGGCTGACGCGATCATCCGACAGCTCGCCATCCAGGCCGGCCATGCGGCCAAGCTCGACATCGCCGCCCTCGCCCAGGCCTTTGCCTTTACCGGCGCCGGTGATGTTGTTGAGCACCGGGCGCAGCACGCCGAACACCAACACCAGGATGAACAACACGCCGAGCACCTGCTTGACGATGTCCCAGAACCAGGGCTGGGTGTAGAACGGGATATCCGGAATCTCTTCACCCTGCAGCGCACTGAAGGCCGTGTTGATCACGCTGACGCTGTCGCCACGGCTGGCGTCGAAACCGACCGAATCCTGCACGAGGCGGGTGAAGCGCGCCAGATCGTCGGCGCTCCAGGGTACACGGGTGGTTTCGCCGGTAGCCGGGTCGATACGCACCTGATCGTCCACCACCACCGCGACCGACAGGCGACGCAGGCGACCCTGTTGCTGCTTGGTGTAGCTGACCGAGCGATCCAGCTCGAAGTTGCGCGTCGACTGCTCGCGCTTGTCCGCCGGATACGGCGCCAGCATCGGCTGACCGGTCGCCGGATCCATGATCTGCTGACCGTTGGCATCGACCAGCGGCTGGCCTGCAGCAATCGGGCCTGCCGGTGCGGCAGCACCAGCGGCCTGTTGCGGAGCCGCGGCCGGACCAGGCGGCTGGTTGGACAGTGCGCCCGGCACACCTTGCGGCGGCAAACTGCTCTGACGCTGCTCGTTGACCTGCTGTTCGCTGCGCAGCGCTGGCTGATCCGGGTTGAACATCTCGGAGGTGGATTCCACCGCGCTGAAATCGACGTCCGCCGACACCTCGGCCTTGTAGCGGCCGGAGCCCAGCACCGGTTGCAGGATGTTGTGCACGCGTTGAGTGAACAGGCTTTCCATGCGACGGGTGTAGTCGAACTGCTTGCCGGCCATGGTCAGCTCGGAAAGCTCCTGCTGATCGGACAGCAGGTTGCCCTTCTGATCGACGACCGTAACCTGGCTCTTGTCCAGTTCCGGCACGCTGGTGGCGATCAGGTTGACGATGGCCATGACCTGGCTCGGCTCCAGCGCACGCCCCGGATACAACTCGACCAGCACCGAGGCACTGGGCTTGCGCTCGTCACGGACGAATACCGATGCCTTGGGCATGGCCAGGTGCACGCGCGCGCCCTTGACGTTGTTGAGGCTGGAGATGGTCCGCGCCAGCTCGCCTTCCAGGCCGCGGCGATAACGGGTGGCCTCCATGAACTGGCTGGTACCCAGCCCCTGCTCACGGTCAAGAATCTCGAAGCCGACATTGCTGTCGGTTGGCGCCACGCCAGCAGCAGCCAGGCGCATACGGGCATTGGCCATGTCTTCGGCCTTGACCAGCAGCGCACCGGAGTTGGGTTCGACGGTGTAGTTGATGCCGGCGTTGCTCAGCACGTCGACCACCTGACTGGCGTCCATGCCATTGAGGCTGCCATAGAGCGGGCGATAGTCAGGCTGCTGCGACCACAGCACCACGGCGAAACCGATGGCCACGCTGGCAGCCAGGCCGACCAACAGACCGAGCTGACGCAACACCGACATTTCGGAGAGGTTTTCCAAAAAGCTCAAGCCGAGTAACGGCTTCTTCGCTTCTGCCGTCTCGGTCTTGGCCGGTACGTTTGCTACTGCGGCTTCAGCCATGGATCAATCCTCAGACCGGCATCTGCATGATGTCTTGATACGCCTGAACCAGCTTGTTACGCACCTGGGTCACGGCTTGAAAGGATACGCTGGCTTTCTGCGACGCGATCATCACATCCGTAAGGTCGACGCCGCTCTGCCCCATTTCGAAGGCGGTGGCCAGCTTGTTGGAGGCTTGTTGAGTCTCGTTGACCTTGCCTACCGCCTGCCCAAGCATGTCCGAGAAACTCGGCATGCCCTGCACCGGTTCGCTGACGACGGGCTTCTGCCGGGCCATGGCCTCGGCCTGCATGGAACGCATTTCCAGCATCAAGCGATTGAATTGGACACCTTGACTCATGACTTCCTCCACTGCCCGCTTTTTGACGCTAGCGGTGCCTTGTAGGGGTATCTGCAACAAGGGTGCCAAAAGAGCGACTGCAGGCTTCACGCGACAAGCAGCAGGCAACAGGCAACAGGCAACAGGCAACAGCATGCCCGCAGTGAACGCCTGGATACCTCGCCGGCAGGAGCGGCTTCAGCCGCGATGAGGCTTGGCACTGCGCTCGCAAGCAGCGCCAAGGAGTTCGCTCATGCACGACGAACCAGGCGCCAATAAGCCGCCTGGTCTGCCGGCGAAGATGAGGTTTACCCGGGCTGAATCAACTGGCGTAGAGGTAAGCCTCCACATCCATGCCGGCATCACGCATCTGCGCAAGCTTGTAACGCAGGGTGCGCGGGCTGATGCCCAGGCGCTCGGCAGCCTCCTTGCGGCGACCACGCTCGGATCGCAGCGTGTCGATGATCACCTGGAATTCACGCCGCCGCAGATCTTCACCCAAGGCTCCTGCCTCTCCTCCTGCTGGCACGGCGTCGGCGACCGATACAGGCGCTGCAGGCACCACGGCCAGACGTGGCAGAGAAATTTGCACAGCCTGCCCAATGGCCGTATCGAGGCACAGATCCTCAGGTTGAATCTGCCCACCCTGCTGCAGAATCAAGGCACGCTGGATCGCGTTATCCAACTCCCGCACATTTCCCGGCCAACCATGCTGCACCAGGCAGCGGACGGCCGCCTCGGACAGCCTGACCGGCGCGTGATTCATTTTTTTGACGTGCCGAGCCAGCAAGCGCTCAGCCAACGGCGGAATATCGGCAGGTCGCTCGCGCAGCGGTCGCCACGCCAACGGAAAGACGGACAAACGGTAATACAGATCCTCGCGGAAGCGCCCTGCCGCCACTTCGCCGGCCAGATCGCGGTTGCTCGTCGCCAGCACGCGGATATCGAGGCTGAGCGGCTTGCGCGCGCCCACGCGTTCGACCTCTCGCTCCTGCAGAACACGCAGCAACTTGGCCTGCAGCCCAAGCGGCATTTCGGAAATCTCGTCGAGGAGAATGGTGCCACCGTCCGCGAGCTCGAACTTACCGGGTTGTGCCGTCACCGCACCGGTGAAGGCACCCTTCTCATGACCGAACAGCGTGGCTTCGAGCATGTTATCGGGGATCGCCGCACAGTTGATGGCAATGAAAGGGCCATCGGCACGGGGTGAGCGCTGATGGATATAGCGCGCCAGTACCTCCTTGCCGGTACCCGACTCGCCGGTGATCATCACCGTCGAATCACTCTGCGCCACCCGCGCAGCCAGTTCCAGCAGTTGCCGACTGGCCGGCTCCACAGCCACCGGGCCGTCCTGCTCGCCGCCACCGAGGCGCCCCAGCGCATGGCGAGCCACCAGCTCGAGCAAGGCACGCGGCTCGAACGGCTTGACCAGGTAATCAGCAGCCCCTTGACGAATCGCATCGACTGCACGCTCGACGGCGCCGTAGGCGGTCATCAGCAGTACCGGCAATTGTGGGTAGCGTGCTCGAATCTGCGCCAGCAACTGGTGACCATCCATTCCCGGCATGTTCACGTCGCTGACCACCAGACTGAAAGCTTCCTCTTTCAGCGCCAACAGCGCCGACTCGGCACAATCCACCGCACGGTAATCATGACCACCGAGCGACAGAGTATCGGCCAGGGCCTCACGCAGCGCGCGATCGTCTTCAACCAACAGGACTTTGGCAGCCATGGGTTACTCCTGAATCGGGTTTGGCGCCGCATCGAGCAGCGGCAGGGAAACGATGGCGCAGGTTCCGAGACCCGGCCGAGAATGCAGCAATAGGCGCCCTTGGTGGGCCTTGGCGACCGCCTTGACCACGGCCAGGCCAAGGCCGGTACCGGTGGTTTTGGTGGTGAAGAACGGCTCCCCCAGACGTGCCAGTGTGGAGGCATCCATCCCAGGGCCGTTGTCGCTGACGCACAGGCGCAACTGGTTTTCACGACGATAGAGATGAACCTTCAGACGCACCTCTCGCCCGCCGGCCTGGATTGCATTCTCGATGAGGTTGATCACCGTGCCGACCAACGTATCGCGGTTGCACAGCAATTCACCGATACGGGCCTCACACTGCCAGCGCACGTTCATGCCCAGGACATGGGGCTCTGCAGCGGCACGCACAGCGTCGAAGAATGCGGACGGCGATAAACGATCCGGCAGCGGCAATTCGCCGCGAGCGAAGACCAGCATGTCGCGCACCTGGTTTTCCAGCTCGTGCAGACGCTCCTTGAGACGCCCGGCAAAGCGCTGTTGCTGTGCGGTATCGAGTATCTGGTCGTTGAGATGACTGGCGTAAAGAAGTGCGGCCGATAGTGGCGTTCGGATCTGGTGAGCCAAAGACGCCACCATCCGCCCCAACGCTGACAGACGTTCGTGACGCGCCAGCTGATCCTGCAGGCGACGGGTTTCCGTCAGATCGGTGAGCAATATGAGTTGGCCTGGCTCGCCATGCAGGGAGCGGGTCGCAATGGACAAGCGGCGCCCGTCCTTCATGGATATTTCGTGACCATCGTCTTCGCGAGGCGCGAAGTTACGTGCAATAACCTGACGCCAGAGCATGCCTACCAGCGGCAGCCCCAGCATCGACCTGGCCACCGGGTTGGCCTCACGCACCACCCCCTGGCCATCGATGACGATCACCCCGCCAGGCAACAGATCCAGCAGGCTTTGCAGGCGGTGCGCCAGGCGCTCCTTCTCTGCCAGCTCCTGCATACGCTGAGCGCTCACCAGCGCCAACTGCCCTTTCAGCTCGCTGACGCGCGCCTCGAGCATGCTGTAGGACTCGCTGAGCTGACTGGACATCTGGTTGAACAGAGCGAAAGCCTGTTCCAGACCTGCACGACTGGCCTGCTCGAGCGGCGCGGAAGGCTGCTCGGTATTTTCGCCGGGGCTGACACTTGCGTTCATCTTCATCTCTCGCACTGCACCGTCAGAAGACGGTCGGTTGCAAGAGACTTAGCAATCCCCATGCCTACTTTTTTGTCTTTATTTTTCAATCACTTAAAAAATAAAGCCGGTAGCTGCGTCAAAGCCCCGGCTTCATTTCAACGAGATACCGCGTGAAAAACAGTTGAGTTGACGATCAATCGTCGTCGGAACCGTCTTCCTCGCGGCGGCTCATGCCGTACTTGCGCATTTTCTCCACGAGCGTGGTACGGCGAATGCGCAAGCGCTCAGCGGCACGCGCCACCACACCACCCGCATCATCCAGCGCCTGCTGAATCAGCCCTTGCTCCAGGTTGCCCAGATAGTCCTTCAGGTCGAGCCCTTCAGGCGGCAACATAGCCGGCGTGTCCAGGCCCGGCAGGCCGGCCATGATGGCTGCACGCTCCTCCATTTCGTCACGCAGGCTTGCCGCGAGGTGCTCGTCCTCATCGTCGACATGGCGGAACTTCTTCGGCAACTCACCCACACCGATCACCCCATAGGGATGCATGATCGCCATGCGCTCGACGAGGTTGGCCAGCTCACGCACGTTGCCTGCCCAGTCATGGCGACACAGCGACATGATGGCCGCAGAGTTGAAACGAATGGAGCCGCGCTTCTCGTGCTCCATGCGCGAGATCAGCTCGTTCATCAGCAGCGGAATGTCTTCGATGCGCTCACGCAGCGGCGCCATTTCAATCGGGAAGACGTTGAGGCGGTAATACAGATCCTCACGGAAACTGCCATCCTCGATCATCTTCTCCAGATTCTTGTGCGTGGCGGCAATGATGCGCACGTCGGCAGTTTGCGTCTTGTTGCTGCCGACGCGCTCGAAGGTGCGCTCCTGCAGCACACGCAGCAACTTGACCTGCATCGGCAGCGGCATGTCGCCGATTTCATCCAGGAACAGCGTGCCGCCGTTGGCCAGCTCGAAGCGCCCTGCCCGGCTGGTGATGGCACCGGTGAAGGCGCCCTTCTCGTGACCGAACAGCTCGCTTTCCAGCAGCTCAGCAGGAATGGCACCGCAGTTGACCGGCACGAAAGGAGCTTCACGGCGCTTGGAGTGATAGTGCAGGTTGCGCGCCACCACCTCCTTACCGGTACCCGACTCCCCCAGGATCAACACACTGGCTTCGGTATCCGCCACCTGTTGCATCATCTGCCGAACCTGCCCAATGGCGCGGCTGGTACCGACCAGGCTGCGGAACAGATTGGGCTCGCGCTGACGGCCACGATCGCGCGCCTGATCGTACATCTCTCGATAGACCTGGGCACGGTGTAGCGAGTCGAGCAGTTTGTTGTAGCTCAGCGGCATTTCCAGGCTGGCCAGCACGCGACGCCGCAGGTCTTCCGGCCATTCGCTGGCAGCTGCAGCATCACCGATGGTCAAAAGCGGCAAAAACTCGTCCCAGGCAGCGATCTGCTTGGTCAGCTCCAGTGCGCCGCCCTTGCTACGAACTTCCCCCAGCAGAACGCTGAGTACGTCACGGCTGGACTCGAGCGGGGCAACTGTCTGCTTCCACTCCTCGCTGCTGCAACTGAGGTGTTCTTCCCCGAGAAAATTCAGAATGATCGCCAGCTCATGGCGGCGCGCGGCATTGTCATCAATCAGGAGAATCTTGGTTTCACGCCACATCTTGTGTATGTCTGACCCGAGGAGTGAAGGGGATGGCCCGCCATAGACCGAGCGGCAACCAGCAATTGGCCACTAGTAAAGTCAATATTTTGGACGCAGTCAATTTTATGGCGTGTTTTTTTGCCCGCATCTGACAATAGCTAAGCAGCTGTTTACATTATCGGGAAAGGGAAAGCGATGAAAAACCGCATAGCACCGTAGAAGCACAGAAGAAAGGATGGGCTCACAATGTCGGCAAGCCCTGATTCCTCGATAGCCAATCAACCGAACAGTTGATAGACCTTGGCGCCCTGATGAGAATGGTTGAGTTGCAATAACTCGCCAGCCAGACGCTGCTGCTCGGCCTGACACACACTCACCAGCTCACGATACAGATCGAGCAGTTGCTGCAGATTAGAGCGCAATTGCTCTTCATCCTGCACACCCTCGACCATGGCGGCATCCACCGCCATGCGGCATTGCAGATCCAGTTCGCCAATAGCGCTCCAGTCCTGATTGGCCAGGGCATCGCGTAGCGCCACACCTGTGGCCTGCAAACGCTGGACGGATGAATTCATTGCCTTTCTCCTCCGACACCAGGCTTATTGAGCGATGGCATCCCAGCCTGCCTTGACGTTACGCAGCAAACCGGAAACCTCTTCGAGAATAGCGGGCTCGTTGCTGATGTTCGCCTCGGTCAGGCGGTTGATCATGTATTCGTAGAGATTATCGAGATTACTGGCCACTTCGCCACCTTGCTGATAATCCAGGCTCTCACGCAACCCGCAAATGATGGCAATGCTCTTGCCGATCAACTCCCCCTTGAGCGCCGTCTGCTCGCGCTCCATGGCGCCACGCGCCTGGGCAATACGTGCCAGGCCACCCTCCATCAACATCTGGATCAGACGATGAGGGCTGGCTTCGATGGCCTGGGCCTGAGTATTGACGGTCTGGTACTGCTTGAGGGCCGCCATGGCATTCATAATCGCTCTCGCTCTACCTGTGGGCTGATACTTCAGATATCGGCCAAGGTACTGAAAGCTTTAGCGAAAATCAGCCTACCTCAGTTGGCTCCACTTCCGGGCCGATGGCGTCCCAAGCGCCCTTGATCTGACCCAGCAGGGATTCGACCTCATCAAGGGTGCGCGGGGTCTTGTCCAGAGCCACCCCGGCCAAGCGACGGGTCATGTAATCATAGAGAGCATCGAGGTTCTCGGCGATTTCACCACCTAGCTCCTTGTCCAGCGCCGCCTGAAGCACGCCGAGAATGGTGATGGTGCTGCCCACGGCCAGGCCACGAATTTCCGTATCGCCCTCGACCTGCGCCTGCCTGGCAAGCATCACACGCTGCAGCGCGCCCTCGAGCAAGAGTTGCACGGTGCGATAAGGCGATACCTCCTGGCTGGTCTTGACCTGCTTGTAGGCATCGATGGGGGTTTTACTCATGATTCAATCCTTTTTGACAAAGCCAGGCAGGTTGGCAAGCATGCCACCGAGACTATCGCTGGTGCGTTTTAGCTGCCCCACCAGTGAGTCCATGGCGTTGTACTGTGAGTAGAGGCGGGTTTGCAGGCTCTCGATACGCTGATTGAGCGTCTTGCGCTGCTTGTCGACATCCAGTTTGGTGGCCTGCAACGCATCGTTGCGCTGCTTGAGCACCCCATCTGTGGCGACATACGTGGTGGTGAAACTCGATAGACGCCCCATCAACCCATTGTCACCGGTGAGGTAGGCGCCGACTTGATCGAAATTTTTGTCCAGTGCCGCCGTCAATTGGCTGTCATTCAAAGACAGCTTGCCATCCTTACCCGTGGTAATGCCCAGTTCGGCCAGAGCCTGGATGCCACCATCAGCGCTTGACGAGTTCACCAGCTCGTTACGCAGGCCGGACAGCAGACTGCGTACCGAGGTATCGCCGAACAGCGGGCCGGTAACCGGGGCCGAGCCATCGACAGGGACATAGGCAGTGAGCTGGGAGGTGGTGGAAATCAAGGTGTTATAGGCATCGACGAACTTTTGCAGGCTGCTTTTCACGCTGCCTTTGTCGACCCCTACGGTCAGGCTGATGGTCTTACCATCGGTCAGATCACCACTGCTCTGCGCGGCGAGCAGATCGAGGGTAACCCCTTCCAAGGCATCCTTGATGGTGTTGCTGTCTCGCTCCAACTGCAGACCGTCTATGGTCAGCTTGGCGGACTTGGCCTGGGTGATCACCCCACCAGCCCCCGTACTGGAGTTAGGCTTGAGAAAGGCACCGACATTATCAGGATCGGCCGCTGCAGTGAAGGCCAAAGTAGACAGCGCATTGTCACCACTGACGGCACCAGCGGGCGCCGTGGGCACTGTCACTTTGACGTCGTTGCCCTGCCCGGTCTTGGTAGAGCTCAGCACCAGGCGCGAACCGGAGTCATCGGTAATGATGGTGGCACTGATGCCGCTGCTCTTGCCGGCCTCGTTGATCGAGTCACGAATGCCGGCCAGGGTGTTGTTGGCCTCTGTGACTTCGACGCTGATGCTGCTCGAACCGGCAGAAATTTCCAGCGTACCGCCACCGAAGGTCGCTTTCGTCCCACCGGATACGGCTTGCAGGGCCACCTTGCTACTGCTCGCCAACTGCTGCACCTGTAGGTTGTAGCTGCCGGCAGGCGCGGTAGAGGTCGCCGTGGCCTTGACCATACTGCTGTTGGAAACGCTGGCCGTGCGCGACTCGAACAAGGAGGTCTTGTTCAGGGAATCTATGGCGCTCTTGAAGGTATTCAGCGCCCCGGTCAATGTACCGATGGCAGAGATGCGCGTGGTGGTCTGCTTCTCGAGCTTATCGAGCTGGTTGGTCTTGGGGGCTTGTTCGGCTTGAACCAACGTCTTGACGATTGTGTCAATGTCGATGCCCGAACTGATTCCTGAAATACCCGCCATTTCACGTTACCTCGTCAATAATTCGACTTCACTCGTCCAGTGGAAGAGTAAGAGTCAAAACCCATGCCAAGGTTTACTGCTTATGCCTCAGCCTTGAACAGCAAGCTGCGCACTTCCGACAGGTTCTCTGCCAGTTTGAGCGCCTCTTCCGATGGAATCTGTCGGATCACGTCACCCGATCCGGCGTCGGTCACCTTGACCACTACACGACCAGAGCCGTCGTCGACCGCGAAGTTGATACTGCGTCGCACCGACTGCACGAACTCCTGGATGGTAGCCACCGCATCCTCGACCTCTTCGCGACTCGCTTCCTGAGTGGGCTCGACGATACGCGCATCGACCTGAGTCGTTTCATTCACGCGCTGAGTAGACGGGGCAACGATACCTGCACTGCTGCCGACGGGTTTCTGGCGCGGATCCGTCGCAGCCGACAAGCCAGCGTCACGCGCAAGCAAAGGATTTACTGTAGGTTTGACCGAACCGACGTCCATAAAATAATCCTCACAATGAGGTAACGGGGAGAAGAGCCAAGCCCTTCCCCCCGTAGTTTAGCGCCTTCGACCTTAGCCCAGGAGACTGAGCACAGCCTGCGGCAACTGGTTGGCCTGGGCCAGGATAGCAGTACCAGCCTGCTGCAGAATCTGGTTCTTGGTCAGCTCCGAGGTTTCGGCAGCGAAGTCAGTGTCGCGAATCCGACCACGGGCAGCCGAGGAGTTCTCCGAGATGTTCTGCAGGTTGGAGATGGTGTTATCGAAGCGGTTCTGCACGGCACCGAGCTGGGCACGCTGGCTGTCGATGTTGGAGATCGCGCCGTTGATGATACCCAGAGCGGTCTGTGCCCCCCCAGCTGTACTGATGTCGACGTCCTTCACCGAATCCAGAGTACTGAACTTGTCCGAACCCAGACCGGCGGTCATGCCAGTGACCTCGAAGGCATCGGCTGCCTCGAGCTGAACCTGACCATCAGCACGGGCACCCGCACCACCGTTGATGGTAGCCGCAGTCCCCACGTTCTCGTCGCCCTCGAAGTTCTTCGCCTGCAGGGTAGCGGTGGCACCGCTGCCGCCCTGGTAGTTCTTGATGGCGATGGCATCGCCGCGGGAGCTGACCAGTTCGATCTTGTCGCCTTTGGAGACGGCCGAGATACCCGTCTTGCCGGTTTCCTTGTTGATGGCGTCAGCCAGTGCACCCAGTTGCGTGGTGTCGGTCACAACTGCGGAGATGACGGTCTTGTCGGTCGACTTGGTGCTGCTGTTGGCGCCATAGAGCTCGAAGGAGATGGTGCCACTGGCCGAGATACTGCCCAGTTCGGCAACGGTACGAGCGTTGGCGGTCACACCGGTTTCGTCGCTCTTGGCGTTGACGGCACGGGCAATCTCGCTGGCGGCAGCACCACTGGCCGGACCAGTGATGGTCACCTTGCCGCTGGCAGCATTGGTGGTGAACTTCGAAGCGATCTCGAAGGACGCATCCGAGTAGGCGGTGGTGCCGAAGGCTGCCGCGCCGCTGGCGCCACTGGTGATGGCGCCGGCTGCACCACCGGAAGTGGTGACACGGTTGACGCCGATACGATCAGTGGCTGCCGAGCCGATGGAAACGCTGATGGTCTCGTAGGCGTTGGCACCGACCTGGAAGCTTTGCGAACCGAAGCTGCCATCGAGGATTTTGCGGCCACCGAAGCTGGTGGTTTCGGAGATACGGTTCAATTCCTGCTGCAGCTGGGACACTTCGCCTTGCAGCGCGGCACGCTCGACAGCGCCGTTGGAGCCGTTGGCCGATTGCAGGGCCAGGTCACGCATACGCTGCAGGATGCCGGTGGACTGTTGCAGGGCACCTTCAGCGGTCTGCGCCAGGGAGATACCATCGTTAGCGTTACGGGTCGCAACGCCCAGGCCATTGATCTGGCTGGTCAGACGGTTGGCGATCTGCAGACCGGCCGCATCGTCCTTGGCGCTGTTGATACGGGCACCGGTGGACAGACGCTGGAGGGAAGTGTCCAGGCCTTTGGCCGAGGCGTTAAGGTTACGCTGAGTGTTGAGGGACGCAACGTTAGTGTTGACTGTAAGGGCCATGGTATTGCCTCCAGATGACCTTGAGTACCGATTGTCTGAGCTTGCGAGCTCGGGCCTGCTTGCTCAGACGCCCAGAGAGTTCGCATTCGATCTCTTTATCGGCGTCTGCCTGGAGAGCTTTAGGGACTTTTTTCAGCTTTTTTTTATTCTTCCCGTTCAGGCACTTAGCCCAAAAAACCTGACCTGCCAAGGTTATTGACTGAAATCCGTCAAGCCATTGGTCTGGCCCGACGGCGTTCACCCCCCTCGCTCAGTCCGGCATCCAGGCGTCGCGCCAGCGCTGCAGGCCTGCACCTTCGAGCATCCAGTCGCGATGGACTGCTGCACGCAAACGATCCCCCGCCTCGGCGGTCGCGTCGAGGTCGTTGATATGCATGCGGATGGCTTCGACCCAATCGCGGAAACGGTTCTTCACCCGGGTCACGGGCAGGTCGCCCTTGTAGCACTCCAGATCACTGCAGACCACCGGAAAACCACAGGCGCCGTACTCGAGCAGACGCAGATTGCTCTTGCACTCGTTGAACAGGTTCTGCTCCACCGGCGCTACAGCCAGATCCAGATCCAGCCGCGCCAATGCGGCCGGGTAGGTGTCGATCTCGACCCCGGCATGCACTTCATGCACGTAGGGGCGGATGGCGGCTGGGCACATGCCGAAAAAGACCCACTCCACCTCCTCTGCCAGTTCCTTGACCACATCCGCGATCAGTTCCAGATCTCCGGTATGACTTATACCACCGGCCCAACCCACACGCGGCTTGCGACCACGCCTGCGTTTGGCATGCAGGCCCTGCCACCACTCGAGCGGCAAACGGTTCTCCACCACGCGTATGTCGTCATGCAGCCCGGCAAAGGCCTCAGCCAGCGGCGCGGTGGAGACGACGAAGCGATCGACGAAGCTCAGGCCACGGCGCAGGGACTTGAGAATATCCCTGGGCATGTGCTCACGGTGCACGCTCTTGATCGGCAGGTTGGGCAGATAGTCGTCCAGTTCATAGACGGTGAAGGCCGAGGAGAACTGCTTGATGCGCCGCATCGCTTCCAGGCGCTCGTCGCCGATCTGCCGCTGCAGCACGATCACGTCAGGGTTGTAGCGTTCCAGTTCGACCACCTGCAACAAGCCTTCGGAGAGCATGCCATCGACTAGCGCGTCGCGCTGCATCGCGCGCAAAGGCCTGATCACCCGATAGTTGCCGCAGCCCCAAGGATCGGCCGGGTGCGCCAAAACCACCGGCAGAGGCCGCCAGGTCAGCGGGCGCCAAGTCAGGTTGTTGTCGGCCTCCAGCTCGAAGCCCTTGCCGTTGAGGGAGAGATTGCGGTTGTAAGCCGGGTCGCTGGCCAGCGCCGGCAGCCATTTCTGGTACATCGCATCCTGCTCACCCATGAAGCGCTTGTACTTGGCCTCGGCGGCCTTGGGGTCGATTCGTTTCTGGCTCACGCTGCCTTCGTGCATCAGAACGGCGTGGGGCGTCCAGACAATCAGATGGCCGGCCTCGCGTACCTTGAGGCACAGGTCGACGTCGTTGTAGGACACCTTGAACTGCTGCTCCTCCAGCCCGCCGACCTCTGCATAGATCGACTTGCGGATCATCAGGCAGGCCGCCGTGACCGCACTGTAGTTCTGGTCGACCTGCAAGCGCTGCATGTAGCCCGGCGCGTCCATCGGATCACCGATGAAGGGGTGCTCTGCCGGCCCACGCAGACCCAGCAGTACGCCGGCGTGCTGAATACTGCCATCCGGGTAGAGCAGCTTGGCACCGACGATACCCACCTCGGGGCGCAACGCATGGTTGAGCAACTCGTCCAGCCAGTGCTCGCTGATGATCGCGGTGTCGTTGTTGAGCAGCACCAGGTAGTCGCCACGCGCCTGGCGCGCCGCCATGTTGTTGATCGCCGAATAGTTGAACGGGTGCGGATAGCGCAGGATGCGCACCTTGCTGTCGCCCAGCGCCTCGACCCCCTCGAACCAGGCCAACGCCTCGGGCGTTTCGCTGTTGTTATCGACGATCAGCAGCTCGTAATTACCGTAGGCTGTCTTCTCCAGCAGGCTTTCGACGCAGCGCTGCAGGATGGGCAGCTGATCCTTGGTCGGAATGATGATGGAAACCAGCGGCGCATCCTGGTGGCCATAGTTGATCCGGTAGCGCCCTGGCAGATGCGGCACAAGCCGCGCCGCGGCATAGCCGCGCCGCTGCAGATGAGCATTAATGATGGCCTGCTCGTCAGGGCAGTCCTTGAGCGCCGGAGCCTGAGTAATCAGCAGCGGCTCGTCGACATGGCCAATACCGCCCCAGCCCTGGCTTTCGATCAGGCGCAGTATCAGGCCAAGCTCCATGGCACTGGCATCCTGCTCAGCGAAACCGCCGAGCTGCAGCAGAACGTCACGACGGAACAACCAGTGTCGCGCCATGCCCACGGGAAAGCTCAACAGCAGATCGAGATTGAACGCTGGTCGGAACGCCGCCCCGAGATCACCGGAAGGCAGGCGCTGCAGCTCATCACCATAGACAGCCGTACAGGTACTAGCCGAAACCAGCTCAAGGCCGGCGATCAACAGCCCGGTGGGGGTGAACAGTTCCCCAGCCTGAACGACCATCGCCCATTCGAAGTCCATCTCGCCCAGCTCGGCGTTGAGCGCCTGGATGTAACTGTCGGCGTCCACCCGCAGCATGTGCAGTTTTCCACCTCGTTGCGTGGCCGGAACGTCGGCCACGGACAGCACCAGGATGCGTACCGAGGCATACCAGTTATCCTCGCCCCCCAGGCTCTTGATGGTGGCCGCCAGCCCATCCATGTCGCCGAACAGGTCGACGATCACCACCGCGATCAGTGGCCCACCACCATGGGCCTGCAGGTAGTCATCGATCAGGGTGCGCTGCGCCTGGGTGGGAATTCGCTCGGCCAGCCAGGTGTTCAGCTCGCCTCGCGCGCCGCGGGCATCGCCCAGAGCCAGACGCGGCTCGACGAACCAGGCACGCCCCTGCTGCCAGGCGCAGGGCTGCCACTGCGCATCGAAGCCGTTTTCCAGACTGCGTTCGATATGCTGTTTCGCCAGCTTGGCCAGCTCGGGATACAGACGCCCGGCCTGCAGGGCGAGCTGGTAGGCATGGGCAGTACCCAGGGCTGGTTTACCGAAGAACTTGCGATCGACCAGTTGCAGTACACCCGCCAGCTCGAGCAGCGCCGCTGCACGCTCCTGATCGTGCTCAAGCTGGCGCAGCAGCAGCGATTCCAGGGGCCACTGTCGAGCGAAGCCGACGATGGTTTCGAGCGTTTCGCTGCGAGCGGAGAAATTCGGCCCGCGCTCATCGAAGATGCTCAGGTTCGAGCCATGAACGCGGTATTCGGTCAGGCACTCCGGCAACCGGGCGATGCTGCCTCGCGCCAGCAAGCGCCCCCACAGCTCGAAGTCCTGCACGTAACGCAGCAGAGGGTCATAACCGCCGAGTGCGAGCAAGTCGCTCCTGCGCACCATCGCCGAGGGCGCGTTGAGGAAGTTGCCGGTCAGCAGTTGACGGCGCAGGTGGGTGATCGGCTGGTTGAAGAACGCCTCGGTATCACCGCCGACTCTCGCCCCCTGGGCATCGATGACCGCGATTTCGCTGAACAGCGCGACGCACTCGGGGTCACCGCGCAGGTACTCCACCTGCCGGGCGATACGCTCCGGCAGCATGCGGTCGTCGGAGCCCAGAAAAGCCACCCACTCGCCCTGAGCCATCTCGAACAGGCGATTGGATACGCGTGAAGGCCCCTCGTTTTCCTTCAACAGCAAAGCGTGCACACGCTCCGGGTAGCGTTGCGCGTATGTACGAATGACACTGGCGGTACCATCAGGAGAGGCATCGTCAGCGATCAGGATCTCAATGTTCGGATAGCTTTGTGCCAGAACCGACTCGATGGCCTCGGCAACATAAGCCTCATGGTTATAGGCGGCGATACAGACGCTCACCAGAGGGCATTCACGCCGCATGTCCTTGGACTCGCGCAGCCGTGCCAGCTCCACTCTGAGCCGATCGAGAACAGGAGTCGTCGAAACACCCTTGCCAAGGTTATCGCTCATGCGCGACCTCCATTGCCGACAGCCTGGCAGAACGTCTCGTAATCACGGTAGTAATCCGCCTCCGTGTAGTGGGCGGATGCCAATACCATGCAAACGGAGCCACTGGAAAAGTTGTCGATTTCACGCCAGATCATGGGCGGAATATAAAGCCCATAGTAGGAACGGTTCAGGTGGTATTTGAACTTGGTGCGGCCATCGTCGAGGGTGATATCGAAACTGCCGGACATGGCGATCAGCAACTGGTGCAGATCCTTGTGGGCATGACCGCCACGGTGCGAGCCACCGGGAACATCGTAGAGATAGTAGACGCGCTGAATTTCAAATGGCACATGCTGCCCTCCTTCGATGAAGGTCAGGTTGCCTCGGGGGTCTTCTATCTTCGGTAGATCGATAATCTTGCAATGCTGCAGCGACACGTCAGTGCTCCCGTGCAGAAGAATTCGGATGGGTTGCGGCGAAGCTGTTGCAAGCCTCGATCACGTGGTCGACCTGCGCAGCCGATAACCCTGGATAGATCGGTAAGCTGAGCACCTGCTCACTGAGCATTTCCGTCACTGGCAGGCTCAAGCCGGCAAGTTCGCCATAGGCTGCCTGCCGATGGATCGGCGTCGGATAATGGATCAGCGTCTGCACACCGGCTTGCGCAAGATGCGTTTGCAAGGCCGCTCTGTTGCCACTGCGCAGCACATAGAGGTGCCAGGCATGCACCTCCTCCTCGGCCAGCATGTTCGGCAGCGCGAACAAGTCAGGATCCAAACCTTGACGATAACGCTGGGCGATCGCCTGTCGTGCCTGGTTATCGGCATCCAGGTGCCTGAGCTTGATACGCAGAAAGGCTGCCTGCAGCTCATCCAGGCGTGAGTTGCCGCCTTTACGATCGTGTTGATACTTGATGGTCGAGCCATAGTTCTGCAGTGAGCGCATCACGGCTGCCAGTTCCGCGTCATGGGTGGTCACGACGCCGCCATCACCCAGCGCGCCCAAGGGTTTGCCGGGAAACAGACTGAACCCCGCCGCCACACCCCAAGCACCGGCCTTGCGTGCCCCAAGACGCGCACCATGTGCCTGCGCAGCATCCTCCAGCAACAACAAGCCATGGCGCTGGGCTATTTCGGTAAGTGCCGTCATATCGGCCAGGCGACCATAAAGATGCACCGCGAGAATGGCCCGAGTACGCTCCCCGATCGCCGCCTCGACTGCTTGTGGGTCGAGGTTGTAGCGAGAGAGCTCCGGCTCGACCAGGCGAATGCGCAGGCCACTGGCGCTCACCGCCAAGGCAGTGGCGATGAAGGTATTTCCCGGTACCAATACTTCGTCGCCGGGTTGCAGACGCCCCACTTCCAGCAGTGCTCGCAGAATCAGCACCAGGGCATCCAACCCGTTGCCGACCCCGATGGCCTGCTCGACGCCGCAATAGCTGGCGAAATCGGCCTCGAAGGCCCGGCACTCTTCTCCCTGGATGAACCAGCCACCGGCCAGTACCCGCTTGAAAGCCGCCTGGAACTCATCCTCGAAGCGCTGATTGAGCGCCTGCAAATCCAGAAATGGAATCATCCCCGGCGCCTCACTCGATCACGCAGTACGCAGAATAGGGCTGATAAGAACTCTTGCGCAGTGCCAGGCCCTGTATGCCCAACACCTCCATCACGGCCTGCGTTTCACCCGGAAAGGAAGGACAGTTCAACTCATCGAACACCAGGATGGCCCCCTTGGGCATACGTGGCAGAACCAGGCGCAGCATATCCCGCGTCGGTTCGTAGACATCCATGTCAAAGTGCGCGTGGGAGATCAGGGCTTCGGGGTTTTCTTCCAGCCAGCGTGGGAAGGTTTCGCGCACATCGCCCTCGACGATCCGGAAATTTTCTCGGGCGCCAATCGGGCTACGTGCCGCATGGGTTTGCAGAATCTGCTCGAGGGCCTGTTGCCAGCCCTGGCTCACTGCGTAATCCCCCACCTGTGCATCCGGGCCATCCTTGCTGTCCACCGATACGAACCCCTGGTCGAACGTGGAAAAGGAAAGGATCTGACGCCCCGCATTCCAGGGCTCGTGGATCATCTTGAGCAACATCAGGATATTGAGACTCGCCCCCCATTGGCTGCCGAACTCGACTACCCGCCCCGGCACTTCGATGGCCTGTCGGTAGATGAAATCCAGCCAGAGGATACGTGCCAGGGACGGCGCGCTCAGAAACACCGGCAGGTGGTTATCCCATTTGCGCCCCAGTTCAGGCAGGCTGCGGGCCAACAAAGCATTGAGCTCATCCCCCGCGGCGAGTTCTTCTTCCTTGCGTGCAGTGAATTCACGCTGAGTTCGCTGATAAGTCATCGGGATTTATCTCCAGGCCTCACGGCTTCATGCAAGGGTAATTCGATCTGCGCCAAACCATCGACCACGCAGCTCGCGCAAGTCTGTTCGAGGTAGGCACGGCTACGCAGGCCAGAGCAAAGCAGCAGCGGCAGGACGCCGGTTTCTCGGGCACAGATGTAGTCGCGCTCGGTATCGCCGATGTATACCTCCGGGCAAACCCGCTCGAGCACTTGGCGCTTGCCATTGGCCAGGAAGGGATCGACGAAATCCACGCTGGCAAAGTCGTCCAGGCCCAGGTAGCGGAGCTGCATGGCCGCACTCACCGGATTACGGCGGGCGGAAATCAAGTGCAATGAATGACCCGCCTCACGCCATTGCCGCAAACGCTCCGGCACACCGGGCAATAGCTGGTCGTGTCTCAACCAGTGGAAGTCCTCGATCCCCTGCTCCCACAAGGAGGCCACTCGCTCTGCCTGCTCGGCGCGCGCGCCGAGGCGCACCAACGCCGCGCGGTTGCTCAGCCCTTCGCGCTTGAGCGCCCAGCACGCGGGAACGTCCAGCACCAGCCGGCATGCCTTGGCCAGCAGGCCAAGCAAGGTCATCTGCCGCTCACGGCAACTGATGAGCGTGCCGTCCAGATCCAGACCAATCCTCATTCGCTGGCGTCCATCAGGTATTCGGTGTACTGACGGGTCACCACACACTCGCTGAAACGAGGGCGCAAGAATCGCTGTGGATCCTCACCCGACAGCGCGGCAAGGTGGGCGGCGAAAAAGTCGGTTCCGTTCAATGCACTCATGGCGGTGCCGGCGCCGAGGCGCGGGTTGATGTCGATCAGGTAATGCACACCGCCAGCCAATCGGGTCTGAAAGCAGAACGGCTCGCTCAAGGAAAAACGCGCCACGAAGAACATGGCCAGCTTGTCCAGCAAGGGATCACGCACTATCCGCGCCTTGCTGCATACACCGGACTTCACTTCCAGGCGTTGGCGCACGGACGTCAGCACCTGGCTACCCCAGGGAAAGCAGTCCACGGTGAACTCACTGCCGTCGATGTGCTCGTAAAAACTCCAGCCCTCACGGAGAAAAGGCGCAGCCTGACCGGCATCGTCCAGGACATGTGTGGCTCGGCCACCAAACCCACCGTCACGCTTGGCCACGACACGCCCGGACGCCGGCAAGGCGTGCGCCTCCAAAAGCCGGGGCGTCAGCACGCCGTCCACGTCCAGCCAATCGCCATAACGGCTCTTGGCCAGTGCCGCGTTACAGAAATCGACGCCATTGCAGGCCACCCTGGCACTCAACTGCCCGCGCCTGGCCGCCGCTACGGCGACCTCGCTATCGATCAAAGGTACATAGGCATCGATGGCATGGGCCTGCAGGGCGGACTCCAGCCGCTCGAAATAATCGGCCGAGTCACTACCAGGCAACACCAGGTGCTGCCGGGAGAACAGCGACGCGCTGACCAGCTCCGCAGGGTTGGTGTCGGCCGTGAACAAGGCAACCTGGGGAAACCAGCGTGATTGCGCCAACGCATAGGCGTAACCGGTTCCCGTGCCGGCGGCGGTTATCAGCACGCTCAGGTTCATCGAGCGGCTGCCAGTGTGGATTTGATGTGCTCGTATATGCGCGCCCCGACATGCCCATCCTGTTGCTCTGCGAACCTGGGAATCGCCGCCATTCGATGCTCCTTACCCGCATCCTCACCCCGTTCGAGCGCTTCGATGAACTGCTTCACGGCCTCCATCGACTCGGCTTTCGGGAACAGGCTGACCAGATCCTCGCCCTCCTCGTTCAGTCCCATGCCATGGGGATTATTGAGATACAACACGGGCTTTCCGGTCAGCAGGTAATCCATGAGGAACGAGCCGATGTCGCTGATCAGCGCATGGCTGCAGGCAAACACATGGCGGTGATCCGCACGTTCGTCGACGATGATGCCAAGCCGATGCAGCTCGGCCTTCAATGCCTGAATATCGGCATCGCTGAAACCCAGCACGGACTTCATGCGCATCCACAACAAGGGGTGCGGTCTGAACAGCAAGGCCAGACGCGGATGATTGGCGAACAGGGCGATGATGTCGCTGCCCAGGATATCGAACGTGGACCACTGCTCCTGATCGAAGGAAAAATGGGTATTCCACAGCACGGGGATGCGGTTGCCCACTTGCGCCAACAACTGCGGATCGATCTCGAACGCTGCCAGGTCGGCCAGTTCATCGAAGCGCGGATAGCCCGACACCACGACATGACGATCGCCCGTAGGGCAGTGCCGCAGGTACATGTCCTTGAGTCGCTGCGAGCGAGCAAAGACGACATCCGAGGCTTTCGCCACCGGTTGTCCGTACTGCAAGGCGAGATCGAAGCTACCGCCACCGATCTCGATACCGTACGGAACATAACTGATCGAACGAACCAGAGGACGCACCGCCTCGAATCGATATTCGGCAGGCCGGGTATCGTCGTAGGGCGAGGTGTAGATGACGGCATCGATCTGCGCTTGCGCCAGGTCGAGACGATCCCAGGCGATGAACGGAACGCCCTCGTCGTGCAGGTACTGCTCGACCTTGGATCTGCGCCATTCGTAGGAGTCATGGAAGAACGGCATCAGCACCACCAGCGCCTCGGCATTGTCGTCTGCCAGTGCTGCCTGCCAGATCGTGCGAACATTGGCCCAGGCTTCGGGAGCCTGCAGGAAAATGGCGAGCCGGGTAGCGGCTCGACGTTCCGGCAGGGCGTCATATTCCGGCTTGCGCATCAGATAGACAACACTGGCCTGATCCTGTGCCTGGCTGATCACGATAGGGATACGCCGAACCAGTTGCATGCCCCTCTGGGCAAAGGTCGCGAGATAAGCCTCCTCATCCCGGTACAGGGCCTCGTAGGCACCGTCGTTGTGATAAAGATGGCCCTGACCGTCCAGGCGTACCGAATCCTTGAGCACCAGATAGCCGCCCGGTTTGAGCGCGCTCGTGGCGGCATCCAGCGCCTGCGCGAATTCGCCGTCATCGACCAGGTAGGTCAGCATGCCCATGATCGATACGGTGTCGTAGATGGGCTCCAACTCCAAGCGCACGGCATCACCCACCTGGAAACGCAGGTGCGGATGCGCGGTGCGGCGCGCCTGTGCCTTGGCGATCAGGGGCGCCGACAGATCGAGCCCCAACCCCTCGCTGCAATCTCGCCCGAGCACTTCGGTGAACTCACCGTCGGAGCAACCGATATCGAGCAGGCGTCCCTGCGGCTTCAAACAGGGCAATACGTGCTGGCGCAGTACGACATGTTGGCGGTCGTACATTTCCTTGGCAGCCAGTTTCGAGTAATCGGCCTTCTCCCAGAACTTTCGGGCCAGCGCTCCGCTGCCTTGCTTACTCATGTGCATCACTCCAAAGCCTCGGGGCCGCGAAACAGAAACAGGTGCAAACGGGTTTCCGGATATTTGTTGAGCGGGTGCCCCTCGGGGAAGACGTGCTCATCCTGCTCCAGCAACATCCCGTGCTGGGCAAAGGCATCAACGAAGAAATCACGCGTGCGATAGATCGCCGAATAGTTACTGCCGAGATGCTCCGAATAGCGATCGTGTATTTCGTAGCGCCCCTGAATGCCCACCGAGTCACGCAGCATGACCACACCATCAGGGCGCAACAGACGCGGCAACTTCGCGATGAGTGCCGCTAACTGCTGATCGTTGAGATAAAGAAAGAGGCCGGAGATGAACAGCAAATCGAAGCGTTCGTCAGTGTCGAAGGCCTCGGCGGAACAGGTCACGAATTCGATATTGTCGATGCCCTGACGTTGCGCCTGGCTACTGGCAATGCGCCCCAGTTCCTCGACGTATTCCACCGCCACCACACGGGCCGCTCCCCACTGGCAGAAGCGCAAGCTCCATTGTCCGACACCTGACCCCAGATCCAGCACGGATCGCCCTTGCAGGGGCGGTAACCACGCGGTGACCTTGGCCGTCTCTTCGCGAATCTTGAGCTTGAGCTTCTCCTCGTCCTGCTCGAGATTGGCTACAGACTCCCATTGCAAGCGACCATAGTCGCCGGCGCGTTGCTCCCAGAACTGTCGAACCTTGTCCGGATCTATCATCACTGCTCCTTCAGACGCTCGGCCGCATAGCGCCAGACCGGCTCGCACAGAATGGGTTTGGAAGCGCTGATGCCCGGATCCATGACCCGGCTATCGCACAGGAAATCGAGGTTCAACTGGGTGTATTCATTGACAGCCCGATTGGGAATCGGCAGCAAGCGCACCCCCAACGGCTTGCGCAAGCGCACGGCGAGTGCAGCGATGTCGAGGATCAGGGCACTCAGGTCTTCGCCGAACATCGTCGCAGGTACAGGCACCATGTCGATGCCACAGCCGCAGACGGTGGACAACGCGGCCAGCTTCTCCAGGCTCAGGGCACGCAGGTTGTTGGCCTCGGTCAGGCCGTTGTCCTCCAGTACCGAATACATCACGCCATTGAAACCGACGGTACGTGCCTGCGCCTTGTGCGCCGCGAGTTTCAGCGCATCGGTCAGCACGCTGGTAATGAAGATGCTACCCAGGCTACCCACCGGCGTCGGCCCCAGCAGCTCTACGAGCCGGGCCACCGAGGTCTCGCCATCTGGGAATGGCGCCAGCGAACCATCCAGGCCACGGTAGGCAATGCCCGTTCGCTGTTCCAGCTCACGGCCGAAGGCATCGACACGCTGCATTTCCTCGGCCAGTGCAGCGATCAGGCGATCCTGTAGATTTTGCAGAGACAGGCGCTGATTACGCGCCTCTTGCGCCAGCGTCAGGGCGATGGCGGTGGTCTCCATGGCGATGCTGAATGCCAGCTCATCCCCCTCATGGCGGGAGAAGGGAAAGAATGGCGTGGCGGCCGGACAGGCCGCCGAAACTCCGACGCGGAAGTTGTCGATGCCATTGTTACTGCGCCGTGCCAAACCCAGAACGAAGCGGCTGGCCGCCTCTGCCCCCTCCATAGAGATGGCCTCGGGCGTGGCGACGATCAGGTTGAGGAACAACTTGTTGTCACGCAGCACCAGAGCCTGCGCTTCATCGAGCAATGCCTGGCGCCCCTGCGCGATGAACAGATCGAGCGGCATGCAGTACCAGCGGGCACCCGCGACGTCGGCGAGTTCACGCACGCTCTCGACGACCGAACGCAGCACACCCGGTGCTACCTCGGCGTCGACCTGCGGCGGTGGCAGGGTCAGGCGCACCGTACGCAGTTCGATCGCCTGCTCTGCGCTCAAGGCATCGGCCTCACGGCGCAAGCGACCGAGCTGTTCGACCAGCTCCGGCTTGGGCCGATCGAAGATCGGCACACCTATGGTCAGCGAACGAATCATGAGCGTGTCGCCTCGATCAATTCCAGATAATCGGTCGGCGTATTCACTTCGTAGTACAGCTCGCCCTGCAGGGGTACGGCTTTGATAGGCGCGCTGTCGCACGGTAGCAACTGACCGGCGAACAGGTTGGCGTGCTCGATGCAACGCCGCTGCCACATGCGCAGCACCTCCGGTGAAGACACCTTGAACAGGCCCACGGACTCCGGATGCTTCATGCTCCGCACGGGGCCCTGGTAGGTTTCGACCACTTCGCCAGCATCATCCAGTACGCAGTGGATGGCCGAGAGGCTGCGTTTCTCGCGGTCGGAGGTGAGCACCAGGTCACCCGCCTCCGCGTCGAGCCTGTCGATCAACGAACGTTCCAGGAAGATATCGCCGGACACCACGTAGCAAGGCTCGTCACGGAGCGCCAGGCCGAGACTCATGGCGTTATTGGTCAACGCCCACTCCGGGTTATGCACGAAGTCGAGCTGTGGGTATGCCTGCATGATCTGGATGGCGCGAAAGCCCACGACCACGGTGATACGCTTGCCCGCGAAGGCCTCGATGGCGTAGTCGAGGATGGTGCGTCCGGTAGCAGGATGGCGAATCAAGGCCTTGCTTTCGCCATCAAGTTGCAGGCTCTTGCCCGCCGCGAGAATGATCGCCCTGGAAACACTCTTCATTGCATCATCTCATCGAGTTGAAAATGACAAGCAGGCAAGCCATCACCCGGGAAACGATGCTTGACGGTTTTGTAGGGATAAGGCGTACCAGCCAGGGCACGTTGGGTGACCAGTTGCCAATCGAAGCTGTGGTTA
The DNA here is from genome assembly GCF_057809355.1 of Pseudomonas sp. FG29. NCBI lineage: Bacteria > Pseudomonadati > Pseudomonadota > Gammaproteobacteria > Pseudomonadales > Pseudomonadaceae > Pseudomonas > Pseudomonas sp. FG29. The sequence continues at coordinate 46,458 of NZ_JBMDJU010000015.1, read as the reverse complement.
GGCCGCAGACTCCAGACATCCACCTCGGCATAGCGGTAACGCACGGCCGGCACCCACTTCAGGCCGATGCGTTTGGCTGCTTCCATGCGATGCTGGCCGTCAAGTACCAGGTCGTGTTCGTCGTCGAGCGCCAAAGGTTTGTTCCACACTCCTTCGCTGAGGATCTTGCGCACGAGCCAATCGACCCGCTTGGCACTGAAGCCTTCGATGTGACGCAGGCTCTCGACGGGAACCCTAACTATCTCCGCTGCGCTATTCACTCGCTGACCACCTTATTGTCAATGTTGTCCAGGCTGCCATGACGAGTCGCCAGAAAACTCGCGCAAGCCCGCTGATATTCAACCGCCGTATTGAACGATCGTGCAAACGCGTCGGTAAGTTGTAATACCCTACAAGGCAACGACGCAATCCCTTCCCGCCAGGGCATCAGATAGTACTGAGCGATACTCTGCTCGATGGCAGCTCGACGCAGACGGCGATCTTCCTCCACCTGCTCGGGAGCGACCAGCAACAGCCCGACCATCTTCGGCCAACCGTCATACTCCGCTGAGTGGGCAGGCTGGTAATCCACGGCATCGATGCGCCCGCCTGCATCAGCATGGACGATACCGCCAGTCAGTTGTGGGCCATATACCCCATGGCAAACCCAGCATGACAGCCCTTCGTTTGCCCCTATGACCTCGAACACCTGATCCCAGGCCGATTCATCCAGCAGCAGATCGGTTTCCACGATGAGATAACCCCGTTCGGGATGGCGCAAGGCACTAACCCCGAGCTCCACTGACAGAATGTTCACATCCTGCTCGTAGCGATCATTGCGCACCGTGGTGATCTGCGAAGCGAAGCGCTTACGCAGATGTGCCACGACCCTCTCTTCACCATAGCCAGTCACCACCACGATCTCACCGCAAGTGCGCGCCATGACGGCTTCGATCAGCCAGTCCAGCACCAGGCGATCCCCTATGGGCAGCAAGCTCTTGGGGATGCCGTCGGTCAAGGGCAGCATACGGCTGCCACGCCCGGCGGACAGCAGGATCACGCCAGGAGGCGCGGTATCGTTCTTGAGCATGATCGAACCAGTTTCAAGTAATGGGGCAAAGTGCGGCCTCACGGGCGGAGCCAGTTTTCCGACACTTTGATGAAGTATGAGCAAAAGATCGGCCAACTCCATAGCAACAGAACAATGAACGGGAATTTACCGAGTCATGCAGGGCAATGAGCAGAAAATTCGAGCACGCTGGCAGCCATCAGGGGAACGCCTAAAAACGAGGGCGAGGAAGCCCGCGCGGTACCGATGGCCGTTTCCGCCAGAACAGGCGAAACACGCGCCGGGCACGCATTCGGTTTTACGGCGTACAAATGAGTACTCTGATGGAGGCGCCTAGCTCTGACTCGCGCACGAGCCTGGTTCTGACGCCGCGATGGTAACGCACGACTGAATGGCTGCAGGAGCTAGAGCGCCGCAGAAAGCCAAAACCACGGTCGTTGTTAGAGGCGCGCGAGCAATGACACCAAGCCGAAACGAGACTGGCAACCCGCCTTACAGCAGCGGCGCAAAAGCTCAGCGCAGTTGATTGAACAGGTTCAGCCCAGCGATCTTCACGTAGCTCTGCTGCGCGGCCTCGAGAATGATGGTCTGGAACGACAGACGCGACAACGCTTCTGCGTAGTCCAGTTCGCGCAATTCAGCCTGCACGGATTTGTTAACCAGAGTAACGTCCTCGTTGTCGACACCAGTGGTCTCGATCATGCCCAGGCGGGCGCCGATTGCGGTGTGTACCTCGTCAACGTTGGCCATGCCGTTGTCGAGGTTCTTCAGGGCGATGGCCACTTCGTTGCGCACGGCAAGGTTACCGGCCGGCGAAGTGGGTGACGACTCCAGCGATTGGCGCAGGCGCGAGATGGTGTTGAGGATGCTGCGCTGTTCCTGGAATTGCGGCTGCACGCCGAACTCATCCCCTCCGGCAGCGCTGGCCGGGCCGGACAGGGTGAAGTCCACACCATAGACGTTGAAAGTCGACGGATACGGGCCAGCCGCCGTGCCAGTGGTCAACACCGTACTGTTGGGGCCGACGGGCTGGGCGTATACCTCGTAGTTGGTGTCGTCGGTAAAACGCACCACTACGCCCGAGGTGGGAAACTGACCATCGAAAGTAGCCTGGTTGACGATGGTACCGCCTGCCACCACTGCCGCCGAAGCGTTGGTGGATGCGCGTGTCACGGCAAACTCGGTCGGTGCGGATTGCAGCGTGAAGCTGTGCGTGCCAATCCCCGGGCTGCCCGGCGTAGCCGTATCCGCCAGCAGATTGTCGAGGTCGAGGGCGTTGTCGCCCTCCTTGAGCGCCACGTCGAGCTGAAAGCGCATGCCACGGAAATTGATGGTATTGCCGCCACTGACCAACGGATCGATCTTGCCACCACCGGGAATTTCCGAGGTCACGTCGGCCCCGGAAGCATCGTAGATGCGGAACTCCTTACCACTGACGAAGGCCAGGGAATAAGGCTCACCGTTACGAAAGTCGCTATTGAAGGCACGGTTGTCCTCCACCAGTCCGGGAGAAATGAACACCCGTTGCTCAGCCGCCGACACCGCAGGAATGGTTGTCGCCGGCAAGGGCGGCGAAGGCAGCGCCGGGTTATTCACTCCATCACTGTTGGCCACCCGGTTGGCATTGGTGACGTCTTCGAACAACCGCTTACCATTGTCGTTGATTGCCACGTTGGTCGAGCTGGCGACCTGCAGGCTGCGCTGCCCCTCATCGCCGAAATAGGAGTAGGTGCCATCCGGGTTACGCACGAACGGTTCGGTCTTGCCCAGGTTGCCTGCGAAAAGGTACTCACCACGCGCATTGCGGCTGTTCATCAGATTGAGCAACTCGGCCTCACGCTCGGACAGCTCCTGGGCGATGGAATTGCGATCAGCCGATGATAGCGCCCCGCCACCAGCCTGAACGGCCAGCTCACGCACCCGTTGCAGCACGGTATTGACCGAGTCGAGCGTGGTCTCTTCCTGGCTCAGGCTGTTCTTCGCGGCAGTCAGATTGTCCTTGTACTGCTTGAGCACCGATTGCTGCTGTTCCAGCTGCAGCAGGCGCACCGAGGCGACTGGATCGTCGGCAGGTGTAAGAATGCGGTTGCCGCTGCTGATTTGCTCTTGCGTGCGAATCACGTTGGAATAGTTACGCCCCAGCCCGCTAACGCCGTTGTTGAATGCCTGAAGGGACGAAATGCGCATGACCATGGGACTTGCCTCTTGCAGTGCCTGTTAAGTGTCCAGGCTGCATCCTCCGTGAACGGGAGGATGATTATCAGAATGTATTGATCAGGGTATCGAACAGGCTACGCGCAACTTGAATGATCTGCGCGGAGGCCTGGTAGTACTGCTCGAACTGGATCAGCTTGGCCGCTTCCTCATCGAGGTTCACCCCCGACACCGAGTCACGGTTGTCGGTCGCCTGCTTGAGAATGGCGCTGGTCGCCTCGCCGTCGACGCGGGCCTGACTGGTCAGCGTGCCGACCCGCTCGACCAGATCGCCATACGCATCGGAGAAGGTCGAGCCGGTGGTGGTTGGCGCGGCCGGGTTGATACCGATCACCGACTTTTTCTGCAGGTCAGCCAGTTTCAGTGCGTTACGGTTATCCGACACGCCATTGGTATTGAACGAGACCGAAAAATTGTCGCCTGCTGAAGGCCGCCCGCTGATGGTCACCTGATAGTCGAAAGCGGAAGGCACCGCTGGCGGATTGGCTGGCACGCTGAGGGTCAGGGCATTGTCCTGACCCGGTACGATGCTGCCGGTATCGAGTACGTTGCCGTTAATGTCGACCACGTTGTAGCTCTGCGTGGCGCCACCCGCCGCGCCCATCACGATACGCAGGGGCGGCGCGTTGCGCAGGCTGGTCTCCAGATCTGCCTGTGCCGCCGGATCGTAGATATCGATGCGGGTTGCCAGCGTCGGCTGGGTAATCTTGCCGGTACCAATATTGGCCGGGCTGGTCTCAGCCTTCAGCGGTGCGGCGAACGCCAGCTCTTCCGGGTTCTTCATGTCCGCCCGGATGTCACGCCCGGCATTACGGGTCGGCATCACCAGGAAGCGATCACCAGCGGCGAAGGTGCCGCTGGCCACGCCAAGAGAGAAGCCATCGATTTCCGGTGCCGGCACGGTGGTGATGTCGTAGGTCGCAGGACTTGCCGGAAACAGCGTGCCGTCGGAGCTACGCCGCACCACATATTCGGTGGCGCTGGTGAACTGCACTTCGTAATCGCTGGTAGACAGCCGAGTGGTATCGGTGATGTTGACGTTGAGGTTGGCTAACGGATCACTGTTGCCGGATCGCGCCAGGCTGCGCTGGCTGAGCAGCAAGGGATCGTTGAGCGGACGGAACAGCTCGTTGCCGAACTGACCGTTGAGATCCAGGCCCTGCCCCAACTGGCTGTTGATCTGGTCGGCGACCGACAGAGCCAGACGCCCCACCGAGTTCATGGCCGTATCAAGAACGTCCTGGCGATAGCGCAGCAGACCTCCCATTTCGCCACCAGTGATCAGCGAACTGACGTTCTGCTGTGAATTGCCACTGATGAACTGAATTTCGCTGCGCAGCGGATCAGCCTGCCCCGGGGTGATGGCCAGACGGGCTGCGGTGCTGCCCACGACCAGCGGCTGCCCGGAACCGATGAACAGGTTATAGCTGTTGTCATCCTGCGGCACGACGCTAACGCCGATGAACTCCGACAGCTTGCGCACAGCCTCTTCGCGCGCATCGAGCAGGTCGTTGGGAGCGCGGCCGTTCGCCGAGGCCACGGCGATGGCATCGTTGTAACCGGCAATGGAAGTCGCCAGTTGGTTGACCTGGTCGGTCACCGCAGAAAGCTGCTTGTTGATAAAGGTGTTCTGTTCGTACAGGCGGTCGTAGACGGTGTTAAAGCGCTTGGCCAGGCCCTCGGCTTCCGACAGCGCGAGCTGCCGGGCCGGAATGTTGGCCGGATCCTCGGCAGCGGTCTGCAGGGCACTGAACAGCTTTTGCAGCCCCGGGTTGACGCCGGTGTTACTACCCGCCAGCAGCGAATCGAGCTGATTGATCTGGCTGAGATAAGCCTGCGTATCGCTGTTGAGCGCCGTGCTACTGCGCACCTGGGTGGTGAGGAATTCGTTGTAGATACGACGTACATCATTCAGGGTGGTGCCCGAACCGATGTAACCGGCACCGCTGAACTGCGGAACGCGCGTGCTCTGCACGGACTCCTGGCGCGAAAACCCCGGTGTATTGACGTTAACGATGTTGTGGCCGGTAACGGATAGCGACGTCTTGTTCGCCGAAAGCCCAGACAGGCCTATGTTCAACAGGTCAGCCATGATTCAGCCTCAAATCCGTGTGGTGCTGCCGTCAGCGGCGGCAATGGCTTGATAGGTCTGCATCTTGCGAGCGATCTGCGAAATCTTGCGCGCATACTGCGGATCCGTGGCGTAACCGGCCTGCTGCAACTCCTTGACGAAGCGCTCCGGGTTTTCGGTGACGTTCAGCGCCTTCTCGTAGCGCCCATTGCCCTGCAGGAAGCTCACGTAGTCATCGAAGCTGTGCGCGTAGGACTCGTAGGTACGGAAGTTGGCCGCTTCCTTGACCGCCTTGCCGCCCTTGTACTCGGTGGTCAGCACCCGAGCAGAATCCCCTTCCCAGCCACCATGGGATTTGATGCCAAACAGGTTGTGGCTGCTGTCGCCATCGCGGGTACGGATGATCGATTTGCCCCAGCCGGTCTCCAGCGCGGCCTGCGCCACCAGATAACGGGGATCGACGCCGATCTTCTCGGCTGCCGCCTCAGCCATCGGCAACATGGTGGCGACGAATTCCTCAGGCGAAGCGAAGGCCGCTTTGGCCGGAGCCAGCGGCGGCTGAGCAATACGACGACCGCTGATGGCGTCGCTGTCGGTCAGGCTCAAGGGCTTGTCCGTGCCTTTGTTCGACGATTGCGGAGTGATCCAGTCGTTGCCCGCCAGCGCCTTGCCGCCGTCTGTTTCGGTCGCTGGCACGATGCCGGCCAACAGGCGATCGGTGAGCTTGCCCGGTAGAGCCAGGCGCCGACGATTGAGCGCCGCCACATCGTCGGTTTCGCGGAAGCCTGAAGTGTCCTCGCCGATACGCTTGCCAGCCGCCTGCACATCATGCGACTGCTCGACCTGAGCAAAAGGGTTGGGACGATCAGAGTGCTGTTTGAGCTTGGACATCTGCCGTGCCATGACATCGGCCAGGCCAATACCGCGACCTTCATTGGACAAGGTCACGGCCAGTTGCTGGTCATACATGTCCTGATAGGTCTTGCTCTCGTTGCTGTTCATGAAGTTGCCTTCGCTGAACACGGCGTTGGCCGAACGCATGGCCTTGAGCATCTCGTTGACGAACAGCGACTCGAACTCCTTGGCGACCTTGCGGATGTTCTGCTCGCTGTCGCCGCCCACCTTGAACTGGTTGAGGCGATTGAGATCGTTGAACGAGCCGCTGTCGATCGGCGTCTTGGCACCGACCAGGCCGGCATTCAGGCGAGAGTCCATGATCCGCTCCTCAAATCACGATCAGATCAGCCTGCAAGGCGCCGGCTTGCTTGAGCGCCTCCAGGATGGCCATGAGATCGGACGGTGACGCGCCGACCTGGTTGACCGCGCGCACGATCTCGTCGAGGCTGGTGCCAGGGCCGAACTTGAACATCGGTTTCTTTTCTTCCTCGGCACCAACGCGCGAGCGCGGCACTACGGCAGTCTGGCCGCCGGAGAGAGCATCGGGCTGGCTGACGATGGGGTCTTCGGTGATGGTCACGGTCAGACTGCCGTGGGTCACGGCCGCTGGCTGCACCTTGACGTCCTGGCCAATGACGATGGTACCGGTGCGCGAATTAATGATGACCTTGGCCACCGCCTTGCCGGCCTCGACCTGGAGGTTCTCGAGAATCGACAGATAATCGACGCGCTGATTGGGGTCGAGCGGCGCGCTGACGCGGATCGATCCGCCATCGATAGCCTGGGCCACACCTGGGCCGAGCAGGTCATTGATCTGATCGACGATGTTCTTCGCTGTGGTGAAGTCTGGACGGTTGAGGTTCAACGTCAGGGTGTTGCCCTGATCGAAGCCACTGGGTACCGGTCGCTCGACCGTGGCACCACCGGGAATGCGACCGGCCGACGGCACGTTGACGGTGATGCGCGAGCCATCGGCGCCGCTGGCGTCGAAGCCGCCCACCACCAGGTTGCCCTGGGCAATGGCGTATACGTTGCCGTCGATCCCCTTCAGCGGCGTCATCAGCAGGCTGCCGCCACGCAGGCTCTTGGCGTTACCAATGGAGGAGATGGTGATATCGATGGCCTGACCTGGCTTGGCGAACGCTGGCAGATCGGCATGCACCGACACCGCTGCGACGTTCTTCAACTGCACGTTGCCACCGGCCGGCACCTTGATACCGAACTGCGCCATCATGTTGTTGAAGGTCTGCACGGTGAATGGCGTCTGGGTGGTCTGGTCACCCGTGCCGTTGAGGCCGACCACCAGGCCGTAGCCGATCAGTTGGTTGCTGCGCACACCCTGGATGGAAGCCAGATCCTTCAAGCGCTCGGCCTGAGTCGGCAGGCTCAGCAGCAGGCACATCAGCATGGTTACCAACAGCAGCCAGTCGTTGGCGCCACGCCGCCGGTAGCCACGATGGGCAGCGGCGAACTGCTGGCGGCATGAATGATGCGGCTTGCTCTCACGGGCCGCAGGGCGCAGAACGCTGATCCAGGATGTCATGTCGTCTCTCCTGCTCAGAACGGCCACAGCGGGCTGATGAAGAAGCGACTCAACCAGCCCGGCTGGCTGGCATCGGCGAAGGCACCCGTGCCGGAGTAGGTAATCCGTGCATCGGCGATCCGGGTCGAGGCCACCGTATTGTCGGTGGCGATATCATCGGCGCGCACCAGGCCGGAAATACGTACCAGCTCGTCACCTGTATTGAGGGTCATCCACTTCTCGCCGCGCACGGCGAGGATGCCGTTGGGCAGCACTTCAGCGACGGTTACGGTGATCGAGCCGGAGAGGCTATTGCTCTGCCCCGCCTGGCCGGAACCGGTATTGGCCCGCTTGGAGTCCCAACTGGCGCTCAGGCTCAGATTGTCGTTGGTCATGCCCAAGGCATCGACGCTACGCAGCGGGTTATCCGGGGAAGGCACCATACCGAAAAGGTTGGGAACACCCAGCGTGCCACTGCCATCCTTCTTCAGGGTGCTATTGGCGTTCTTGCTGGCCTGGGTGCGCTCGTTGAGCGTGATGGTGATGATGTCGCCTACGCGAAAGGCCTTGCGGTCGTCGTAGAGGCCGTTCTCAAAACCGGCCTGGTAGATCGACCCGTTGTTCTGCGCAGCCGGCAGCGGCGTACGCGGCAGCACGGGGGCGTAATAGGGATCGTCCGGCTTGGCTGTTGGCGCCACGCAGCCGCTGCTCAGCAGCACGCTCGCCAACAGGGGGAAACAGATCAATTGCCGGTTCATAACCTCTACCTCACGGTGTAACTAGTCTGGCTCTGGGGATCAGAGGTTCTGCGTCACGAACGACAGCATCTGATCGGCGGTGGAAATCACCTTGGAGTTCATTTCATAAGCGCGCTGGGTGGTGATCATGTTCACCAGCTCTTCAACCACGCTGACGTTGGAGTTCTCCAGGGTGTTCTGCAGGGTGGTACCCAGGCCATTGAGGCCTGGTGCGCCGACCTGTGGCGCACCACTGGCGCCGGTTTCCAGGAACAGGTTGTTGCCGATGGCTTCAAGGCCAGCGGAGTTGACGAAGTCGGCCAACTGAATGTTGCCGATGACCTGCGGTTGCGGGTTGCCAGCGGTGGTCACGGAGGCCGTGCCATCCTCCCCCACGGTGAAGGTGCGCACCTCAGCTGGCAGCACGATGGCCGGCTCCAGCGGGAAGCCCTGCGAAGTGACGATCTGACCATCGGAATTGAGATGAAAGCTGCCGTCGCGGGTATAGCCGACATCGCCATTGGGCATCAGTATCTGGAAGAAGCCTCGACCGTTGACGGCCAGATCCAGCGGCTGCTCGGTCGTCTGCAGGCTGCCGGCGGTGAATATCTTCTGCGTGCCCACCACCCGCACACCGGTACCGAGCTGCAGACCGGACGGCAGTTGGCTGTCCTGCGTGGACTGACCGCCAGGCTGGCGACGAATCTGATACAGCAGATCCTCGAACTCCGCACGGTCGCGCTTGAAGCCGGTGGTCGCCACGTTGGCCAGGTTGTTGGAAATGGTGGTCAGGTTCATGTCCTGGGCGGACAGACCGGTCTTGCTGACCCACAGTGCCGGAAGCATATCGTTTCTCCTCGGACGCCAATTTTACGGCGCCGCGTGCTGGTAATTAGCTAAGTTGCAAAACCCGAGCCATGGATGAAGCGTTGTCTTCAGCGGTACGCATCATCTTCACCGAGAGTTCGAACTGGCGAGACAGAGCGAGGATCGAGGTCATCTCCTCGACGGCGTTGACGTTGCTTGACTCGAGGAAACCAGAGGTCAGCGTCACAGTGGCGTCAGGCTCGACCTGAGGTTGGCCCTTGACCCGGATCATGCCATCGGTGCCCTTCTCCATCTGCTTGGGATCAGGATTGACCAGCTTGATGCGGTCGACCTCGGCCAGCGTGTTTGGAGCCTCGCCCAAGGCGCGGATGCTGATGGTGCCGTCCTGACCGATCTCCACCTTCTGTTCAGGCGGCACGGCAATTGGCCCCGCATTGCCCATCACCGGCAAACCGTTGCCGGTACGCAGCATGCCAAGTGCGTCAATATTCAGACTGGCAGTACGTACATAGGCCTCACTACCATCCGGCGCCTGCACGGCGATCCAGCCCTTACCACCTACGGCTACATCCATGTCACGCCCGGTTTCCTGCAACGAGCCCGGACGAAAATCAGTGGCAGGCCGCTCGCTCATGGCGAACACGCGGGCCGGAAAGGTCTCGCCGAACAACGGCATGGAACGGGCCTGTTCAAAATCTCGACGGAATCCCGTCGTCGAGACGTTGGCCAGGTTGTTGGCGTGGGCGCGCAGCCCCAAGGTGTTGTTCTGCGCACCTGTCATGGAGACGTACAGCATCTTGTCCATGGAATCTCTCCGAGTGGGCGACATGCCCTTGGCTCTTTGCAAGCTTTACAGCAAGCGCCGTGCCACTCCCGAATAACATCTTCAAGATACTGATTTAAAAGATTTTTTATAAATCACATGAAGCTAGCAAGATGCCATGCGGCGAACTTTTGCCGGCCCTGAAACGACAAAGCGGCAAGCCAGGCTTGCCGCTCTTTTCAGCCAGACCGCGCCTCAGCGCAGGTTGATGATGGTCTGGGTGATGGCGCTCTCGGTTTCGATGGTCTTGGCGTTGGCCTGGTAGTTGCGCTGAGCCACGATCAGATTCACCAACTGGTCGGAGATTTCCACGTTGGAATCCTCCAGAGCGCCGGCCTGCAGGGCGCCCAAGGTACTGCTGCGCGGCGTACCGATCACCGGCTCCCCCGACTCGAACGACTGCACCCACTCCGTCTTGCCGTTGGGGGTCAGCCCCTGCACGTTGGCGAAGTTGGCCATCAACACCTGCCCCTGAATCTTCGACTGACCATTGGTATAGCGGGCAAAGATCACCCCGGTATCGTCGATTTCCAAACCCGCCAGCTGACCGGTGGTGTAGCCGTCCTGGCTGACGCTGTTGACACCGAACGCAGCGGCATACTGCGTCGAGCCGCGCATGTCGAAGGTAAAGGCAGCACTGTTTGCCCCGTTGGGCACCAACGCGCCCGGGTTGGCCGGATCCTTCTCCGCCGGCACCCAGTCGGCGGCAGCCAGGGCGAAAGTGCCATTGGGCGCGGTTGCCGGAATGGCCGGAGCATCCAGCGCCGGATTCGCAGGCGTACTGGCAATAGGTGTCAGCGCAGGGTTGGCGAGCTGGCCAGCCGCGTCGTAATTCATCGAATAGCTGAATGGCTGAGTGCTGGTCGGATCACGCGGGTTAACACCGTCGATCAACACGTGCATGACCCAGCCATTGTTGGCCGGTGCCTCGTTCTTCACGAAGTACTGCGACATGACGTGCGCATTACCCTGCGCATCGTAGATATTGGTGGAGGTCGACCAGTTGAAGGACTTCGAATCGCTCGGATCGAAGGTTGGCGCCGCCATGGTGCCGGCATTGGCCGGACGTACAGCATTGGAGTTGAGGTTGATCGACTGCGTGACCGAAGTGGTCGCCTTTGGCTCCTGCTGGCCGGCATTGATACGCAGATCGCTCTGGATCGGCAGGATGTTGCCGGACGCATCGGCCGAATACCCCTGCAGGCGATAGCCGAAGTTGTTGACGATGTAGCCGTCACGGTCGGTACCGAAATAACCGGCACGGGTATAGCTCATGCTGCCGTTGTTACTGGTCATGAAGAAGCCGTTGCCGTTGATCGCCAGATCGAGGGCATTCTGCGTGTAGTTGATGTTGCCCTGGTTGAACAGCTGCGACACATCGGCCAACAGTACACCACTGCCACGCGGGTTCTTGCCGGTGCCCAGCACCGAAGAGGCATAGACATCGGCGAACTCGGCACGCGACTGCTTGAAGCCTGCAGTACCTGCGTTGGAAATATTGTTGCCGGTGACGTTGAGATCATTGGTCGCAGCACGCAGACCGCTAAGACCGATATTGAACGACATGGAAAACTCCTTTGCCGGAATGGCCGGCGGCAATAATTACTGGCCGATGATCTGCACTTGGGACAACGGAACGCTGCCAAGCCCGGCAAGGTTGAGCATCAGTTCCTTGCCGCCTAGCGCGACGCTGTCGACGTTGGCCGGCAACAGGGTGTAAAGCCCTTTGGTTTCTGTACCGTAAGTGGCATGCGCCTCGAACTTGTATGTGCCGGGCGGCATGACCTTGCCGGCGTCATCCTTGCCATCCCAGATGAAGCTGGAGCTGCCGGCAGACTGCTCGCCCAGGTTGACGCGGGTCACCAAAGCACCAGCGTTGTCGTAGACGTTGACGTAGACGTTTTTGCTGCTCACCGGCACCACCACACTGCCTTTGAAGCTCTCGCTGGTATCGACCACGGCCTTCTCGCCCTGGACGATGACCTTGCGCCCTACCAGCGAAGAAGCCTGCAACGCTTGCGAGGACTGGAAGTTGGACATCATCGAGCTCACGCTGGAGTTCAGCTGCTGGATCCCTTCCAGACTGCTGAATTGCGCCAATTGGGCGATGAACTCGCCATTGCCCTGAGGCTCCAGCGGGTTCTGGTTGTTGAGTTGTGCCACCAACAGGTTGAGGAACTCGTTCTTGCCAAGATCCTTGCTTTTGGTGGTGTCCTGTTTGATCTGGTACTGATCCAGTACCGAGCTAGTGCCGCTTACGGTGCTCATGGCCTGTGTTCCTCGTCTTGGCTTACTGACCCAGGGTCAGCACGCGCTGCAGCATTTGTTTGGCGGTGTTCATCATTTCCACGTTGGTCTGGAAGGCACGGCTGGCGGAAATCATGTCGGCCATCTCCTCGACAACGTTGACGTTCGGGTAATAGACATAACCATCGGCATTGGCCATCGGGTGATCCGGCTCGTAGCGCGGCACGAGGCTGCTCTGATCCTCGACCACACCCAGCACCTCCACACCACGCCCGGCCTCGTCCTGCTCCGCGAACAGCGAGCCACGATCACCGCCCTGTGCCTGCTGGAACACGGTGGCGAACACCGGATGACGCGCGCGGTAGGTCTGATCGATGCTCGAAGAGACGGTTTCGGCGTTGGCGATGTTGCTGGAGATGGTGTTCAGACGCGTGCTCTGCGCGCTCATGCCGGTTCCGGCAATGTTGAAAACACTGGCAAGGGACATGGTCTGGCTCCTTATTCGCCGCGCAGGGCCGCGGTCAGCCCTTTGAATTTGCTATTGAGGAAGGTGAAGCTGGCCTGGAACTGCACGGCGTTCTCGGCATAGTTGGATTGCTCGATTTGCAGATCCACGGTGTTCTGATCCAGCGACGCCTGGAACGGCGTGCGATAGGGCAACTCGGCTTCACCGCTAGGCACGCCATCGGCGGCAATGTGGCGGCTGTCGGTACGGTTCAGGGAGACCGGGCCGCGCTGCTGGCGCGAGCTCTCGGCAGCCAGGACACTGGCAAAATCCAGATCCCGCGCCTTGTAGTTGGGCGTATCGGCGTTGGCGATGTTGTTGGCCAGCACTTCGGCGCGCTGAGCGCGGAAACCGAGTGCCTTTTCATGAATGCCGAGGGCGCTGCCGAAATTGATGCTCATGTTCTGAACCTTTGCCGCTGAGGGCATCTGATCGCTGTCGCGAGATATTTAGCAAAGGCTGTGCCAAGTATTTAAACTCAATAAAATCAAACACTTAGATTTAATAAAGAGCAGAAAATCAGGCAAAGCGGCAAGGCTTTACCGCCGGTGGCAAACAAGCGGCAAACGCTCAGCGATGCCTTGCCCCTCTTAGGGACTGGTCTCGCCACAAAGCAAAACGGGAGGCCGAAGCCTCCCGTTCTGGAGAATCAGGCCATCATTTGGCCTTGTAGATGATCCCCGGACTGCACTGAACCATCTGGTACTTGTCCGGCAGGCCGTTGAGCGCCTCGGATGCCCCGAGGAACAGATAGCCTCCGGGCTTCAGGGTGGCATGAATGCGCGTCAGGATGTCCTTCTTCACCTCGGCGGAGAAGTAGATCAGCACGTTACGGCAGAACACGATGTCGAACTTGCCCAGGGCGGCATAGCTGTCCAGCAGGTTCAACGGGCGGAACTCCACCCGGCTCTTGATCGCCGGCTTGACCTGCCAGCGCCCCGGCCCACGAGGATCGAAGTAGCGCTGCAAGCGCTCCTGCGACAAGCCTCGGCCCATCGCCAGACTGTCGTACTCACCCGACTTGCAGTTGGTCAGCATCGACGGCGACAGATCGGTGGCAACGATCTGCACACCGGCCTTCAGTTGACCCAGATTGCTGCGCTCGAACTCATCGATCGACATGGACAACGAGTACGGCTCCTGCCCGGACGAGCAGGCAGCCGACCAGATGCGCAGGCGCTGAGCCGGGTAAGCCTTGATCAGCTCAGGCAAAACCCGGCCCTTGAGCACCTCGAACGGGTAGGTGTCACGAAACCACAGCGTCTCGTTCGTCGTCATGGCATCGACCACCTGCTCGCGCAGCCCCCCGCGCGGCTGGCTCTGCATGCGCTGCACCAGCTCGCCCAGGGTCTTGATGCCGTTCTGTTCCATCAGCTTGTTCAGACGGCTGGAGACCAGATACTGCTTGTTACTGCCAAGCAAGATACCGCAGGCCTTTTCCAGGAATGTCCGGAACTGCTCGAAATCCAAATTACCTGAAGACACTAGTGCCGCCTCACCAACCATAACGTTCGCCAAGAAGTCGCCTTCTTAGCCCTCATCCGCTGCCCGGATACGCTCGACCACGCGAGATGCCAGATCATCCGGCTTGAACTTGGCGAGGAAGTCATCGGCACCGACCTTCTTCACCATTGCCTGGTTGAACACACCCGAGAGCGAAGTATGCAGGAGTATGTGCAACTTCTGCATGCGGGAATCAGCACGAATCTCCGTGGTCAGGGTGTAGCCGTCCATCTCCGGCATCTCGATGTCGGAGATGATCATCAACAACTCCTTATCAGGGTGCTTGCCTTCATTGGCCATGGCCTTGAGGTAATCGAGCGCCTCACGCCCATCGTTGAGCGCGATAACCTCGACGCCGACACTATCCAGGCAACGCGAGACCTGCTTGCGTGCCACCGAGGAGTCATCGACGATCAGCACGCGCTTGGACACCGCGCGACTCTGTACGTGCTCGTCGATCACCCCTGCGGAAATCACCTCTGACGTGGGCGCGACTTCGGCCAGGATCTTCTCCACGTCGATGATTTCCACCAACTGCTGATCCAGGCGGGTCACGGCAGTCAGGTAATGGTCACGGCCGGTACCCTTGGGTGGCGGATGGATCTCTTCCCAGTTCATGTTGACGATGCGCTCGACCGAGCGCACCAGGAAGCCCTGCACCTTGGTGTTGTACTCGGTGATGATCACGAAGCTGGTCTTGATGTTGTCCAGCGGCGCCCGGCCGGTGGCAATGGCCAGATCGAGAATCGGGATGGTGCCGCCACGGATGTTGGCCACGCCACGCACCACCGCGTTGGATTTGGGCATGATGGTGAGGTTGGGGCACTGCAGCACCTCCTTCACCTTGAATACGTTGATCCCGTACAGCTGAGGGCCATCCAGGCGGAACAGCAACAACTCCAAGCGGTTTTGCCCCACCAGCTGTGTACGCTGGTTAACCGAATCCAGTAACCCGGCCATGCCCGGACTCCTTTTCGTCAAGTAACGCTAACTCTGATTAGCCTAGCAGGCGGCACGGGGCTTGCTACGTCAAAGCTCATGAAGCCAATAACGTCATCATCCCGTCAGCTACTGGCAAAATGCCTCAGCGCCCTGCCCGTTTTACTCGCTTTGCCTTTGATCGGCTATAGCTGCAGCAGTGCAGCTGCGGCCGTCACGACTACTGATGAGCTTATCGGCGCCGCCGAGTCCTTTCTTGAGCAGGCAGTCGTGGAATATTTACAGCGTAGCGAAATCCAGGGCCGCCATGAGGTCAATATCAATCGACTCGACCCGCGCCTACGTCTGCCGGAATGCGACCAAGCCCTGAGCGTGCGCCTGGAAAGCCCAGCGCACCCCATCGGCAGAGTGACAACCCGGGTGCGCTGTGACGGCAGTACGCCCTGGACGGTTTTCGTGCCGGGCGAGGTACGCCTGTATCGCGAGGTTCTGATTCTCACTCGCCCAATGCAGCGCATGAGCGTAATAGGCGCATCGGATGTTAGCTTGATAGAGCAAGATGTCGGTCAACTCAATCAGGGCTTCCTCACCGATCCCGATCAGGCCATCGGCAAAAAATTGACGCGTCAGCTGGCCAGCAAGCAAGTACTCGCCCCCAACTACCTGCAGATCGTCGAAGTGGTTCGCAAGGGCGATCAAGTGGTTATCAGTGCCCGTAGCAGTAGAGTGAGCGTACGCATGCCCGGTGAAGCCCTCTCCGATGGGGCTCCTGGCGAGCAGATCCAGGTGCGGAATCTGCGCTCGCAGCGAGTGATAAGAGCTAGAGTGACAGGAACTGGACAGGTCGAGGTCGCAATGTAGGCATGTTTCTTGTAGCGCAAAAGGCTGGCGATTTTCTACACTGTCAAACGACGCTGACTTTTTTCTAAAGTTTTTCCGGCACCGGCCGAAAGCTTGGCAAGCGTCCACCATATCGTCCGAGGTTCTGCATCATGGTCATCGACTTCAACCGGCTGAACAACGCCACTACGCCCGCCAACGCGGGGCGTACCGGCTCGACTCAGACTGGCAACCGCAACGAGGCCCTACAGTCGACTCCAGCATCTGCCAGCGCCAAGGGCACAGAAGCGCAAACCCCGGCCAAAAGCGGTGAATCCGTCCAGCTGAGCAATGAAGCACAGCAAATGCAGAAGATCAGCGAGAAGCTGCGTGACCAGCCGATCGTCAACAAAGATCGAGTGAATCAACTGAAACAAGCCATCGCCGATGGCAGCTACCAGGTCGACAGCAAGCGCGTCGCCCAGAAACTGCTCGACTTCGAATCCCAGCGCTAGTCCTGAGGGCTGCGCTGGGGGTGTTGGACGCCCGACCCCCAAGAGCCCGCCATGCACGATATTTCCCTGCTGCACCTGTTCACTTCCGATATCGGCACCGCCGAGCACCTTCTTGAGCTGATCGACGCCGAATTTCAGGCGCTCGGTGAACGCGATCTAACTCGCCTTGACAAGCTCCTGGGCGACAAACACCCCCTCCTGGCTCAACTCCAGCAGCACGGTAATGAACGTAGCCAGTTGCTGCGTTCTGCAGGCTTGAGCGCTGATCGCGAAGGACTGACCGCCCTAGCCGCTCGCTCCACGATTGGTGCCGAGTTGCTCGCCCGCAGCGAAGAGCTGTCTGCACTGCTGCAACGCTGCCAGGACGCCAACCTGCGCAACGGCCGCCTGATTCGCGCCAACAAGGCGACTGTCAGCAACCTGCTGGGTATCCTGCGCGGCGGTGAAACACCAGGGCTCTATGACAGTCGTGGCGGTGCCGCTAGAATCGCGCAGCACCGACCGCTCAGCCAGGCCTGAGCACCCAACAATAAAAGCACAGGTATATGCGGGCACCCAGCCAGTATGCTAGTGCCCGTCGTAGTCGAAGACTCGGAGAGTTCCGAACTGTGTCCAGTGCGTTCAACGAGGAGAATGGTCCTCAGCCCCCCAAGTTGCTCAAGGCGCCGATGGAAATCATCGCGACCCTACGCCAACTGCTGCAGTATCACGATCCCCTGATCATCCAGTTTCACGAACGCAACCAACGCTTTCAGAGCTATGTCGTGGAGATCGACCGTGACCGGTCGCGTATCGCCCTGGACGAAGTGATTCCCTCGGATGGAGAACGCTTTTTCAAACAGGGTGAAGGCTTTTCGGTGGAAGCATTCCGCGATGGCGTGCGGATAGCCTGGAAGTGCGAGCACAGCGTCCAGTTGGGGCAACACGACGGCGCGCCCTGCTACTGGGCCCCGCTCCCCACCGAGGTCATCTACCACCAGCGGCGCAGCGCCTTTCGCGCCACGCTGAAGCAGACCGATCTGGTCAGGATCGTCCTCTCTGGCGACAAGCTACGCGAACCCCTGCCTGGACATCTGCTCGACATCTCCGCCACTGGCTGCAAGCTGCGCTTCGCGGGCGACCTTAGCCAGCAATTGCAGAACGGCCAGGTGCATGAACGGCTGGTCGCTCAATTGCCGTTCGGCGCCATGACCACCGCCGTGGAACTGCGTCACGTGCACTACGAACCCAAAGTCGATGCCACCTTCGTCGGCACACGCTTCTTCCGCATCAACGGTCTGGAACAGCGCCAGGTGGAACGTTTCGTCTACCAATTGCAGCGCGAGGCCCGGCGCACCGAGAGCGACTGACCGCCCACGCCTCAGCCGGCGGCGTTGCCGCTGCGCTCGCGGTCTTCGCTCTGCGCAGCCTCGGCCGCCATCGCTACGGCCGGTTCCTGCATCTGCTCCTGTACGGTCTGCTCATCGACCCGTGGATCCAGCGCCGCGACCAGCGGCGAGCTGGCCACGTTGCCCGGCATCGCCATGTGCTGCAGCGGCGCGTCATCGACCTGATGCAGGTGAGTGACCACTTCAGGACGAATTCGCCATATCAGGATCAACGCGCAGAAACAGACGAAGGCGTAGAGCATATTGGCGCCGTAGAAACGCATCAGCAGCCCGGTCAGCAATGGCCCGATGCAGGCTCCCACCCCGAACGTCACCAGCAGCATGGCCGTCAGTGACACCCGACGCTCGGGCTCCACATGGTCGTTGGCCAGTGCAACCGCAAGCGGATAAAGACTGAACTGCATCAGGCTGACGAGAAAGCCAATACCGATCAGCAGGCCGAGAAACACCTCCGGTAGCGCGGCGAGCGGCGCGGCGGCAATCAGCAGCAGCACCGCGCAGCCGCGAATCAGGCGCACACGATCACGTCGGTCGGACAGCCAGCCCAACGGCCACTGCACCAGCAGACCGGCGAGAATGCAGCTGCCCATGAACATACCCACCTGCTCGGTGCTCAACCCGATACGCGTCGCGTACAACGGTGCCAGGCCGTAGAACGAGCCAATCAGCAGCCCCGCCACCATGACGGTGGTCAGCGACAAGGGCACTCGCTTGATGAAAAAGCGCAGCTCCAGCGGCGCCGGATACAGAGGCGCCGGGTGCAGGCGGCGAGTCAGCGCCACCGGCACCAGGCACAGCGCAAAGCACAGCGCCACCAGCATCAGCAGTTCCAGCCCCAGCGTCGGATGGATCACCAGCGCCAGTTGCCCCAGGATCAACCCCAGATAGGACGCCGCCATGTAGCCGCTGAAAACCAGCCCTCGCTGGCTGGCGTCAGCCTGCTCGTTGAGCCAGCTTTCGATCACCATGTACTGGCACATCATGCCCAGGCCAACCAGCATGCGCAGCAGCAGCCAGAACGGTAACCACTCGACCAGACCATGGCCCAGCACCGCAGCCGTCACCACGCCGGCGCAGGCCACATAAGCACGAATATGGCCGACACGCGCGATCAACCTGTGCCCCAGTTTGCCGCCCAGCACCAGGCCGAAATAGTTGGCTGCCATCAACGCACCGACCCACAAGCCGTCCACCGTGTCAGCCAGGCGCAAGGCCAGATAGGTGCTGAGCAGGCCGGAGCCAAGCAGCATCAGCAAGGTGGCGAAATACAGCGAACGGAAGGATTTCCAGATCAGGCGCACAGTGGGTAGAACTCCTTTTGCGTAGCGTGGCCAGTAGCTCACGCCCAGTACAGCGGAACATCGTGAAACGGTGGGGATGCCCCCAGCGTGGCATAGCAGAGATTCTGAACTTCGATGGGTTCAGGCCCGAACAGTTCGACGGGCAGATCACTCGGCTTCAGATGCTCTATGACGTCATGCATGGTACATGAGTAGCGGCCTTTCATCCGGCGCTTCCAACTCATTTCCGCTCGACTCAGCCACTGCGGCTCACGCCAGAAAAGGCCCGGGCAACATCGAGCGACACCTCATACCGGCGCGGCCTGCCAGGCGCTACCTTGCTGGGTGCCTTCTGGCGCACTAACGCGGCTCGCGTCGCAAGGGCAACAACCCCAGTCATCTGGGGATGCGATGAACAGAGTCAGGCGTGGCAACGCGCGCTCATCCCGGCGGGGCGAAGCTTTCGCTGCACGCCTGCAACAGTTGCAGCAGGCGGCTCACACCCGGTTTCTGCTCCAACCCCTGACGCACAATGCACTCGAACTGCGCATCGAAGGACAGGCTCTCCGGCCGTATCGGCCGCAAGCGCCCGCGCGCGACCCAGGGCTGGGCGTAGTGCGTGGGCAGATAGCCGATGTAGGTACCAGAGAAAACCAGCAGCGCCGTGGCCTCCATGGTGTAGGCATTGACGAAATGCTGAAAGCGTAACTGGTGCGGCCGCCGACTTTCGCTCAAGTAACCACGGTCGACATAGACGGCCTCGCTGAGAACATCGACGTTCAGGCGCTCGTCGGCCATGGCGAAGAATGGATGCGCATCGCTGCAATAGAGCACGTTGCGCTCATGGCATAGCGGTGCGTAGTTGAGCCCGGAGAGATGGTGATGAAACGCCCCCACGGCCAGTTCGAGCCGCTCATCGAGCACTGCCTGCTCAAGCTCGTCGGGGCGCATGATGTGCAGCTCGATACCGATCTCAGGCGTGGCTCGGCGAAACGCGCTGATTGCCGGTACCAGCGGAAATGCCTCGAAGCTGGTCAGGGCGTCGACCGCGCCAATCATCAGGGTTTCCCGCGGGCGCTGACTGAGCGAGGTGGTGCGATCCTGAAAGTGGGAGACGCTGGCGAACAACTCCTGCGCCGCGGCGTAGGTTTCCTGCCCCTGCTCCGTCAACTGGAATCCGGACTTGCCGCGTTTGCACAACGAATAGCCGAGACGTACTTCCAGATCGCGCACGATCACGCTGAGGCGCGGCAGGCCGAGATTCAGACGAGCCTGGGCGGCGGTAAAACCGCCCGCCTCGACGATGACGCAGAACGTGCGCAGCATGCGCAAGTCAATGTCGCTCAGATTGCCTCGCATCGCGTTTGCCCCGTCCGTTCAATGGCGAAGCGAGAATTGTGCCTCATTTGGCCTGCGAGAGTGCCCGCTCGGCTACCGACTCAGCCACGATACACAGCAGCTCGAACAGCATCGTCGCGCCCACCAGCGCCGTGCAACCTCCCACGTCGAAGGGGGGCGCCACCTCCACCACATCCGCGCCGATCAGGTTCAAACCGCGCAGGCCACGAATCAGTTGCTGGGCCTGCAAGGTCGTCATGCCGCCAATCTCCGGCGTACCGGTGCCGGGTGCAAAGGCCGGATCGAGCACGTCGACGTCGAAACTGACGTAGGTTGGCTCGTTGCCGACGATCCGCCGGGCTTCGCGCAGTGTGGCTTCGACACCGATGTCGGCGAACTCCTCCATGGTGATGATGCGAATGCCCACCTCCTTGGCAAAATCCGTGTCACTGGCCGACGCCTGGGAGCCGCGAATACCGATCTGCACGGTACGCCGTGGGTCGAGCAGCCCCTCCTCGACCGCACGGCGAAACGGCGTGCCATGGGTGTAGAGGTTGTCACCGAAGTAGCGGTCATTGGTATCGGAGTGCGCATCGAAATGCACCATGCCGATGGGGCGCTGCCGGGCGATGGCACGGAACACCGGTAACGTCATCAGGTGATCGCCGCCCACGGATAGCGGTACGGCACCTGCGGCGTGAACGGCGGCAAGAAACCCCTCGATACGCGTCAGCGCATCCAGCAGATCGATCGGATTGACCGGTGCATCGCCCACATCCCCCACCCGTACCCGATCATAGGGCGACAGCCCGGTGACCGGGTGCACACGACGGATGAGGCTGGACATGTTGCGTACTTCACGCGGGCCATGACGAGCGCCGGCACGGTTGGTCGTGCCGCCGTCCCAGGGAATGCCCAGCAGCGCGATCTGCACCTGGGCGGGGTCTTCGAACGCTGGCAGGCGCATGAAAGTCGGCAGGCCCGCGAAGCGCGGCACCTCGTAGGCATCGAGTGGCTGGGGAAAGGGATGGGACATGGGAAAGGGCTCCAGACGTGAATGGGCTTTAGGGGCCGGTTGCTCAGGCAACCGGTGACAGGTCGGCGCTACTCGCACGCTCGTCGAGTTTCATGAAGCGGCGTACGCGCTGGACAGCCGAGGAGCTATCCGATGCGCCGCGCAGAATCTGTAGAGGAGAGGCATCGAGCTGAATGCGTCCTTGCTCCATGAAAACGATGCGATCGGAGGTAGACAGGGCGAAATCCATCTCATGGGTCACCACGAGCATGGTCATGCCCTCACGCGCGAGGTCGCGGATGACGTTGAGCACATCCACCACCAGCTCTGGGTCGAGGGCCGAGGTCGGTTCGTCGAACAGCAGGATGTCCGGCCTCATCGCCAGCGCACGAGCGATAGCCACGCGTTGCTGCTGCCCGCCGGACAACTGCTGCGGATAATGATGGGCGTGACTCAGCAGACCGACCTTGTCCAGCAGTGCCAGCGCGTTGCGCCGCGCCATGTCCGGTGTATCCAGCCGATGACGCAGCGGCGCCAGGGTGATGTTCTCCAGCAGCGTCAGGTGGGGGAAAAGCTGGAAATTCTGGAACACCATGCCAACCCGGCGGATGCCCTGCCGCACCTGGGGCGCCGTCGGTGAACTGTCGGCGGTGATGTAAGGCATGTCGAACAGCACGATCTCGCCTTGATCGATCCGCTCCAGCGCATTGATGGTGCGGATCAATGAGGTCTTACCCGAGCCCGATGGACCGATGATGCTCACCACCTGGCCAGCGGCAATCTCCAGATCGATACCGGCGAGCACGCGCTGGCGCCCGTACGCCTTGTGCAGGTTGCGCAGGCGCAATGCCTTGGGCGCCCCGGGCTGCGCGGTATGCTCTGCCCTTGGCAAGCTTTGCGCGGTATTTCTCAATGCCTGACAGGTTGCATCGTCGAGCGGCGCCACGGCACGACGCCCAAGGTCGAGGTAACGCTCCAGGCGCGCGAAGCCCCAGCCGAACAGCGTGACGATCAGCACGTAGTAGACGGCCACCGCTGCCAGGGTTTCCAACACCAGGAAGTTCTGCGAATAGAGACGCTGGCCGGTCATCAACAGCTCGGGGAGCGAGATCACAGAGACCAGCGAACTGAGCTTGACGATGGTCACATACTCGTTGACCAGGGTCGGCAGCGAGATACGAAACGCCTGCTGCACCACCACCAGCCGCAAGGTGGTCCAGTAGGAAAAACCCAGCGCGTGCCCTGCTTCCCGCTGCCCGACGGCAACCGAGAGCAAACCGCCGCGATGGATCTCGGCCATGTAGGCCGCTTCGGTGGCCACCAGGCCGATCAGACCGGCCGTGAACGGATCGCCCAACCACGCACCAGTCTGCGGAAATAGCTGCGGCAGGTTGTAGACGAATACCAGCAGTACCAGCAGCGGAATACTGCGGAAGAACCAGATGTACAGCCGCGCCGGTAGGCTAAGGCCGCGCCGCGCCGACATCCGCGCACAGGCAAGCAGGAAGCCGAGGCAGAGCCCCAGCCCCCAGGCCGCGCTGCTGAGCACGATGACGGTGACGCAGGCACTCCAGAAATCGCGAAGGGTGAACAGGGATAGAAAGTAAGACCAGTCGAACGTCATGGAGTACCTGCATCATCGGGCGGATCGAGAAAGGGAGCGATGCATCAGTCAGGCGTCACGCCTTCGAGCTGGTACTTGTCGATCAGCGCCTGGTATTCGCCGCTTTCGCGCATCGCCGCCAGCGCCTGGCGCAGTTGCGCCTGCAGGGCGTCATTGCCCTTGCGGGTGAAGATGCCGAGGGTTTGCATGTAGATCATGCGCGGCGAGCTGACCACCAGACGGCCGCGCGAGCGCTCGGCGAACATCCTGGCGGTTCCGGCGATCTCGATCTGCGCGTCGATGTTCTTCGACAACAGAGCCTGAGAGGCTTCCGGCGCAGTCGGGAATTCGCTGACCACGATCGGCTCCTTGCCGTTGGCGACGCAGTGGCTGTCGGACAGCTCGCGGATGGGCGTGACCCATGAAGTCCCCTGCTGCAAGCCCACCTTCAGACCGCACAGGGCTTTTTCGTCTTCGGGCTGTACCGGATTGTCCTTGCCGACCAGGATGAAGGCGCCGCTGCGTGCGTAGGGAATGGCGTCTGCCTGAACCAGACGCGGCGGGGTGATGTAGAGCGCCGAGATCGTCGCGTCGAACTTGCCGCCGTTGAGGCCGAGGATGAGGTTGGCGAACTTGGTATCCTGGAAACCTACCTCCACCTTCATATGCCGGGCGATGGCCTCGCTGAGTTCGGCGTCGAAGCCGACCACCTTGCCGTTCTCCCAGGACTCGAACGGCGGGTAGTTGATTTCCATCGCGACGTTGAAGGTACCGGGTGTGATGACGCTTGCAGCCGTAGCGAGTTGAGCGGTGGTAAGGGCGCCAACAGCGACCAATGTCGCTGCGCATAGCACCTGCCGCCCTTGCTTGCAGACATGTCCGAGCATGGGAATTCCTTATGAATGGGCATTCTTGGGGGCAGGTTTGCAAGAGCCGGAGCGCGTGGGGGCATGCGCTCCGGCAGAGGTTTCACACTGATGCGTGATTATTGGTATGGGCTTGCGAGGTCACCATAAACAGGATCTGCAGAGGCATGAATCTCGAGTTGCAAAAGCCAGCTTTCGCATTTTGACAATTTACCCAGTGACATGCGCGGCAGCCGCTTTACCGGTCTCTTGTCCCTGCGTAGCGACCACAGAAGACGCTGTGGTTTGCATCGATGCGACAGCAGGTTACAGCCCTTCGCCCATCCCCGTTCTGCGTCAATGCCGCTACTCAGGTCTGTGCTAGAGTCGCGCGCTATTTTTCGGCTGCCTTCTGCCGGCTCCGCTGAAAACCCTCTCGAACCAGGCGAGACGCCACTTGCAACGCGCCCAGCAACCAGAGACCCACGCGATGTCCCAAGCCATGCCCCCTGCCCTGCAGTTCCTCAACCGCACCAGCCTGGTGACGCAGATCATCATCGGCCTGCTCGCAGGTATCGCCCTCGCCGTCATCGCCCCACAGACCGCACTGTCCGTCGGCTTCATCGGCGATGTCTTCGTTTCGGCCCTGAAGGCAGTTGCTCCGGTGCTGGTCTTCATTCTGGTCATGGCGTCCATCGCCAATCACCAGCAAGGCCAGCAGACGCATATCCGCCCGATCCTCATGCTGTACCTGATCGGCACGTTCAGCGCCGCCCTGGTCGCCGTGGCGGCAAGCTTTCTGTTTCCTTCGGCGTTGGTGCTGAGCAGCCAGGCCGGCGAACTGACACCGCCCGGCGGTATCGGTGAAGTGCTCAAGACGCTGCTGATGAACATCGTCGACAACCCGGTCAACGCCCTGCTCAAGGGCAATTTCATCGGCATCCTGGCCTGGGCCATCGGCCTGGGCCTCGCCTTCCGCCACGCCAGCAGCGGGAGCAAGCAACTACTGGGCGACCTGTCGCATGGCGTGACCGCCATCGTCAAACTGGTGATCCGCTTCGCTCCGCTGGGCATCTTCGGCCTGGTGGCCGCCACCCTGGCCACCTCGGGCCTCGACGCACTGCTCGGCTACCTGCATCTGCTGATGGTGCTGGTGGGCTGCATGCTGCTGGTGGCGCTGGTGGTCAACCCGGCGCTGGTGTACTGGAAGATTCGCCGCAACCCCTACCCGCTGGTCTTCACCTGCCTGCGCGAAAGCGGCCTGACCGCCTTCTTCACCCGCAGCTCGGCGGCCAACATTCCGGTCAACCTGCAACTGTGCCAGCGCCTCGGCCTGCATGAGGAAACCTACTCGGTCTCCATCCCGCTGGGTGCGACCATCAACATGGCCGGCGCCGCCATCACCATCAGCGTGCTGACCCTGGCGGCCGTGCACACCCTGAACATCGCGGTCGACCTGCCCACCGCCCTGCTGCTCAGTGTGCTGGCCTCTATCAGTGCCTGCGGCGCCTCGGGCGTGGCAGGTGGCTCACTGCTGCTGATCCCGCTGGCCTGCAGCCTGTTCGGCATCCCCAACGACGTGGCCATGCAGGTAGTAGCCATCGGCTTCATCATCGGCATCGTTCAGGACTCGGCGGAAACCGCGCTGAACTCCTCCACCGACGCCCTGTTCACTGCGGCGGCCTGCCTGGCGGAGCAACAGCGAAAAATCTGAACGGTACAGCCATAAGCTGAAGGCCTGGGCGAGAGCATGCTTTCGCTCCGGGCCAGATGCGTGAAGGCCGCGGAGACACACAGCAAAATTGATAACGATTAGCGTTTGAATTAGATTGGCGGCCTTATCAACACCCACTGCCGCGGATGGCCCCATGTTCGAATTGGAAAGCGTCAGCTTCAGCATTCCTGAGCGCACTTTGCTGCATCCCCTGAACCTGCGCATTGCCCCCGGGCAGATGGTAGGCCTGATCGGTCACAACGGCTCGGGCAAATCCACCCTCATCAAACTGCTGGCACGCCAACAGCAGCCCAGCGGTGGCAACATTCGGCTCAACGGAAAAGCCTTGGCCGCCTGGGGTCAACGCGACTTCGCTCAGCAGGTCGCCTACCTGCCTCAGCAATTACCCCATACCGACGGCCTGACCGTGCGTGAGCTGGTGGGCTTCGGTCGTTACCCCTGGCATGGCGCGCTCGGTCGCTTTGGCGATGAGGATCGTGCACAGATCCAGCGCGCCATGGAGCTGACCGATACCAGCACGTTTGCCGAACGCCTGGTCGATCAGCTCTCCGGCGGCGAGCGCCAGCGCGTCTGGTTGGCCATGCTGCTGGCACAGAACACCCGCTACCTGCTGCTCGATGAGCCCACCTCGGCGCTGGACATCGCCCATCAGGTCGAAATCCTTTCACGCGTCAGTGATCTCAGTCGCGAACTGGGCCTCGGCGTCCTGGTGGTGCTGCATGACATCAATATGGCCGCGCGCTACTGCGACGAGCTGCTGGCCTTGCACAGCGGCCACCTACTGGCTCAGGGCAGCCCAGCCGAGCTGATGCACGGTGAGACCCTGGCGCGTATCTACGGCCTCCCCATGGGCGTGATGGCCAATCCAGTGGACGGCTCGCCGATCAGCTACCTGCACTGAGCAAGCGCTACAGATCGCCGGTAAGAGGCAGAGGCTGATCGAGCAAGGGACAGTTATCGCAATGCGCGAGGCTGTCCAGGCGGTAACGAATGCAACACACCCTGCGTTGACGCCAGAGGCCGTCGGGGCGCACTGCCTGGCTAACCTGCACATACCGAACCGGCCTGAACAGGGGGTTGCGAACGCCATCAGCGCTTCGCTCCCGCTCCATCAGTTCGTGGCCGTGAAGCAATAGCGAGGGGGGCAAGACCTTGCCCATTTCACCGACGAACCACTCCAGGTAATTGCCGGCGTTGCTCCAGAGCACCTTGGGTGACAGCCGCGCCTCCTTGGCCAGTATCTGGGTAAACGCCTGCAGATGATCGATCAGTTCGGCGAAGCGCTGGAAGGCATCGGATGGTTGCTCGGCAAACAGCTCGCCATCGCCGGATAACTTGAAGGCCTGCGGCAGTCCCAGCTCGTCCAGCACCACCTCGACCGTATCGAACGTCAGAGGCAGCCGCCGCCCCAACACCAGCGCGGCGGCGACCACCGGCGGAATCAGTCGAACCAGATAGTGTTTGGACCACTGCGAGGCCAGTGCCCGACGATCCTGGCCAGCGTGCAAGGGGTCGAAGCGCTGCAAGACCTCGTCGAGCTGGGCCGTTTGCAGGAGTTGCCGTACCGGCAACGACGGACGCGGGTCATCGAAGGTGGCCAGGACGTCGCGATAACTCGCGAACTCGCCAAAGAACAGCGGCGCAAGGGCAGCGATCATCGCCACCCCCTGCGAGTTCGGAAGAAACGACTCAGCACACTCGGCATCGGTCGAAGAAGCGCTCGCGACTCTGCATCATCAATGCGGCGCGCTTGTGCGGGAAGTCGAATTCCTTTTCCTGCCAGAAGCCCAGGCGCTGCATGTGGCCGATCATGCGCTGATTATCGGCGCGCGGCTCG
Source organism: Pseudomonas sp. FG29 (assembly GCF_057809355.1). Taxonomy (NCBI): domain Bacteria; kingdom Pseudomonadati; phylum Pseudomonadota; class Gammaproteobacteria; order Pseudomonadales; family Pseudomonadaceae; genus Pseudomonas; species Pseudomonas sp. FG29. The sequence continues at coordinate 18,749 of NZ_JBMDJU010000015.1, read as the reverse complement.
GCGACGATACGCTGGGTGCGAGGTTCATCCAGAAACAGATAATGCACCAGAGCCGATAGCCAGCCTTCCACCTTGTGCGGCCCGCGATGATCCTCTTCGCCAACCAACATGTGGATACCTCGATCGTAGTCATCGACCGCATAGAAAGGCGCAATGCGATCCTCCTTGGCCCAGTAAGCCTCGAAATAGGCGAACGGCTGATCGTCAAAACACCCGATCAGGGTCAACACATGCGGATCGCCCGCCAGCCGCTCCAGGTATTCGCGGTGCTGCTCGAGGCTGCCCTGCTCCTGCCAGAACTCGGCCACCCGAGGATGGTTCTGCCAGCGACTGAAGCGCTCCAGATCAGCCTCGATATCCAGTGTACGTAGCGAGATCCAGCTGCCCAGGCGCCTGTCGAAGCGACGATACAGTTCGCCATCGGGCTTCGGCGGCCGCTGCGGGTGACGCCGCCCCTCGCTGAGCACGAAACGCTGCGGGTAGTTCTCGCTGGCAGCCCCGCGTCGCCAGGGCATCGGCAATTGCCAGAACATCGAACGCTGCACCTGCCAGAGGCCACCCGCCTCAGGACTGAGCAGCCCCGCCTGCACCAACTCAGCGGGGCAATCGTCCAGCTTCAGCAACAGGCGCTGGCAACCTGGATCGATGGCGAACCCCTGGTAGGCAAACGCCCAGACTGCAAGCGGCATATCGTGTGCCTGCAGCCACCAGACCTCGTCCTGAAGCTCGGCACGCAGCAGCGGTTGCCCATCCAGCAGGAGGGTCAGCGCATGGGCGCCACCTTCGACCAGCAGCGTGCGTCCATCGGGCAAGGGCAGAGAAACACCGGGCATGGATATCACCTCGAAAACCTCAAGACGAATGGCAGATGGAAATATTTAGTCGAATCAACTCAGGCACTTTCCAGCGCCCGAGTCGGAGTCGAAATCGCCGCCGGCAAGTGCTCGAACAGGGATTGAGATATCTCCTGTGCACGCATCGGCAATACCGACAGCAGGGTATCGCTCAGCCCGTGACTGCTCTGGCTGAAGCCTTGCAGATAGATACCCGCCCGCAGGCGCGCATCGGCACGCACGCGGTAGTCGCGCTCGACGCGGAAGTCACCCAGATACTGCTGCAGAGGCGCCAGCAATTCGCGGTGCGAGTTGCGCTCGTAGCCGGTGGCGAGGATCACCGCATCGTAGCGCTTGCTCTCTACACTGCCGGTGGCGCTGTCGCGCAGCGCCAGCTCGATGCCCGCATCACTGGCACGCGCGCTTTCCACCGTGCGCCGGCACAGGAAGCCATGACGTGCCTGCTTGGCCACCTTCTGCCGGTAGAAGATGCCGTAGATACGCTCGATCAGATCCAGATCGACCACCGAATAATTGGTGTTGTGGTACTCCTGAATCAGCTTTTCACGCTCGGCCTCAGGCTCGTTGAATACCAGGTCGGTGTAATCGGGGGTGAATATCTCGTTGACGAATGGGCTGTCGTCAGCCGGCTTGAGCACTGCCGCGCGCAGGATCATGTCCACCTGCACCGAGGGGTAACTGTCGTTGAGGTCGATGAAAGCCTCCGCCGCGCTCTGCCCACCGCCAACCACGGCGATGCGCATTGGCTCGTGGCGAGTGCAGGCCTGGCTGGCCATGCGCTCCAGGTACTGGGCGTGATGGAATACGCGGGCGTCATCACGCAGATGAGAGAAGGCCGAGGGAATCCGCGGCGTGCCGCCGGTGCTGAGGACGATGGAACGAGCGAGCCGGAAGCGTTCGCTGCCCTGGCTGTCGCGGGAGATCACCCGCAGCTGATCAATGCCCAGGGCACCCTGCACCGGCTCGACGCGGATCACCGTCTCGCCGTAAGCGCACTGATCGGCAAATTGCTGGCCGACCCAGCGCAGGTAGTCGTTGTACTCCAGCCGGCACGGATAGAAGGTACCGAGATTGATGAAATCGACCAGGCGCCCCTGCGCATGCAGGTAATTGACGAAGCTGTAGGGGCTGGTGGGATTGCGCAGGGTCACCAGATCCTTGAGGAAGGAAATCTGCAGTTCACTCTGGCTCACCAGGGTATTGCCATGCCAGCGGTAATCCTGCTGCCGATCGAGGAACAGCGCGTGGTAAGCACGCCCCTCACGTTCAGCCTGCTCCTGCAGGGCGATGGCCAGTGCCAGGTTGGAGGGGCCGAAGCCGATGCCGAGCACGTCGTAGGTCGGAACGATCAACTGAGTCATGATGCCTGTGTCCTTTAGCCGTTTGCCACGAACAAGCCATGGGCCTGTCTGGGAGAGTCCGCTTGCTCGGCCTGAAGGCGTGAGGCTGCGGTCTTGAAGAAAAGACGAGGCAGGCACTCAGAAATTTATAATCATTCTCATTATTGATACTAGATCGACACTCGGGTCTCACCCCGCCCAATGACGCAGACGCGTGCGGCAATGTTTCATGGCGTTGACGATGTGCTTCTCCACCATGTCGCGAGAGATGCCCATGCGCTCGGCGATCTCGGCATGAGAACAGCCTTCCATCTTGCGCAACAGAAACGCCTGACGACAAACCGGTGGTAGTTCATCCAATGCGCGCTTCAACAGGCCCAGTTGCTGTGCCTGGCTGGCCTGAGCCTGTGGGTCACACGCGTCGTCGAGCTCATCGTGCCCGAGTGATTCGAGCGGCTCAGCGGCACGCACCAGCGCACTGCGGTGCCGGTCAACACTCAGGTTGATGGCGGTACGAAAGAGAAAGGCGCGCGGCTGCTCGATGACATCCATGGTCTTTCGCTCGAGCAGCCGCAAGAAGCTCTCCTGAGCCAGATCCGCAGCCGCCTGGCGATCACCCAGCGTGCGATTGAGGTAGCGGATCAATTCTTGGTAATGCTGAATCACAACGCTCTCTAAATCCCTGGAGGAACTGCCCCGCGCAGGTTCCTGATGTGTCACGGCAACAGACACTTGCTGACAGCCCGGCTCAGCGATACTTATAATCACTCGCATTTTATGCAAATGAAAGCCTTGCAAAACCTCGGAACGCCCGAATGATCGAGCAGCAATCCAGCGACGAAGACGAACGCGTCAGCATCGAGGCGGCGCATTGGTGCACGCGCCTGCATGATGCGGACTGCACGGCCGAGGAGCGCCAGGCTTTCGCTCGCTGGATAGCCGCTGCCCCCAGCCATCAGCACGAGTACGACGCCATGCTGGGGATCTGGCACCTGGCCGATCACTTGCGCCCGACGCATGTACCTGCGCCTCGACACGCAACCGCCCGCCCCCGTCGTCAGCACAAACGCTGGCGCGCCGCCAGAATGGCCACTGCCGCCATGCTGGGAGCGGTGACCATCTGGCTGGGCGGCTGGTCGGCCGGCCTGCTGCCAGCGCAGGCCGGCTACTACGCAGCGCAGGAGACCCCACGCCAGGTCATGCTGGCAGACGGCTCGCACGTGCAACTGAACAGCAATAGCTGGCTGGTCTTCGCCAGCTTCCGCGATCGCCGCAGTGCCTGGCTCAATAGCGGCGGCGAAGGCTACTTCGAGGTTGCCCACGACAGCGCACATCCCTTTAGCGTACTGACCGACAATGGCCAGGTTCGCGTCACCGGCACCCGCTTCAACGTCTGGACAGACGACCAGCAGATGCTGGTCAGCCTGCTCGAAGGCGCCGTGGTGGTCAGCCCACCGAGTGGCGTCCAGGGTAGCCAGGCGCAGCTTTCGCCCGGCATGCAGGCGCGCTACCGCCAAGGCAGCAACCAGATCGACGTGGAACAGGCGAGTACCGCCAGCGCCATTGCCTGGATCGAAGGCAAACTGGTGCTGGATGACCTGTCACTCAACGTCGCCCTGCCTCTGATCAACCGCTATCTCGAACGACCGGTACGCCTGGGCGACGCCGCCAGTGGCAACCTGCGTATCGGGGGGATCTATAGCACCGATGACCTCAAAGCGCTGATCGAATCGTTACCGACCGTACTGCCCATCGAACTGAAGCGTCACGATGACGGCGCACTGGTGCTGAAGAGCCGCTACGCCTCGCTCTAAAGGGGGGTGTGTCACGTAGCGATCTCGCCTGCACCCGAAACGAAATCAGCACTGCCAGTCCGATCGCGGGTTTTCGTTGAGTTTTCTCCTGCCTCATTCGTCTTAACAAGAACGATTCGGCTTTGCAGTCATTTCGATTGCAACCGCGTCGCCTCGTTTTCCGGCGCAGCCCTGCGCCGAGCCTCAGGACTGGATGATGCAGACACCTCCGCAAAGTACGTTCCGCGAACTCTTCCGGCTGTTACGCCCGTTCGCACCGCAACTCGCCGCCGCCACCCTGCTGGGCATTCTTGGTGGTGCCAGCATTACGGCGCTTCTGGCCACCATCAACTACAGCCTGCACTCTGACGAAGGCATGCAGAGCGCCCTGCTACTGGGCTTCGCCGGCTTGTGCCTGATGGCGCTGGTCGGCTCGATCATCTCCGACATCGGCACCAACTATGTCGGCCAACACGTCATCGCCAGGCTGCGCAAGGATCTGGGCAGCAAGATCATCTCGGCACCGATCGACCAGATCGAGCGCTACCGCAGCCACCGCCTGATTCCGGTGCTGACCCATGACATCGACACCATCAGCGACTTCGCTTTCGCCTTCGCCCCACTGGCGGTGTCACTGACCGTCACCCTGGGCTGCCTGGGCTACCTGGCCTCGCTTTCGCTGCCCATGTTCCTCACCACTGCCCTGGCGATCGTCATTGGCAGCGCCATCCAGTACGTGGCGCGCAGCAAGGGCATCCGCGGTTTCTTCCAGGCCCGTGACGCTGAGGACGACCTGCAGAAGCACTACCGCGCCATGGCCGAAGGCGCCAAGGAACTGCGCATCAGCCGTCCGCGCCGCTTCCAGCACTACAGCGAGCGCCTGCAGGGCACAGCCGAGCGGATCTGCGACATTCAGATTCGCTCGATCAACCTGTTCGTGATCGCCAAGGGTTTCGGCTCGACCCTGTTCTTCATCGTCATCGGCGTGGCTCTGGCCTACCAGAGCTTCTGGCCCAGTACCGACAAGGCGACGCTGAGCGGCTTCATCCTGGTGCTGCTGTACATGAAGGGGCCACTAGAGCATCTGGTCGGCCAGTTGCCCATCGTCAGCCGCGCTCAGGTGGCCTTCCGCCGTATCGCCGAGCTGTCGCAGCGCTTCTCCTCACCGGAACCCAACCTGCTGCTACGCGACGACGGCCGCAGCGCCCCGCCGATGCAAGGTATCGAACTGCGCGGCCTGCACTACCGCTACCCCACCGAAGATGGCGGCGAGGGTTTTGGTGTCGGCCCGGTGGATTTGCATATCCGCCCCGGCGAGATTCTCTTCATCGCGGGCGAAAACGGTTGTGGCAAGACCACACTGATCAAGCTGCTGCTGGGCCTTTACGTCCCCAAAGGGGGTGAACTTCTGCTCAATGGCGAGCCCGTCACCGACTCCAATAGAGACGATTACCGCCAACTGTTCACCACCATCTTCGCCGACTACTTCCTCTTCGAGGATCTGCTCAAGGGCAGCCAGGACATACCGGCCGAAGCCAACCGCTACCTGGAGCGGCTGGAGATCGCTCACAAGGTCAGTCTGGATGACCACAATTACTCCACCACCGACCTATCCACTGGCCAGCGCAAGCGCCTGGCGCTGGTGCAGGCCTGGCTGGAGAAACGCCCGGTGCTGGTGTTCGATGAATGGGCGGCCGATCAGGATCCAGAGTTCCGCCGCATTTTCTACACCGAGCTATTGCCGGAGCTAAGGGCTCAGGGCCGTACGCTGATCGTCATTTCTCACGACGACCGCTACTTCCACGTCGCTGACCGCCTGTTGCACATGGCAGCTGGGCGAATCGTGTCGATAAAAGAGCATACGCCGGAGCCAGCCGCAGCAAGCTCAGCGATGTCATGACGCGCAAAAAGAAGCCGGGACGAAAAATTTTCGTTCCGGTTTTTTTACGCTCAAACGTCTTAAAGCAAATCATTCTAATTAAAACCAACACTACACATCGATCAGGAGTACTGCAGTGCACTCTTCGCGTTCACTCTTCAAACCCGACACTTCGCTCGCGCCCCTTGCCCGACTGGTGCGCGCTGCTGCATTCGGCCTGGCACTCAGTGCCTCCATGCCATTGCTGGCAGAACCGGTGAGTATTGATCTGCCCGCGCAGCCGCTGGCATCGGCGCTGACCAGCCTGGGGGCACAGACCAACCTGCAAATACTCTTCAATCCAGCCCAGCTTGCCAGCCTGCGCAGCCCTGCCCTGCGTGGAGAAATGGAGCCCTTGCAGGCACTGGACAGCCTGCTCAAGGGCACCAACGTGCGCTATCAGGTTGACGGTAATCGCATCAGCCTGATTGCCAGCAGCACTGATGACCAGGCGGTGTCCTTGCCGGCACAAACGATCGAAGGCCGCATCGAAGGCCAGAGCAGTTTCGTGCCCAAGACCAGCAACACGGCCAGCAAGACCAATACCCCCCTGGTGGAAATTCCCCAATCGGTCTCGGTGATCACCCGCGCGCAGATGGAGGCACAGGGCGCCCAAAGCGTTACCGAGGCGCTGCGTTACGTACCTGGGGTCAAGGTGGAAACCTACGGCCTGGATCCCAAAGGCTACGACTGGCTGTTCATCCGCGGCTTCAATGGTCAGAGCACCAGCGACTACCTCAACGGCCTGCGCCAGCAGACCAACGACTACGCCATGTTCCGCAGCGAGCCCTATTCACTTGAGCGCGTCGACGTGCTGCGTGGCCCATCTTCCACCCTGTTTGGCCAAGGCGATGCCGGCGGCGTAATCAACCGGGTGAGCAAGAAGCCCACTGCCGACCAGATCAACGAAGTACAACTCTTGGCAGGCAGCCATGATCGCCGCCAGGGCCAGTTCGATGTCGGTGGTGCGCTGGACGAGCAGAACCAGTTCCTCTATCGCGTTGTCGGCCTGTATCGCGAAGCCAACACGCAGTTGGAGTACGACGATGGCCATGAGCTGGAAGATGATCGCCAGTACATCGCACCGTCCTTCACCTGGGCGCCGGACGAAGACACCAGCCTGACCCTGCTCACCGACTTCCTGCGTGATCGCAACGGCGGCAGCCTGTTCGTCTACACCAAGCCCAACGGCCACACCACCGATACGCTGCTGGGCGATCACAGCTTCAACCGTTTCGACCAGGATCAGTACAACCTGGGCTACGAATTCCGCCATCGTTTCAACGATACATTGGAGTTCCGCCAGAACCTGCGTTACGGCCAGGTGGATCTGACATTTAATAACCTGCTGCCGGCACTGGTCACAAATACTGGCACCGTTATACGTACTGCCGATCGCCGTCAACAGCATATGGATACCTTCGCTGTAGACAACCAATTGCAGTCGGACTTCAACACGGGTTCTATCCGCCACATCCTGCTCACCGGCATCGACTACAGCTGGCAGGACGCTGATGTAACGTTCTATCGCAATCTACCGCAGGGCTTCAGCGGCCAAACTCCACCGCTGAACGTGAACAATCCAGTCTATGGTCAACCGATTCCAACGCCCGGCCCGGGTAATTCGCTGACCCAAGCCGACTACAACCAAACCATCGAACAACTCGGTGCCTACATCCAGGATCAGATCTACTTCGACGATCATTGGTTGCTGACCCTGGGTGGCCGTCACGATCGCGTGCGCAACAACTTCGACAACAACATCGGCGCCTCGACCAACCAGAAGGACGATGCCTTCACTGGCCGCGTCGGCCTGACCTACCTGACCGACTTCGGCCTGGCGCCCTATATCAGCTACGCCGAATCGTTCTCACCCAACAGCGGACAAGCTCCTGGCGGTGGCACTTTCGACCCTAGCGAGGCCAACCAGTGGGAAGTCGGCGTCAAATATCAGCCACATGACGATTTGCTGCTCACCTTGGCCGCCTATGACCTGACCAAAACCAATGCGCTGACTCGTAACACTTCCACCGGGGTGACCTTCGCTGAAGGAGAGCAGCGCTCGCGTGGCATCGAGGCTGAAGCTCGCCTCAAGCTGGATGAACACTGGGACATTCTCGGTTCCTACACCTACACCAAGGCACAGATCACCCGCAGCCTTGATGGCAATCAAGGCAACCGCCCGGCCAACGTGCCGGAGCATATGACTTCGGCCTGGGTGAACTACAACTTCACCGATGGCTCACTGCAGGGCCTGACCCTTGGCGCCGGCGCTCGTTACGTGGGCTCGATGTACGGCGACCCCGCCAACACCTTCGGCGCCGACAGCTACACCCTGTTCGACGCATCAGCCAGCTACCGACTGACGCGAAACGTCACGCTGGCCGTATACGCGCAAAACCTGTTGAACGAGGACTACATCGCTACCTGTGACGCCGCCACCAGTTGCTACGTAGGCCTGGAGCGCAACCTGATGACCAGCGTCAAGTACAGCTGGTAACCAGACGCAAAGCCCGGCACCGCCATTGGCGGTGCCGGGCTTTTGCATGCTGACTGATCAGGCTCCTGCGGGAGCCTTGCGCATATCTGGAGAAACACTTGCCAGCCTCAACGCCCCTCCCCCACCGACTCCTGAAACGCCGCCACCTGCTGCAGGCCATGGCCATCGGCGGCCTGGCCCTCGGCTGTGGCTTGCCACTGCGCGCAGAGCCGCTACAGCGCGTGGTCGCCATCAACTGGGCCGCGGCCGAAACCCTGCTGACCCTCGGTGTAGAGCCCCTGGCCATTTCCGATGTCGGCTACTACCGCAGACGCATGCCCGCCCCACCGTTGCCGCAGACCGTGCGTGATATCGGCCCCTACTGGGAGCCGAATCTCGAGCTGCTGCATCAGTTGAATCCGCAGTTGATCCTCAGCGATGCCCTGCCCAACAGTGTGCTACGGGCGCTGAGCGGTATCGCAACCACCGAGGTGGTCAACATCTTTCCCACCACTCAGGGTGTCTGGAACAGCGCCAGCGCCTTCATGCGCCAGTTGGCCGAGCGCCTGCACCTGAGCGAGCAGGCCGCCGTCTATCTGCAAACGGCTGAGCAACGCCTGGACGCTCTGCGCGCTCGCTTGGCGCTGCGCCCACAACCACCGCTGTACATCGCCGTGCTCAACCAGGATGGCCGCCACGCCACGGTCTATGGCCAGCACAGCATGGCGCAGGACGTGCTGCAGCGGCTGGGGCTGCGCAACGCCTGGAGTGGCCCGAGCAATGCCATGGGCTTTAGCCTCACCGGCATAGAGCGCCTCAGCGAGCAGCCCGATGCGCACCTGCTGTACATCGAAATCCCTACCACCTCGGCGCGCCTGCAGAGCCTGCGCCAACCCAACGCCCTGTGGGACAACCTACCGGCGGTGCGCCGCAGTCAGGTGCATGCGCTGGGCAAATTCTATCCCTATGGTGGCGTGGCCTCTTACCTGAGCCTGGCCGAGCGCATTGCCGACTATCTGGACAGATCGGAGGTGCAACATGGCTGAGTCACTGCGACTACCCGTGCAACGCATCAATCGCAGCCGGGGTTCAGCGCTTTGCACCCTGGTCATCGCCACGCTGGCGGCACTGCTGATGTGGCGCGGACTAAACGGGCTGCTGCCCCGCGAGCTATGGTGGCAGGCGTTGTGGTCACCGGATCTGGACAGCCCCAATCAGGTACTGCTGCATTTCAGCTTCGCGCCACGCCTGCTGGTCAGCCTCATGGTCGGCGCCGCCCTCGGCCTGGCCGGCACCCTGTTCCAGCAGATTCTGCGTAACCCGCTGGCCGAGCCGGTGACCCTTGGCGTCGCGGCCGGTGCCAACCTGGCCCTGTCGGTTACCACCATCTGGGCACCGACCTTGCTGATCCATGGCCTGGAAGCCGTGACCCTGGCTGGTGCCGGTCTGGCCACGCTGGCCCTGTTCAGCTTCGCCGGGGGGCGCCAGTTGTCACCGCTGCGCTTCATCCTGGCCGGCATGGTGATCAGTCTCTACTGCAACGCGCTGAACGCCCTGCTGGTGCTGTTCAACCACGACTATCTGATCGACCTGCTGCTATGGCAGGCCGGCTCGATCAACCAGAGCGGCTGGGACGGCGTGCTCTACCTGGCGCCACGCCTGGCCGTCGCCGCCACGCTCGCGGTGCTGCTGGTTCGCCCACTAGCCGCGCTCGGCCTGGAAGACCAGAGCGCTGCCAGCATCGGTGTGTCGCTGCGCGCCACCCGTGGTTTCGGCCTGCTGATCGCGGTGGCGCTGAGTGCCTTCGTCACCAGTGAGGTCGGCATCATCGGCTTCGTCGGCCTCGCCGCACCTGCCATCGCGCGCATGACCGGCGCTCGCACCCTGCGCCAACGGCTGCTGTGGGCGCCTCTGCTCGGCGCCGCGCTGCTGTGCCTGGTCGATCAGTGCGCACGCGAGCTGTCGCGCCTGGTCGGCGAAGTCCCGGCCGGCATCCTCACAGCGGTGTTCAGCGTGCCGCTGCTGCTGTGGCTGCTGGCGCGCCAGCGCAGCGGCGGTATCCAGCCGCACAGAACGAGCCTGGGGCAGCCAACGGCGCATCCATGGCGGCCCATCCTGCTAGTTTTCGGGCTGCTGATCATGCTGCTGATACCCGCCGTGTTCTTGGCCAAAGGGCTACACGGCTGGCAGTGGACCGAGTTCGGCGAGCTGCACTGGCGTTTGCCACGCGTGTTCGGTGCACTGGCCGCCGGCGCCATGCTGGCCATGGCCGGGCTGCTGGTGCAACGCCTGACCGGTAACCCGATGGCCAGCCCGGAAGTGCTGGGTGCCAGCTCCGGCGCGGCGCTGGGCGTACTGGTGCTGTTCCTGCTGGTGCCGCAGCCGCAGGCGCTGATGTTACCGGCCGCCGGCCTGGGTGCCCTGCTGACCCTCGCGGCTCTGCTCTGGTTCGCCTGGCGCAGTGCCTTCAGCCCTGAGCGTCTGCTGCTCACCGGGGTGTGCCTGACCACCTTGATGGGCGCGTTGAGCACCCTGCTGATGGCCAGCGGCGACCCGCGCATGACCGCGCTGATGAGCTGGATGACCGGCTCGACCTATCAGGTCGATGCCACCGCTGCCACGACCGCCGTGACCCTGACCGTGCTGCTGGGCGCCGCTGCAATGCTGCTGGCACGCCCACTCGATCTGCTCGGGTTGGGCAACGGTACAGCGGCAGCGCTCGGCCTGCGCCTGCGTGCCAGCCATCTGGCCATCCTGCTGTTGGCTGCCCTGCTCACGGCCGCATCCACCCTGATGGTCGGCCCTCTGAGCTTCGTCGGTCTGATCGCACCGCATATCGCCCGCCACCTTGGCGTGCGCCGTGCGCTGCCGCAGCTGTTGCTGAGCGCGGGTGCCGGCGCGCTGATCATGCTGCTGGCCGACTGGCTGGGACGCAACCTGGCCTATCCCTGGCCGGTTTCCGCCGGGTTGCTGGCTGCCTTTATCGGCTGCCCGTACTTCCTCTGGCTGATGCAGCGCGAACGTCGCGGCTAGTAAACCTTCAACGGCTGGTGCGCAACGCGCACCAGCCTTTCGTTGATCGATACGCCCTACCAGCAGCGCCGCAGAAACGCTGCCGCCTGCGCGTAATACTCCTGCACCTCCGACACCAGCCCGGCCATGCGCAGGAAATCATGGGTCATGCCACGGCACAGCCGGCTCTCTACGACCACACCCTGCTCGCGCAGATGCTCGGCATAGGCCAAGCCCTCATCCAGCAAGGGGTCGAACTCGGCGATCAGCAGCAGCGCCGGCGCACTGCCACGCAATTGCCCCTCGGCCAGCAACGGCGAGCAGCGCCAGTCACAACGCTGCGCCGGCTGTGGCACGTAGTGTTGGTAGAACCAGGCCAGTGTCGCGCTTTCCAGCAGGTGGCCTTCGGCGAACAACTCGTGGGATTCGCTGGCCTGGCGGGCGTCCACCGCCGGATAGAACAGCAGTTGCGCACGAGGCTTGGCCCCCTGCGTGGCCGCCAGTTCAGCGCAAATCACGCTGGCCATGGTCGCACCGGCGCTGTCCCCTCCCAAGGCTACTCGTGCCGGATCCAACCCCAGCGCCAAACCGCCTTCTTGCAGCCAGTCCCAGGCATCGCGCACATCCTCCAGGGCAGCGGGAAACGGATGCTCTGGCGCCAAGCGATAGTCCAGCGCCACCACCGCGCACTGCGCGCTGACGGTCAGTTGCCGACAGACCGCATCATGCGAGTCCAGGCTGCCGATGCAATAGCCGCCGCCGTGCAGGTAGATCAGCACTGGCAACGTCGCGCTGGCCAGAGCCGGCCGATACAGCCGTGCGGCCAGTTGACCGTGGCGCACCGGCAGTGACAGTGGCTCCACGGCACAGGCCGGCGCGAATGGCGGCAGACTGCGCGACGCTGCCTCGAACTCCGCACGCGCCTGTGCCACCGGCAGTTCGTGCGGTGCCTGCCGCCCTGCCCGTCGGCCTTCGTCGACCATATCGAGATAGGCGGCGATTTCCGGGTGCAATTCGCCGGGCGCATTAGAAAGGGCAACACTCATAGCGCAAGGGCCTCCTGCGCGACTTGCGCGCAACAATGATCGATGACTGCCAGCAACTCCGCCTCGTACAGCGCCATGAAGCGTTCGATGCTGCTGGGACGGAATACTCGCCGACTGAACAGGCAGCGTAGCGCCAGTTCGCCGTCGTGCACCTGGCCGACGATTTCCAGCCAGTTGTTCAGCGGCGCACTCGCGGCATAGGCATCGCCTGGCCGCTCATCGAGCAGGCTGAACAAGGCGTCGCCATCGCCGTTCTGGTCGAGCTGGCCCAGGTAGTTGAAGGTCACTCGTGACTGCGCCCGTGCCGCCAACCTGCTGCGCGTCTCGCCATCGGCCAGATAGCGCAGCACACCGTAGCCGATGCCCTTGTTCGGTACCGTGCGCAGACGTTGGCGCAGCGCCGTGATGGCCTGGCCATAATCACCCTCGCCAGCCTCCAGGCGCACTGGGAACAGGCTGGTGAACCAGCCCAGGGTGCGGCTGTGATCGAGGCCGTCGAACAGATCCTCACGACCGTGCCCTTCCAGCCCGACCAGCACCGCACGCTGCTCGCTCCAGCCACACAGGGCGCGGCCGAGGGCGGCCAGCAGCAGGTCGTTGATCTGCGTGCGATAGGCTTGTGGCGCGACTTTGAGCAGGCGCGTGGTAGCGGCTCGATCCAGGCGCAGGCTGATCTGTTCACGCAGCGCCACCTGAGCCCGGCCACGAGGGTTGTCACGCGGCGGCTCGCCCAGCCCCTCGCTGGCAGTCTGCTGTAGCCAGTACGGCAGTTCCTCGCGCAGGCTTGGCTGACTGGAGTAGGCATTCAAGCTGTGCGCCCACTGGCGATAGCTGCAGGAGGCCGGCGGCAGACTCGGGGCTTCGCCGCGCTGCAGCGCCCCATAAAGCCGCTGCAGATCCTCCAGCAATACCCGCCAGGACACGCCGTCCACACCCAGGTGATGGATCACCAGCAACAGGCGGCGACTGCCATCGGCCAACTCGCTGTAGACCGCCCGCAGCAAGCGACCCTGGCCGATGTCGAGGCTGCGCTGTGCTCGGTTGGCCAGTGCCAGCGCCTCATCAGCATCGCCCGGTTGTCGATGCCAGAGCAACGGGTCGGCCTCCAGCCCCAGTTCGTCGAGCTGGCAATAACGCTGCCGCCACTGACCGTCATCACCCCTGGCGAAGGCCAGGCGCAGGCTGCCATGCTCGGCCAGCAGCAAGCGCAGCGCCTGCTCCAGCAGGCTGGCGTCCAGCGGTCGATGGCAGGCCAGCAGCAAGGCCTGGTTGAAATGGTCGGGCTCGGGCAGATGCTGGTCGAACAGCCACTGCTGGATCGGCAACAGGGCGAAGTGGTCTTCGTCCTCGGCCATGTCCGTCACCCGCGTTGGCGTGGGTTCGCTGACCTGCTGCGGACGCTCCAGCAAGGCGGCAATGCTCTGGTACTGCAACAGGTCGCGCAGACGCAGCTCCAGGCCAAGCCCCTCGGCCTGACGCGCACGCGACACCACCTGCAGGCTGAGAATCGAATCCCCGCCCAGGTCGAAGAAATTGTCGTGGATGCCGACCTGTTCGACCTGCAGCACCTGCGCCCAGATTTCGGCCAGGATGCGCTCGGCCTCATTGCGCGGTGCCACATAACCCGCGCCCTGCCAGTTCGGCTCCGGCAGCGCCTTACGGTCGATCTTGCCAGCCGGTGACAGCGGCATGCGCGCGAGCCGGAGAATCTGCGCCGGCACCATATAGTCCGGTAGCTGCTCCCGCAGGTAGCTGCGCAGCGCGTCGCCCTCGACCTCGCCGACCACATAGCCGATCAGTTGCTTGCCGCTGCCGCCCTCACGCGCCACCACCACGGCTTCACGCACCTGTGCATGCGCCTGCAGGCGCGCCTCGATCTCACCCAGCTCGATGCGGAAACCACGGATCTTCACCTGATGGTCGATACGCCCCACGTACTCGACGACGCCATCGGCGCGCCCACGTACCAGATCGCCACTGCGATACAGACGCGCGCCCGGCTCACCGAAGGGATCGGCGACGAACCGCTCGGCGGTCAGCCCCGGCCGCTGGTGATAACCGCGCGCCAGCAAGTCACCGCCGATATACAGCTCGCCGGCGACGCCAAGCGGCACCGGGCGTAACTGCGCGTCGAGGATGTACAGCCGGCGCGCACCGACCGCCTGGCCGATGGGGGCATAGGCGGCCTGGCAACGGGTGCTCGCATCGGCCTTCCACAGCAGCGGCGTGACCACGGTTTCGGTCGGCCCATAGCCGTTGATCAGGTATTCGGCCTTGAGGGTACGGCGCGCCAGCTCGAAGGCGGCTTCTGGCACCGCATCCCCCCCGAAGCAATAGATGCGCATGCTCGGCACATGACCAAGCTGCGCGGCCTGATCGGCCAGTTGCAGCAGGTACGCCGGCGGGAAGGCCGCGACCGTGACCTGATGCTCGCGCAGTTGCGCCAGGGTCTGCTCGGCGCTCCACAGCGCCTCCCCACGGATCAGCAGACTACCACCATGGCTGAGGGTGGTGAGCCAGCGCTCATGAGCACCGTCGAAGGCGAACGACATGAAGATCAGTTCGCGATCCTTCGCCGTCATGGCGTAACGCTCGCCGATAGCGCGGCAGTGCGCGGCGATCTGCCCGTGCGCCACGGCCACGCCCTTGGGCTGGCCGGTGGAACCCGAGGTGTAGATCAGATACGCCAGATTGCCGGGCTGCACGGTTACCTGGGGCAGCTCGCAGGGCTCTGCGGAGAGATCGAGCCTGTCCAGTTCCAGGCACACCACACCTTCGGGTACGGGCAGGCGCTCACGCAGGCGGCTGTCGGTCAGCAGCAAGGTGATGCCAGCGTCCTGCATCTGGAACGCCAGGCGCTCACGCGGGTAGTCGGCGTCCAGCGGTACGTAGGCGCCCCCCGCCTTGAGCACGGCGAGCAACGCCAGCGGCAACTCGACACCACGCGGCAAGGCCACGCCCACGCGCACCTCGGGGCCAACGCCGAAGGCAATCAGCCGCTGGGCCAGGCGGTTGGAGTCCAGCTCCAGACGCTGACGGTCAAGACGCCCCGCCTCGTCGATCAGCACAGGCTCCTGCGGCCGCTCGCGGTTGTGTCGGGCGATGCTCAGGTGAACCGGCTCGAATGCCGTGGGCAGCGACGCCTGACCGTGCAGACGCTGGTGCGCCTCGTGTTCGAGCGTGCTCAGGCAATCGAGATCGCCGAGACATTGCTCTCCCCCCAGCAGCATGGCGGCAAGAATCTGCTCGAAGTTGGCGCGGATACGCAGTACCGCGTCCTCATGAAAATGGCTGCGCAGGTACTGGTATTCGATCTCCATGCCCTCGCCCAGGCGCACGGCCAGATCCATCGGCACGCTGGTCACGTCCTTGGACGCCAGCTCGCCGAAGCGCGGCCCGTCGCCGCCACCGCGTCGCAACGCCTCGTCTACCGGGTAGTTCTCGAACACGATGATGCTGTCGAACAGCGCCTGGCCGCCATGACCCGCCCAGCGCTGGATGTCATACAGCGGCGTGTGCTCGTATTCGCGCACCTCCAGGTTGTACGCCTGGAGTGCTCGCAGCCAGTCGCCGAGCCCCGCATCCGCCGCTGGCGCCTGTACCACCGGCAGGGTGTTGATGAACAGCCCCAGCAGCGTCTCGGCGCCCGCCAGGCTGGTGGGGCGTCCGGCGACGGTGGCGCCGAAGGTAACCCGCTGCTTGCCGGTGTAGCGCTGCAACAGCAGCAACCAGGCGCCCTGCAACAGGGTGTTGAGGGTCACGCGCTGCTGCCGGGCAAAGTCCCGCAGGCGCTCGGTTGCTGTTGCATCGTAATGGCTGTAGGTCACGCCATGGCCACTGCCTTCAGCGGGGCGCGACAGGCTGTCGGCCAGCAAACAGGGTTCGTCCAGCCCGGTCAGGCGCTGCCGCCAGAACGCTTCGGCAGCGTCGCCATCCTGGCGCTGCAGCCAGGCGATGTAGTCGGCGTAGCGTGCGACGGGCGCTGGCAGACGCTCGCCGGCATAGACCTGCAGCACCTCCTTGATCAGCTGCGCGCCGCTCCAGCCATCGGTGACCAGGTGGTGCATGGTCCACACCAGTTGCCAGCGCCCCTCGCCCAGAGCCAGCAGACTCATGCGCTGCAGCGGTGGTCGGGCCAGATCGAATCCTGCGGCGCGGTCACGCTCAGCAAAAGCGATGACATCCGTCTCGCCCTCGATCACCCGCACCTGGGTCGGCACCTGACGCTGCACCACCTGCAAGGGCTGACGTAGCCCGCCCTGCCAGAGAAAACCACTGCGCAGCGTTTCGTGACGCGCCACCACCTGCGCCCAGGCCGCCTGCAAACGTGCCGGATCGAGCTGCTCGACCGCCACACTGATCTGGTTGACGTAGAGCCCGGAGCCGGGATTGTCGAGGGCATGGAACAACATGCCCTGCTGCATCGGCGACAGCGGGTAGATATCCTCGATGGCAGCGGCGGGCAGGTCGAGGGTATCGAGCTGCGCCTGATCGAGACCGGCCAGGGGGAAGTCCGCTGGCGTCACGCCACCTGCGCCCGTTGTCAGGCAATGGGCGATCAGTTCACGCAGCTCAGTCAGGTAACGCTGCGCCAGTTGCATGACCGGCGCCTCGTCGAACATCTCGCGGCTGAATGTGAAGCGCAGGCCCAGGCGCGCATCGAGCACCTGGCCATCGATGCTCAGCCAGTTACCCAGCGGCGCGTCGCCGTCGCGATTCATCCCGGCGCTTTCGCTGGCCAGACGCAACAGGGCATCGCTGGCGAAGCTGGCATCGAACTGGCCCAGATAGTTGAAGGTCACCCGTGGCTCATGCAGGCCATCCAGGCCCTGCCCAAGATGACGCAACAGACCATAGCCAAGCCCCCCACGCGGCACCGCACGCAGTTGTTCCTTGACCGCCTTGATCGCCGCACCCGGCTCGCCGTCAGCCTGCAGGCGCAGCGGGTAGAGACTGGTGAACCAGCCCAAGGTACGGCTCAGATCGATATCGTCGAACAGCGTTTCGCGGCCATGGCCTTCCAGCAATACGGCGGCACTGCCCTGTCCGCTCCAGGCACACAGGGCACGAGCCAGGGCGGTCAGCAGCAGGTCGTTGACCTGGGTGCGGTAGGCCGCTGGCGCCTGTTGCAGCAGAGCGCGAGTTTCGCCTTCGTCCAGCTCCAGGCGCAGAGTGTGGGCATGACGTTCGGCCAGACTGGCGTCGGCGCGAGCGCCGGGCAAGCTCGGTGCCTGGGCCTCGAGTTGGGCTCGCCAATAATCCTGCTCGGCGCTCAGCTCGGAGCTGGCAGCAAGGTCGACCAGACGCTGCGCCCAGCCTTTGAACGAGCTGCTGCGCGGTGGCAGAGGCTGGCCCGCGTAATGCGCCTGCAGATCCTCCAGCAGCACGCGCCAGGACACGCCGTCGATCACCAGGTGATGGACGACCAACAGCAAACGCTGGCTACCGTCGCCCATGTTCACCAGCATGGCGCGCAGCAGCGGGCCGCGTTCCAGGTCGAGGCTGCGCTGCGCGGCGGCGCAATGGCGCTCCAACTCGCTGACATCGGCCGCGTCGCGCAACCAGAGCACCTCGGCATCCACCTGTTCGGTGTGCACGGCATGGCGACCATCGGCAGCGAAGCGCAAGCGCAGGGCATCATGATGAGCCTGCAGCGCCGCCAGAGTTTCGGCCATACGCTGCGCGTCCAGCGTCTCGCGGCAATGTAGCAGCACGGCCTGGTTCCAGTGCGCACGCTGCGGCATGGGCGTGGCGAAGAACAGGCGCTGGATCGGCAGCAGTGGCGTCTCGCCCTGCTCCGGCCCCTGCTCGGGCTCGCTCACCGCCTCACGAACAACGGCCGCCAGGGCACGCAGGCTCTGGTGCTGGAACATGTCCTTGGGGGTCAGTTGCAAACCAGCCTGACGAGCACGGCTGACCACCTGGATGGAAACGATGGAGTCGCCACCCAGTTCGAAGAAATTGTCCTCACGGCCCACCTGGGTTACGCCCAGCACGCTCTGCCAGATCTCGGCCAGCAACTTTTCATGCGCTGTTTCCGGCGCCTGAAAATCGGCCTGAACGGCGCTGAAGTCCGGCTCCGGCAAGGCTTTTCGATCCAGCTTGCCGTTCGGTGACAGCGGCATGGCATCCAGTACCAGGATGCGCGCCGGCACCATGAACTCCGGCAACTGCTCGGCCAGCGCCTGGCGCAGTACTTCACCGTCGCAAGCGGCCACGGCGTAGCCCACCAGTTGCTTGCCCCGCGGCGTATCGCGCGCCACCACCACCGCTTCTTCGACCTGCGGGTGCGCTTGCAGACGCGCTT
>NZ_JBMDJU010000014.1:0-120063 GCF_057809355.1 Pseudomonas sp. FG29 | reverse complement strand
AACCCCTGTTACCGCCGTGAAAGGGCGGTGTCCTAGGCCACTAGACGAAGGGGACACACCCCGGAACATCAAGCAACTTTCCGGCTTCCTTCGCTTCGCTTTAGGCTTTGCGCTGGAAGTGGCGCGCATTCTATGGAGGCTTTTAGAGGTCGTCAACCTCTCTCTAAAAAATTTTTAAAATCAAAGACTTCAAGCCTGAAATGGAGTTAGCGCTAGGAGCCTCGCAAGCAAGCCACTACACTCGGGCGAAAAGCCAGTAGTCGAGAGGTTCCAAGCAGTGTCCCCACTCGTGATAACCCTGCTGATCATCGGTGGCATCGCCCTGCTGATGGTGATCGCGTACGTCAATCATGCTGTCGAGAACGGCAAGCTCGAGAAGGCCCGCCAACGCGCCGACCTGCTCGACCGCATTCGCCGCTGCCAGGATCTTTCCGAGCGCATGCCCGGTCAGTTGATGACTCCGCGCCTCAAGCTGCTGCTCAGCCAACTGCAGTTGCAGCTCAGCGAGCGCCTGCAAACGCTGGATAAACAGAACACTGAGTTGGGCAAGAGCATCGAAGCGCTGCGCGCTCTGGTCGTGCAGGGCGAATCGATCAGCGTGAACAACCCGCCGCAGCCGATCCTCAACGAAGCCAAGGCCAAGGAAGTACGCTTCATCCTGGAAAACCTGCAAGGCCTGATCACCGGCTCGGTGCAGATCAATCTGCTGCCCATGGGGGAAGGCAAGCTCTGGCTCAAGCAGATTCGCCAGATGCTGGTGCAGGTCTATATAGAGTGCTTCAACACGCTCGGCCAGAGCGCCATGCAACAGAGCCGCCCCGGCCAGGCCCGCCTGGCGTTCGAGCGCGCGGTGCAATACTTGCGCAAGCAACCCGAACCCGCGCTGTATCAGGCCCAGCTCAAGCGTTTCGAGGAACTCCTGGCTCGCGCCAATGCCATGGTGCTCAACGCTCCGCCGCCAGCCGCAGACGAGGCCAGTGAACTCACCGAAGGCCTGAAAGGCCTGGACGACGAAGACTGGAAGAAGAAGAACATCTATGACTGAGCGCCGCTGACCGCGCTCGGCCCTCTTACCCCAAAAGCAGACGACGAGGCCAGACTCCATGAGCATGACCGTATACGGCGCCCCCCTCTCTCCTTTCGTTCGCAAGCTGTGCCTGTGCCTGATCGAGAAAGGCCTGGCGTACGATCTCGAACCGGTCATGCCGTTCAACCCGCCCGACTGGTTCCGCGAGCTCAACCCACTGGGCCGTATTCCCGCCTTTCGCGACGGTGACCTCACGCTCGCCGACTCCAGCGTGATCTGCCAGTACCTCGAAGAACACTATCCGCAGAGTCAGCATCTCTATGGTGAAGATGCAGAGCAGCGCGCCACGGTACGCTGGCTGGAAAAGTACGCCGACTACGAACTCGCACCGCTGTGCACCTTCAGCGTGTTCCGCAACCGCGTACTGAAACCCAGCATGGGTCAGCAATGTGATGAAGAACAGGTGCAGCAAACCCTCGGGGACAAGCTGCCGAAGCACTTCGATTACCTGCAGGCAACCCTCGGCGAGGGGCCTTACTTCCTCGGTGAGCAATGCTCCATGGCAGACCTGGCGCTGGCCTGCCAACTGATCAACATGGAGCACGGTGGCGAAACCCTCGACGCGAGCCGCTGGCCCGCACTGGCCGCGCACTATCAGCGCGTCAAGGCCCGCCCTTCGGTACAACAGGTGCTGCCGCGCGAGCTGCGTACGCTGGAGAAGCTCGGCATCAAGCGCTGACCAACCGGCGACACCCCACTCAGCAATCGCTGGCCGCGAGGAATATTGCGGCCAGCGCTTCGATGCCGGCCTGATCGACCTCACTGAAACGCCCGACCTGCGGGCTGTCCAGATCCAGCACACCGACCAGACGCCCCTCCTTGATCAGCGGCACCACCAGCTCGCTGTTGGACGCACTGTCGCAGGCGATATGACCCGCGAAAGCATGCACATCCTCCACCCGCTGGGTCTGCAGACTGGCAGCAGCGGCACCGCACACCCCACGGCCGAAGGGAATACGCACGCACGCCACCTTGCCCTGGAACGGGCCGAGCACCAGCTCGCCCTTCTTGGCCAGGTAGAAGCCGGCCCAGTTCAGATCGGCCAGTTCGTGAAAGAGAAACGCAGAAAACTGCGCCGCATTGGCGATGAAGTCACGCTCGCCGCTGAGCAGCGCCTGTAATTGCGCACTGAGCAAGCCATAGCCCTGCAGGCCGGCTCCGCTTTCGGAAAGATCGATCATGCGCGCTGCTCCAGCAGTTGCAGGCCAACCCAGTGCCGGGCGAACTGATAGGCACAGCGCCCATTGCGATTGCCACGCCCCAGCGCCCAGCGGATTGCCGCCTTTTCCAATACCTCGTCCCATTCCCAGGCCAGCCCGACCTGCCGCGCCTGAGCCGTCACCCAGTGGCGCACCACAATCAGGTAATGCTCCTGGCTGAACGGATAGAAGGACAGCCACAGGCCGAAGCGGTCGGACAAGGCGATCTTGTCCTCGACAGCCTCGTTCGGATGCAGCTCGCCATCGACCATCTTCCAGTTGTCGTTGTCGCTCTGGCGCTCGGGCACCAGGTGACGGCGGTTGGAGGTGGCATACAGCAGCACGTTGTCCGGCGCCTGTTCCAGGGAGCCATCGAGCACGCTCTTGAGCACGCGATAATCGCCCTCGCCCGCCTCGAACGACAGATCGTCGCAGAACAGCACGAAACGCTGTTCCAGCCCCGCCAGGCATTCCACCACACGCGGCAGGTCGGCCAGGTGATCACGCTCGATCTCGATCAGGCGCAGGCCCGCCGCCGCATGCTCGGCCAGCAGCGCACGTACCAGCGACGACTTGCCGGTGCCACGCGCGCCCCACAGCAAGGCATGGTTGGCCGGCAGCCCGGTGACGAATTGCCGCGTATTGCGCGCCAGTTGCTCACGCTGCGCATCTACGCCGAGCAAATCGCTCAACGCCAGGTCGAGGCTGACGTCCAGCGGCTGCAGAAAACCACTGCGTCCGTCACGCACCCAACGCGCCGCCACGCAGTGGCTCCAGTCCACGTGCGGGCGCAGGGCCGGCAGCAGAGGCTCGATGCGCTCCAGTACCTGCTCGGCGCGGGTGAGAAAATCCAGCAATCGGGAATCCACGATCTACTACTCCTTTTGCGCAGAGCCGCACGTTGCAGGCTCTGCCGGTACAGGGTCGCTATCAGCTATGCTTGGCAAGCGCCCAAGGATCAGAGACGACGCACACATTCATGGATATTTCGCTCACCCATCGCCTGTCATTCAAACAGGCCGGCTTGACCGTTCTGGTGGCGTTCATCCTTGGCACGTTGCTCAGCATCATTCAGGTGGCGATCGATTATGCCAGCGAGGACGCCTCCATCAACCGCGAGATTCGTGCGCTGCTGGAAATCAGCCACAATCCGGCAGCCCGTATCGCCTACAACATCGACGCCGAACTGGCCCAGGAGCTGGTGCTCGGCCTGCTGCGGTCACCGGCCGTCACCCGCGCCGAACTGATCGACAGCAACGGCCAGATGCTCGCCAGCGTCAGCCGTCCACGCGCCGAGAGTCGCTATCGCGTCTTCAGTGACAGCCTGTTCGGCGCGCAGCGCGTATTCCAGGATCCGCTCTATGTCGCCCATTCGCCCAGCGAAGCGCTGGGTGTCCTGCGCCTGGAAGTCGACACCTTCGCCTTCGGCAATCACTTCCTAGAGCGTTCGCTGCTCACCCTGCTCACCGGTTTCGCCCGCAGCCTGTTGCTCTCGCTGATCCTGCTGGTGCTGTTCTACTTCATGCTGACGCGCCCGCTGGTGGACGTGATCGGCGCCCTGAGCCGGCGCAACCCGCAGGACACCGAACACAAACCCGTGCCCTGCCCCAAGGGCCACGAGCGCGACGAAATCGGCATACTGGTGCAGGTCACCAACCGTCAGTTGTCGAACATCGCCGAGGAAATCGAGCAACGGCGCAGCGCGGAAGATCGCCTCACCCAGTACCTGGGCGAGCTGGAGAACATCGTTTCGGCGCGTACCGCCGAGCTCAAGGCCACCAACGTCCGCCTCAGCCAGTCCAACCGCGAGCTGGAGGCGGCGCGCACCACCGCGCTGAACATGGCGCAGGCGCGCTCGGCCTTTTTGGCCAACATGAGCCATGAGATCCGCACCCCGCTCAATGGCCTGCTGGGTATGCTGGCCCTGGCGCTGGACGGCCCGCTCAGCGCCGAGCAGCGCCAGCAACTGGGCATTGCCCATGACTCGGGCAAGGTACTGGTCGAGCTGCTCAACGATATTCTCGACCTGTCCAAGTTCGAGGCCGGCCAGCTCGAGCTGGAAGCCATTCCCTTCGACCTCGGCGTACTGGTCGAGGAAACCGCCAGCCTGCTGTCGCAGAATGCTGCCGCCGCCGTCGAGCTCACTTGCCTGGTAGCCCCCGACCTGCCGCCCCAGGTGGTCGGCGACCCGACCCGCGTGCGCCAGATCGTCAGCAACCTGCTGTCCAACGCGCTCAAGTTCACTCGCTTCGGCCGTGTCGACCTGCTGGTTGAGCATGACGCGGCGGGCATTCGCATCCGTGTTCGCGATACCGGTATCGGCATTGCCGAGGATGCCCAGGCGCGCATCTTCCAGCCCTTCGCCCAGGCCGAGGTGGGGATTACCCGAGAGTTCGGCGGCACCGGCCTCGGCCTGGCCCTGACTCGTCGCTTGTGCGAAGCGATGCACGGCAGCCTGACGCTACAGTCGAAGGAAGGCTTCGGCAGCGAGTTCTGCGCCCTGCTGCCGCTCGCCGGGCAAGGCCAGCCGGCCAGCGTTCGACTCGGCGGCGATATCGTGGCGATGACCCCCAGCAGCAGCGGCCTGCATCAGATGCTCGAACGCTGGCTGCCCGTCTGGGGCCTGAACTACCGACGCCTGGACACCGACGCCAGCCTGTTCGGCGTCCAGACCGACCTCTTGATCAGCGACCGCCCTGAGTGCCTGCTCGGCCTGCGTCCGGCGCTGGACATTCCGATTCTGCTGGTCACCGCCTATGGCAACTTCCTGCCGCAGGAGCAGGCGCAACGCCTCGCCCCGCTGCAGCAGATCGCCCGTCCATTGGCTCGCAGCAGCCTGCTGCAGGCGCTGCGCCATGGTTTGCAACACGACGCAACGGACAACCCGGCACCACACGCCAGCGACAGCCTGGAGAAACGTCGTGCACGCGTGTTGCTGGTCGAGGACAACCCGGTCAATCAAATGGTGGCCAAGGGCATGCTGGCCAAGCTCGGCTGCGAAGTGCTGGTCGCCAGCCACGGCGGCGAAGCCCTGGAGCAACTCGAACAGGAGTCCATCGACCTGGTGCTGATGGACTGCAACATGCCGGTGATGGACGGTTACGAAGCCACGCGGCGCATCCGCCTCAACGGGCGCTGGCCAGAACTGCCAGTCATCGCCCTGACCGCCAATGCCCTGTCGGACGAACGCGAACGCTGCCGCGCCGCCGGCATGAGCGATTACCTGGCCAAACCCTTCCGCCGCGAGGAACTGGCCACTCTGCTGGAGAGCTGGCTACCCGCCTGACGCCTGCAAACGCGCCAGCAGCCGATCCAGACGCTGGCGCAGCCCTTCCAGTTCGACCAGTTCGGCCTCCTCGAACTGACAGATCAACTGCGTCTTGAGCGGCATGACCTGCGCCTGCAATGCCACGCCGCGCTCACTCAGCGCCAGATGCACCTCACGCTCATCCAGCGCCGCACGGCGGCGCAGCACCAACCCGAGAGATTCCAGACGTTTGAGCAGAGGCGTCAGCGTGCCGGAATCGAGCTGCAGGCGCTGCCCCAATGCCTTGAGCGTCGGCTGCGCCGGGGCGTGCTGGTGCCACTCCCACAGCACCAGCATGACCAGGTATTGCGGATAGGTCAGACCGAGGCCATCGAGCATCGGCTTGTAGGCACGGATCACCGCGCGGGAAGCGGCGTACAGCTTGAAGCACAGCTGGTTGTCGAGCTGCATGCCAAAGGTATCGAACGCACTCATTTCAACAGGGCCTCGATCTCGCTGCTCAGCTCTTCGGGCTTGGTGGTCGGGGCGAAGCGCTTGACCACCTTGCCGTCTGCGCCAATCAGGAACTTGGTGAAATTCCACTTGATGCCCTGGCTGCCCAGCAGACCCGGCGCGCGCTTCTTCAGTTGCACGAACAGCGGATGAGCATCGCTGCCATTGACGTCGACCTTCTTGAACAGCGGGAAGCTGACGCCGAAATTCAGCTCGCAGAACTCGGAGATGGCACCCTCGTCACCCGGCTCCTGCTTGCCGAACTGATTGCAGGGGAAGCCGAGCACCACCAGGCCCTTGTCCTTGTACTGCTGCCAGACGCTTTCCAGGCCCTTGTACTGCGGGGTAAACCCGCATTTGCTGGCGGTATTGACCACCAGCACGGCCTTGCCGCCAAAATCGGCCAGGGTCTTCTGCTCACCCTTGATCGTGGTAACCGGGATATCGAAAAGCGCATTGCTCATGGGGAATCATCCTGAATGGGCTGAAAGTGACGAACAAAGTAACGAGCAATTAAATTGCGCGCAATTTAATTATCCAAAGATAAAGCCTGTGGATAACGCACTATCCGTAGGGCGGGTTAGCGGCGCGGCTCACCGTGCTTGCTGCCCCAGATGAGCTCAACGCGCCGCGTAACCCGCCAGCCGATCCATCGCGCTGCATTGAAACCCGGGTTACACCGCACCAGACATCAAACTGATCAACAAGCGTGACGGATGGCGCCCTCTGGCTAAAGAGCGATAGCGCCCAAGGCTCGCACCAGAGCCGCCAGCGGCGCTACATCGCCCTGAATACGCACGCGCAGGCCATCGGTCTCGCGGCGCATCGGGTAATGTTTGCGCAAGCGGTCGAAGGCCGCACGACGCGCCTCGGCATCCCCCACCAGACTGCGGCGAAAGTCCGCATCATCGCGGCGCGGGTCATACACCGCACGGCACAGGCTGGCCAGCGCCCAGGCCGGATCAGCCTGGCCATCCAGGGTGATTTCACTCAGCCAGGGCGCCGGCATAAGATCGTCCAGACGCACCTGCTCAGCCACACCAAGCGCCCGACAGCAAGCCTGGTAGATCTGCGCCGTGCCACGCAGCTTGCCGTCCAGGCTGTAACCGGCGATATGCGGCGTGGCCAGTTGGCACAGCGCGGCCAGCTCGACGTCGGCCTGCGGCTCACCCTCCCAGACATCCAGCACGGCCTTGAGGTCGGTGCGTTGCAGCAACAACGCACGCAGGGCGGCGTTGTCCACCACCGCGCCACGGCTGGCATTGATCAGCCAGGTGCCGGGTTTGAGCGCAGCCAGGCGCGCCACATCGAACAGGTGTCGCGTCGATGTGTCCAGCGGCGTATGCAGGCTGATCACATCGCACTCATTGATGATCTGCTCCAGGCTGACGAAATCGCCCGCCTCGGCGGCCTGCCGCGGCGGGTCGCATACCCTTACCTGCCAGCCGAGGCCACGCAGCACTTCGACCAGACGCCCCCCCACCTGCCCGGCACCGACCACGCCGTAGATACGCCCGGCCGGGTCGACGCCTTCGCGCTCGGCCAGGGTCAGCAGGCTGCCCAGCACATAATCCACCACACCGCGCGCGTTGCAGCCCGGTGCGCTGCTCCAGGCGATGCCAGCCTCGGCGAAGTAATCGAGATCCAAGTGATCAGTGCCGATGGTGCAAGTGCCGACGAAGCGCACGCGGCTGCCCGCCAGCAGCGCCCGATCCACGCGGGTAACCGAGCGCACCAGCAACAGGTCGGCATCTCGTACGTCCTGCGCGCTGATGGCACGGCCCGGCAGACGGCGGATTGCCCCGAAACCGGCAAAGAATTCATCGAGTAGGGGAATGTTTTCGTCGGCGACTATCAGCATGAGGCGGCTCCACGGCAAGGCGCGCATTGTACGCGAGGCGCCAGGCAAACGTCGCATTCAGACTTTTCTGACCGGGGCGTCAAGGCGTAAACTGCGCGGCCTCCCGCCTCCCACGAAGACACGACATGCCCAGCGAAAGCCGCCTGGGGCGCGTGCGCACGGAACTGCGCAACCTGCTCATCCTGGCCACACCGATCATCATTGCCCAACTGGCGCACACCGCCATGGGTTTCGTCGACACCCTGATGGCCGGGCGCGTAAGCCCGCAGGATCTGGCCGCCGTCGCCCTGGGCAACTCGATCTGGGTGCCGGTGTTCCTGCTGATGACCGGCATTCTCCTGGCCACCACGCCCAAGGTGGCGCAGCGCTTCGGCGCCGGTGACGAAGCGGCCATCGGCCCACTGGTACGCCAGGCATTATGGCTGGCCCTGGCCGTCGGCGGCAGCGCCGCAGCCTTGCTGTGGAACGCCGAGGTCGTCCTGCATGTGATGAATGTCGACCCAGCCCTGGTCAACCCGGCCATGGGCTATCTGCGCGCCGTGGCCTGCGGTTTCCCGGCCGTGGCGCTATATCACGTGCTGCGCTGCTGCAGCGATGGCCTCGGCCACACCCGCCCGAGCATGGTGCTGGGTATCCTCGGCCTGCTGCTGAACATTCCGGCCAACTACATCTTCATCTACGGCAAGTTCGGCCTGCCGGCCATGGGCGGCGTCGGTTGCGGCTGGGCGACGGCCCTGGTGATGATCTTCATGCTGATCGGCATGCTGGTGTGGGTGAAGTGGGCGCCCTACTACCGCGCCAGCGCCTTGTTCGCTCGTTTCGATTGGCCGCAGTGGGTGGTGATCAAGCGCCTGCTGAGCATTGGCGTGCCGATTGGCGTGGCGGTGTTCGCCGAATCGAGCATCTTCGCCGTCATCGCCCTGCTCATCGGCGGCCTCGGCGCCACCGTGGTGGCCGGGCACCAGATCGCCCTGAATTTCAGCTCCATGGTGTTCATGATCCCCTACTCGCTGGCCATGGCGGCCACCGTACGGGTCGGCCAGGCACTGGGTCGCGGTCAGCCGCGCGAGGCGCGCTTCGCCGCCGGAGTGAGCATGGGCGCGGCACTGGGCTATGCCTGTCTGTCGGCCAGCCTGATGTTCCTGCTGCGCGAACAGATCGCGCAGATCTACACCCCGGACAAGGCCGTGATCGCAGTCGCAGCGACGCTGATCGTCTATTCGGCGCTGTTCCAGTTCTCCGACGCCATCCAGGTCACCGCCGCCGGCGCCCTGCGCGGCTATCAGGACACCCGCATCACCATGCTGCTGACCCTGTTCGCCTACTGGGGCATTGGTCTGCCGGTGGGCTATGCGCTGGGGCTGTCCGAGCTGTTCGGCGAGCCCAGTGGTCCGAGCGGTCTGTGGCAAGGCCTGGTGGTCGGCCTGACCTGCGCCGCCGCGATGCTCACCGTGCGCCTGGCGCGCAGCGCGCGCAAACGTATTCGCCGCGCCACCTGAGCGCCACTTGGAGCCGGCAATGACGGCGTCTAGACTGGCGACATGACTCGCCTCTTATTCCTGATCAGCCTTTGCCTGCTGGCTGCCTGCCGCCCTGGTGACGACGGCCTGGCGCTGCAGGACGACTACCTGCAGCGGCTCGACAACGCGTTGGAAACCGATGGTTTCGCCGCGTTCGAGCCAAGCAGCCTGAGCCAGTACCGCCTGCCACCACGCCGCGAACGCCTGATCGACGTCCCCGAGCTGCGCATCAGCCTGCTCGACCTGGTCATCGACGCCCATAGCTGCCCTCGCCTGCAGCAACTGATCAGCCAACGCAACAGCAGCCTTGGCAAGCAACTGGTGCCCAGCCAGCGCCTGGGCTACGAGGGCGATCTGCTGCGTGCCATCGACGACTGCCTGCCCTCGCTGCCGCCCGACACGGCGCTCCGCAACACCTTGCAGCAACTGGCAGGCGACAAGCGTCAGCAATTGCCGGCCGTGTTCTGGAATGCGCTCAACGGCAGCCAGGAGTTCGAGCGCTACCTGCGCTTCGCCGACCAGGCCCTGGCCGTCACGCCAAGCGAAGACAGCGCCGCACTCGACGCCCTGGAGCAACTAGCGCGCATCGGCGACGCGCTGCCCGAGCGCCTGCCACCCTCGGCCAGCGAGCTGGAGCCCTTGTTCTTCGCCCTCTATGCCAGCGAACAGGGCGGCCAACTGATCACCAGCCTGGCCAGCCTGCGCCACAGCCTCGACAGCGGCAGCGACCTGCTGGAGCAACGCCAGGCTCGCCGACCGGTCTGCCCGCAAGGACGGCCAACCCCGCGCGGCCGCATTCTGCAGAACATTTTCGTCAAGTTTTACGCCGGCAGTCTGCAGCCCTACCTGGCGCAGGTCGATCAGCGCGGCCAGCGCTGGCAGGCTGCGTTGCAGCACCTGCAGGCCGTGGACGGCATCCCGCCGACCACGCGCGATTACCTGGAGCGCCTGACGGGCGAGCAGGATTCGTTATGGCAGGATTTCCGTGCCGCCACGGCGCGGCACGTCAAGGCTTGGCAGACGCTGCTCAACAGCTGCGGCCTGGCGCCGGGACAGGCGGGATGGAATAGCGAGAGCTAACAAACCGTAGGGCGGGTACAACCCGCCATCACGACCAACGACATCCGCTATTTGGCGGGTTGCACCCGCCCTACGAAAGCCGACGAAGCGAACAGCCCGCCAAAGCCGCCTAATCTGCCTTCTTGCGAATCCAGTACAGGTAGGTGCCGTCTTCCTCGGCCTGGCCGAGCAACTCGTGACCGAGAAACACGCAGAACTTGGGAATATCGCGACGGGTCGAGGGATCGGTGGCGATCACCTTGAGCAGCCCGCCAGGGGACAGGTCACGCACCTTGTTGTGCAGCATCATCACCGGCTCGGGGCAATTCAGGCCGCTGGCGTCGAGCAGGTCATCGTGATTGAGGGTCAGGGCTTCGGACATAAAGGGCTCCACAGGCAGGCGCGCATTGTCGCGCAAAGGAGCCCTGGCGGTCACCTGATGCGCACAACCTTGGATGGGCAGCGCCACCCAGGCATCTGAGGCAAGCTGCCTGCGCTCCAGCCTGCCAGGACGGCGCGCACGCCAGTACCGGGAGGAACCCGGTGCGAAGCGGGAGCCCGGGCCGGACAACGTCCGCGCCCGGCCAGTTACCTCACTTGCCGAGCCGGCGCAGGTGACAGGTGACTTCCTCGCGGTCGTGATAGAGCTGCTTGCAGCCGATGCTGACCTTCATGCCGCGCTCTGCCAGCCCCGCCTCGACGCGGTCGAGCAGGCGCCGCACCTCGGCGTAGCGCTGCTTCATCGGCAGCTTGAGGTTGACCACCGCCTCACGACACAGCCCTTCACCCAACCAGGCCTCCATCATCGCCGCCGTGCGCGCCGGCTTCTCGACGATGTCGCAGACCATCCAGTGCACCGGATGGCGCGGGCGGAAGGTGAAGCCATCGGCACGCTGGTGCACCACGAAACCCGAATACATCAGGCTTTCTGCCATCGGCCCGTTGTCCACGGCGGTGACGCGGATTTCCCGGTTGACCAACTGCCAGGTCCAGCCGCCGGGCGCGGCGCCCAGGTCGACAGCGGTCATGCCGGCGGCCAGGCGCTGATCCCACTGATCACGCGGGATAAAGTGGTGCCAGGCCTCCTCCAGCTTGAGCGTGGAGCGGCTCGGTGCCTCACGCGGGAACTTCAGGCGCGGAATGCCCATCGGCCACATCGCCAGGTTGTCTGCCTCGGCGATGCCGGCGAACACCTCACGGCCGCTCTTGAAGGTCAGCAGCAGGCGCGGCTTCTTGGCATCGTCCACCAGCTTGCCGGCCTTTAGCAGCGCCTTGCGCAGCGGCGCCTCGAACTTCTTGCAGAAGGTCGACAGCTCCTTGCCGTCGTTGGTGTCGAGCACCTCCAGCCACAGGCTGCCGCACACTGGGTAATCGGCCAGGGCTTCGAGCAAAACGCTGATGCGGTCGCTTTCCGGCAGGCTGACGAAAGCACCACGTGCCCACTGACGGGGGAAGATCAGGCGGTTGAAACGGGTCTGACGCATCAGACGCTCGGCACCATCGTCCTCGCTGCAGACGAACTCGGCACAGGCGCTACCGGGTTTGCTCTTCGGGTAGCCAGGCACCTCCAGTTGCGCAGCGAGGTCGGCGATCTCAGCGCACACCTCGCCCTCGAAACCGGGCCGGCAATGCAGAAACAGGGTATTCATCGAACGGACTCCTTGGGCCGGCCATGATACCCGAGGCGGGAACCTAGAGCCTGCTAACCTGTCCAGTGACTATGTGCCAGCAACCTTTGCCACGACGCTGGAACACCGTGAAATGATAAGGCTGCCTGGCGTTCTTGAGCCAAACAGCCACCGACCACGGCCCGAACCGTGTGGGCCTAACAGGCCGTTGAAAAACGTAGGCTAGGCAGGCAAGACAAGGCAAAAATGGCCGAAAAACGCTCGGAGTCGCGTTCGACTTTACTTGCTGTAAATGAGCATTTTGAGGCCATTTTTAACGCAATATTGCCAACGCAGGTAGTTTTTCAACGGCATGCTAAAGGAGACGTGCAATGCCCTCCCGCAATAGCCTGAACTGCCGCCGCGAGCTGAAGATCGGCGACGCCACCTACCACTATTTCAGCCTGCCGGAAGCCGCGCAGCGCCTCGGCAACATCGACCGCCTGCCCAAATCGCTCAAGGTGCTGCTGGAAAACCTGCTGCGCAACGAAGACGGCCAGACCGTAATGCCGCAAGACCTGCAGGCCATGGTCGACTGGCTGGACAAGCGCGCCTCCGACCGCGAGATCCAGTACCGCCCGGCGCGCGTACTGATGCAGGACTTCACCGGCGTGCCGGCGGTGGTCGACCTGGCCGCCATGCGCGACGCCATGGCCAAGGCCGGTGGTGACCCACAACGCATCAACCCACTGTCGCCGGTGGACCTGGTCATCGACCACTCGGTGATGGTCGACCGCTACGCCTCCTCCAGCGCCTTTGCCGACAACGTCGAGCTGGAAATGCAGCGCAACGGCGAGCGCTACGCCTTCCTCCGTTGGGGCCAACATGCCTTCGACAACTTCAGCGTGGTGCCTCCGGGCACCGGCATCTGCCACCAGGTCAACCTGGAATACCTGGCCCGCACCGTATGGACGAAGGAAGAGGACGGTATCACCCTCGCCTATCCGGACACATTGGTCGGCACCGACTCGCACACCACCATGATCAACGGCCTCGGCGTACTCGGCTGGGGCGTCGGCGGCATCGAGGCGGAAGCGGCGATGCTCGGCCAGCCAGTGTCGATGCTGATTCCCGAGGTGATCGGCTTCAAGCTCAGCGGCAAGCTGAAAGAAGGCATCACCGCCACCGACCTGGTGCTCACCGTCACCCAGATGCTGCGCAAGAAGGGCGTGGTGGGCAAATTCGTCGAATTCTACGGCGACGGTCTCGCCGACCTGCCGCTGGCCGACCGCGCCACCATCGCCAACATGGCCCCGGAATACGGCGCCACCTGCGGCTTCTTCCCGGTCGACGACATCACCCTCGGTTACCTGCGCCTGTCCGGCCGCCCGGACGCCACCGTGCAACTGGTCGAGGCCTACAGCAAGGCCCAGGGCCTGTGGCGCGAACCCGGCGACGAGCCATTGTTCACCGATAGCCTGAGCCTGGACATGGGCAGCGTCGAAGCCAGCCTGGCCGGGCCCAAGCGCCCGCAAGATCGCGTCGCCCTCGGCCAGGTTCATCAGGCCTTCGACGACTTCGTCGGCCTGCAACTCAAGCCTGCGGCCAAGGAAGAAGGCCGCATGCTCAGCGAGGGCGGCGGCGGTACTGCCGTCGGTGGCGACCAGCAGAGCGGCGGTATCGACTACGAAGACGACGGCCACACTCATCGTCTGCAGGACGGCGCCGTGGTAATCGCCGCCATCACTTCCTGCACCAACACCTCCAACCCCAGCGTGATGATGGCTGCCGGCCTGCTGGCCAAGAAGGCGGTGGAAAAAGGCTTGCAACGCCAGCCCTGGGTGAAAAGTTCGCTGGCGCCCGGCTCCAAGGTGGTCACCGAATACTTCGACGCAGCTGGCCTGACGCCCTATCTGGAGAAACTCGGTTTCGACCTGGTGGGCTACGGCTGCACCACCTGCATCGGCAATTCCGGGCCGCTGCGCGCCCCCATCGAAAAGGCCATCGCCAAGGCCGACCTCACCGTCGCCTCGGTGCTCTCCGGCAACCGCAACTTCGAGGGGCGCGTGCATCCGCTGGTGAAAACCAACTGGCTGGCCTCGCCGCCCCTGGTGGTGGCCTATGCCCTGGCCGGCAGCGTGCGTATCGACCTTACCCGCGATGCCCTCGGCACCGGCAAGGACGACCAGCCGGTGTATCTCAAGGACATCTGGCCGACTCAGGCCGAGATCGCCGACGCCATCGCCAAAGTCGACACCGCCATGTTCCGCAAGGAATACGCCGAAGTCTTCGCTGGCGACGAGAAATGGCAGGCCATCGCCGTGCCCAAGGCCGATACCTATGCCTGGCAAGGCGATTCCACCTACATCCAGCATCCGCCGTTCTTCGAGAACATCGCCGGCGATCCGCCGCGCATCACCGATATCCGCGATGCGCGCATCCTCGCCCTGCTCGGCGACTCGGTGACCACCGACCACATCTCGCCAGCCGGCAACATCAAGGCCGACAGCCCCGCCGGGCGTTACCTGAGCGAACACGGCGTGGACAAGGCCGACTTCAACTCCTACGGCTCGCGCCGCGGTAACCATGAAGTGATGATGCGCGGCACCTTCGCCAACATCCGCATCCGCAACGAGATGCTCGGCGGCGAGGAAGGCGGCAACACCCTGCACGTACCCAGCGGCGAGAAGCTGGCGATCTACGACGCAGCCATGCGCTACCAGGCCGAAGGCACGCCGCTGCTGATCATTGCCGGCAAGGAATACGGCACAGGCTCCAGCCGCGACTGGGCGGCCAAGGGCACCAACCTGCTGGGGGTCAAGGCGGTGATCGCCGAGAGCTTCGAGCGCATCCACCGCTCCAACCTGGTGGGCATGGGCGTGCTGCCGCTGCAGTTCAAGCCGGGCACCGACCGCAACAGCCTGAAACTCACCGGCCAGGAAGTGCTGGCCATCGAGGGTTTGGAAGGCGTGGAACTGCGCCCGCATATGCCGCTGACGCTGATCATCACCCGCGAAGACGGCCAGCATGAGGAAGTCGAAGTGCTGTGCCGCATCGACACCCTGAACGAGGTCGAGTACTTCAAGGCCGGCGGCATCCTGCACTACGTGCTACGCCAGATGATCGCCAGTTGATGCTCTACCCTGCCGCCACGCGGCAGGGTCACGCACCGTCGGGCCAGGGAAGGCCGATGTCGTGACAAAAATGTGACGTCATTCAAAAAGCGATTACACTCGCGAAAACGGACTCTGCCCCTCAACTTTACCGTCAGACGGTCGATTTAAAGGGGCATAACAACGACGGACACTTGCCATGCGTAACAACCAACCGGTCACCCAGCGCGAGAAGGCCTTTCCATCGCAACAGCGGCTGATCTCCACCACCGACCTCAAAGGGCAGATCACCTACTGCAACGAGGCCTTCGTCGAGATCAGCGGCTTCTCTCGTGAGGAACTGATTCGCGCGCCACACAATCTGGTTCGTCACCCCGACGTACCGCCGGCCGTGTTCGACCATATGTGGACGACCCTGAAGAAGGGCCGGCCGTGGATGGGCATCGTCAAGAACCGTTGCAAGAACGGTGATCACTACTGGGTCAACGCCTACGTCACGCCCATCACCGAAGGCGACAAGGTGGTCGGCTACGAGTCCGTGCGGGTCAAACCGACCGCCGAGCAAGTGCGCCGCGCCGAAACGCTGTACGCCCGCATCAATGCCGGCAAGTCCGCCATTCCGGCCAGCAACCAGTGGTTGCCCATCGTCCAGGCCTGGATGCCCTTCATCCTAGTCAGCCAGATCGGCTTTCTCATCGGCCACTGGATGGGCAGCAACTGGGGCTTCATCCTCGCCGCCTGCCTCTCCGTGCCGCTCGGCCTGGCCGGCATCGCCTGGCAGACCCGAGGCATCAAACGCCTGTTGCGCATCGCCGAACAGACCACCTCCGACCCGCTGATCGCACAGATGTACACCGACAGCCGCGGCGCCGAAGCGCGCCTGGAAATGGCCATGCTCAGCCAGGATGCGCGGCTGAAAACCTGCCTGACCCGCCTGCAGGACACCGCCGAGCAACTGACCCAGCAAGCCCGCGAAGCCGACAAGCTGGCGCACAACAGCTCCGCCGGCCTCGAACGCCAGCGTAGTGAGACCGAACAGGTCGCCACCGCCGTCAATGAAATGGCCGCCACCACCCTGGAAGTGGCCAGCAACGTCGCCCGTACCGCCATCGCCACCCAGGAGGCCAACCGCCTGACCGGCGAAGGCCGCTCCATTGCCGCCGAGACCCGCGAAGCCATCCAGCGCCTGTCGCAGTCGGTGGGTGACACTGGCGAAACCGTGACCCGCCTGGCCCAGGACAGCAACGAAATCGGCGGCGTGGTCGACGTGATCAAGGGCATCGCCGACCAGACCAACCTGCTCGCCCTCAACGCCGCCATCGAAGCCGCGCGCGCTGGCGAGATGGGCCGCGGCTTCGCCGTGGTGGCCGACGAGGTTCGCTCGCTGGCCCAGCGCACCGCCGAGTCCACCGAACAGATCCACGGCCTGATCGCCAAACTGCAACGCACCGCCGAAGAAGCGGTGATGACCATGGAAATCGGCCGCAAGCAGGCCGACGAAGGCGTCGAACGGGTGCTGCAAGCCGACCAGGCCCTGGCCGGCATCAGCGACGCCGTGGCCAATATCACCGACATGGCCAACCAGATCGCCGCCGCCGCCGAGGAACAGAGCGCCGTGGCCGACGAGATCAACCAGAACATCACCACCATCGCCCAACTGGCCGACCAGACGGCAGGCGAAGCGCAGAACACCGCCAAACTCAGCCAGGCCCTGACCGGCACGGCGCAAGGGCAGTATGCGTTGGTGGAGCGGTTCAACCGCTGAAACGAAAGGCGCAGCGGTTTAACCGATGCGCCTTCCTCTCCCCGCCCTGCTTTTGGAGAAGCGAGCTTGCTCGCGATCTTCTCTACACCCCTTCGAGCCATAACAGTCTACGCGTAATTGCCACTTACCAGCACTTGTCCGAGATGGTGTATAACCTTCCAAACACCTGAGCGCCTCGCTAATTCCCGCGAGCTAGAGAAGTATCTTGAAAAAGGCTAGGAAGGTTATCCATCAAAGCCACACGCAGGGCATGCATCATTTGGTGTCTATTTATAGTTAGGCATTACTGCTAGGACTCCCCATGGGAAACATAGAAAGAACATTCCTACTAGAAAACAACGTTCCTGGAAAATACAAATTTGTCTGCCGAGAATGCAGCAGAGAAACAACGCACATTATCGTTGCCGCTTACAATGAAAGCGGCAGTCAAGACTGTGGCCACGGAAATAGCTACGACTGGAACAAGGCCAACCAAATTATTCAATGCCAAGGTTGCGAGGCAGTATCTTTCAGGGTCGAATCAACAAACTCTGAAGACTATGATTATGACTGCGAAAGCAACACCAAATATGACATTGAGACAATAAAATTCTATCCAGGCCGGTCAGCAGGATTAAAAGCCATTGACAGCTACCTGTTACCACTGAACGTTCAAGACATCTATAAAGAAACAATTCTTGCAATTGAGAATGAACAGAACATCCTTGCCGGCATAGGGATTAGAGCTCTAATTGAAACAATATGTAAAGACCTTGAGGCCACAGGAAAAGATCTTTACAACAAAATAAATTCCCTACAAGAACAAGGCATCGTCACTAAAGAGGGAGTTGAAACACTGCATAAACTTAGAGTACTCGGCAACGACGCAGCTCACGAAGTAAAAAAACACAATCAACAACAATTATCGCTAGCCATCCAAATAATCGAGCACATGCTAGACGGCACATACATAATCCCTCACAAGGTTGCGCACGTTCTCAAATAACGGCTAACAAATGTAGAAAAATGGGGAAGGTGCAGATTTATTTACAGCACAGCGCCACTAGCGAGTAGCCTGGGTAGAACACCACGAACCCCAGGAGTAACTTTCTTTCACTGCCAAGGAACCCGGCATGCCCGCTCACGAAAAGATCAACTACGTCGAATACCCCACCCGCGACCTGCCCGCCACCAAGGCCTTCTTCCAGGCTGTTTTCGGTTGGCGCTTCACGGACTACGGCCCCGATTATGCGGCCTTTGCCGACGAGGGCCTGGATGGTGGGTTCTTCAGTGCCGAGATGTCCGCGCGCAGCGACAACGGCAGCGCGCTGATCGTGTTCTACAGCGCGCAGTTGGAAGACACCCTGGCCAAGGTCGAGGCTGCGGGTGGGGCGATCATCAAACCGATCTTCGCCTTCCCCGGCGGTCGGCGCTTTCACTTCGTCGAGCCGGGCGGCAATGAGTTTGCCGTGTGGTCGGAGCCAGCCGCGAATTAAGCGCGCAGCTGTATCTGTCGATGCATCCGCCGCCGATGCATGCTGTTGCCTTTCATGGCTGAAAAGGAGCAGATCATGCAGCGCAGCGAACATGTGCAGCAGATGGCGGCTTATAACACTTGGATGAACGAGCGGCTGTACGAAGCTGCGCGCAGTCTTCCCGACGCGGAGCTGGCGGCTCAGCGCGGCGCCTTCTTTGGTTCGATCTTGGGTACGCTCAACCATCTGGTCGTCGCCGACCGTATCTGGCTCGGGCGTTATGCCCGGCATCCCGCCTGCACAGAGGTGCTGGCGCCAATCGAACGGATCACGCCCGCTGCGCGTCTGGATCAGCCCATGGCCGACGACATTCGCGCGCTGGGCACGTTGCGCGCGGAGCTGGACGAACTGATCACATGGCTGGCGCAACACCTGACCGAGGCCGATCTGGACAGCACCCTCGCCTACCACAACACCAAGGGCATCGCCGCGCAGAAGAACTTCTTCGCCCTGCTGATGCACCTGTTCAACCACCAGACGCACCATCGCGGGCAAGCCACGACCCTGTTGCAACAGGCGGGTGTGGATGTAGGCGTGACCGATCTGCTGGCGCTGATAGCGGACGCGCCCTGAGTCTTCAGGCCTGCTGCTTGGCCGCCATTGTGGCGATCAGGCTGCCGGGTGGCGGGCGCTTGCGGAAGTAACCGTCTACCCCGGCGAAGATAGCGTCGGCCAGGTTGCGCTGGTGGCGGGCGTCATGCAGGCGCTGGCAGTCGCCGGTATTGGAGATGAAGCCGGTTTCCACCAGGATCGACGGCACCGCAGCGGACTTGAGCACGGCAAAGCCAGCCTGCTCGACCCGCGACTGGTGCACGCCCGCCACCGAGCCCAGCCGCTGCAACACCTGATGGCCCAGATCCAGGCTGGTGGAAATGGTGGCGGTCATGGACATGTCCAGCAGCACGCCGGCCAGCATCGGGTCGCTCTGTTGCATCGCCGCCGGCAAGCCACCGCCGATGAAATCGGCTTCGTTCTCGCGCTGGGCGATCCAGCGCGCCATCGACGAGGTCGCGCCGCGCTCGGACAGGGCGAACACCGAAGCACCGGAGGCGGTACGCCGTGGCGCGGCATCGGCGTGTACCGAGACGAACAAGTCGGCGTTGAGGCGCTGTGCCAGTTCGGCCCGCTTGCGCAGCGGGATGAATACGTCGCTGCTGCGCGTCAGGCGCGCCTTGTAGCCCTTCTGTGCGTTGATTTTCCGAGCCAGCAGGGTGGCGATCTGCAGGGCGACGATCTTCTCCTGCTCACCCTTGGCGCCGAGCGCTCCGGGGTCTTTGCCGCCATGGCCAGGGTCGATCACGATCAACAGGTCGCGATCAGTCGGCCGCCCCGCCGGCTGCGCCTGGCTGGCAACGGCCGGGCGCTGGCTCACCACTGGGGTCGAGGCAGGCAATTGCAGTTGCAGAGTCGAACCGAGATTCTGCAGCGGCGGGATTGCCGCAAGGGCCTTGGCATCGATCAGATCCAGCACGATGCGCAGATCACCGCTCGGTGTCAGCCCGCTGCGCAGCGCAGTGATCGGCGTGCCGGCAAGGGGCAGACCGTCGAGCGCTGCTGCCAGCGTGGCGTTGTGCAGGTCGATCACCAGCCGCGGTGGCGCGTCGAGGCTGAAGCTGTTGGCCTTGACCGGCCCGGAGAGTTCGAGTTGCAGAAGGGTTTTGCCGCCCGCCTGGTGGATGCCGACACGGCGCACGGCCTGGGCGGCCTGAGCGCGGAGCGAGACCGGCAAGGCCAGGCCGGCGAGTAGCAGTTGCAGCAGTTTTCGTCTGTCCATGCAGGTTTCACAGCCTGAATGTGCGGGTGATCAGGGCTGCCCTACTCGGGCCGGGACGGTGACCGAGGAAGCGCCTTCGCAAAAACGCAACTTTATAACATCGTTATCAAAAACGATACGTTCAAGCTGAACGTCTGCTAAACGAGCTTAAGCCTTTGAAAAGAAACACTATTCACCAGAACGCTAGATACCAACGCAAGCAGTCGGCCTCAGAGCCCGGCCAAACTCAACCAATGCGCATAGAAGCCTTCGGCCACCTTATTCAGCGCCCTCACCTTCTGCGCCAGCTGCGCGCGCATTTGTTCGAGGCTCTGCTGGCTGGGCTGACTCGGGTCGAGCAGGTGCGACCAGTCCGTCAGCCATTGTTCGATCAGGGCTTCGGTCATCTCCGGATGGCCCTGCAAGGCCAGTACCCTGTCACCCCAGGCAAAGGCCTGGTTGGCGCACCAGCGGCTGGAGAGCAACGGTTGCGCGCCCTCGGGTATGGCGAAGGTATCGCCGTGCCACTGAAAGATTTCTACCTGCTCCGGCAGATGCGCGAGCCATGGGCTGGCCGCTGCAGCAGGCAGACGCTGCAGGGGCTGCCAGCCGGATTCGGTGTAAGGCATGCGCGAGACCGACGCACCCAAGGCGCGGGCCAACAACTGACCGCCCAGGCAATGACCGATGACAGGCACATCGCGGGCGATCAACTGACGCAGCGCCTCGATTTCATCGGCAATCCACGGCAGCGGGTCGTTGACGCTCATCGGCCCGCCCATCACCGCGACAGCCTTGGGCCGTTGAAGGTCATAGCCCTGCAACTCGCCGAGGTCGACGCGCAGCACGTCATGCGCGATGCCACGGCGACGCAGCACCTCGGCCAAGTGCGCCGGCGGGCAGTAATCGATATGAGTGAGGATGAGAACGTCAGACATGCCGCGCAGTGTGCGCGACGCTAGAGGGTAAGTCGAGCGCGCGAATCGGCCTGGCAAAGGCCGATCCGCACAACTATCGCTATCTTGCTGGTTGCTGTAGATCCGACTTGCTGGGCCGAATCTCCTGAGTGACACCCCAACCGTCGAGCATGCCCCCCAGCGGGGCGACGATGGACTCCAGGTTCTGCTCGAACGCGCCGATACCGGCCTGGGTGGCATACATCACTTTGCTGATCTGCAGGTGCCAGATCCCGTCCTCACGGGGCGTGACCTGAGCGTTGAGCGATTCGCCGCGAAACTGTCCGGCTACCATCCGTGCCCGCTCCTCATCGGGGAAGATGGCGTAGAACTCGATGGGGTGAAACTGGGCGAAATCGAAACC
Organism: Pseudomonas sp. FG29; assembly: GCF_057809355.1. Lineage (NCBI taxonomy): Bacteria > Pseudomonadati > Pseudomonadota > Gammaproteobacteria > Pseudomonadales > Pseudomonadaceae > Pseudomonas > Pseudomonas sp. FG29. The sequence continues at coordinate 98,505 of NZ_JBMDJU010000014.1, read as the reverse complement.
GCCCTCCTTCATCCGGCGCAGCACCGAGGTGCTGGCATCTTCATGCAAGGCTGTGCTCATGAAACGACTCCTCTCAGGCGATGGATGGATGTTCCCATTGCAACCGCTCATACCGAGCGGTGGCGCGGCTGCCAGAGGCGCCGCCCCGAGGATCAAGCTGAACTTGAAGTGTGTTCCGAAGCGCAACGACGACCGCCCGGCGAAAAATCCGGACGGTCACTTACAGGCTAGACGCTATCTGCGAAGTTCGTCCACTCACCGTGCAAGAAGTCGGCGAGCCAAGACAGACGGCATCAGGGTCGGCTCAGCCAAGCCATCAGTGCACGGGTAATAACCGCAGGTGTGATCTGCCCGAGGGCATGAAGCAGGCCGAACTGCACACCGACGGTACGGTGTACGCGATGGTTCTGTACCTGCTGCCAGGCAGCCTCGGCAATGTGCTCGGCCTGCAGGCGCACGCCCATGCGCCGAATGATTGGTGGACGCACGGCCTGGCTGGCGACCATCGGCGTATCGACGAACGGCGGCATGAGATCGCCGACGCGAATGCCGTGAGCGCGCCACTCCAGCTCCAGCGCCTCGGTAAGCCCGCGCACGGCGAACTTGCTGGCCGAGTAGCTGGCCATCAACGGTACGCCGTACAGCCCCGAGGCCGAACCCATGTTGATGACCTGTGCGCCCTGCGCGGCCTTCAGGTAGGGAAAAGCCGCATAAGTCAGATTGAGCAGGCCCAGCACGTTGATCTGCAGCAGGCGCTGGTGTTCTGCCAGGTCGATGCTCTCGAACGCGCCGGTACGCAGGATGCCGGCACCGTTGAACAGTACGCGCAGCCGCCCGTCATGCAACTGGCAGAACGAGGCTAGCGCCTGGCCGACCGCCTGGGCATCAGTGACGTCCAGCACCCGACACCAGACGCCACCCAGCTCGTCGGCCAGGCGGCCCAGCGCGGCGCCATCCACGTCCAGCAGACCGACCTGCCAGCCACGGGCATGGAACAACCGAGCCGTCGCCGCACCGATACCGGAGGCCGCTCCGGTGATGAGAATGTTGTTCATGGCCAACCCCGCTCGTGGAGAAAGTCGACAGCCCGGCCAATGGCCTGATCAGCCGCCTGCAGCAGCCCGACATGGGCCTGGAAGACGTGCCATAACTGCGGATAGCGCTCCAGACGCACCTCGACGCCGGCAGCATGAGCGCTGGCGGCGAGGCGCAGGCTGTCGTTGCGCAGCACCTCGTCCTCGCCCACCTGCAGCAGGGTCGGCGGCAAATCACGCAGATCGGCATAGAGCGGCGATAGCGCCGGATCGCCAGGCCTGATGCCCTTTGGTACGTAGAGATCGACGGCCTGCTCGAGCCAACGCGGATGGATCAGCGGATCACCCGCGTCCGGCTGGTGCAGTTGCTCGCAGGCAAGATCGGTAAAGGGCGAGAAGCACAGCAGTGCGGCCGGTGCCGGCAGGCCAAGTTCGCGGGCTCGCAGACACGCGATCAGGCACAGGTTGCCACCGGCCGAGTCTCCGGCGAAGGCGATCTGCTGCGCGGCGTAACCGGCCTCGAGCAGCGCGCGATAGGCTGCCACGGCATCATCGCGCGCTGCCGGGAAGGGATGCTCCGGCGCCAGGCGGTAGTCCAGCGCGCAGACCGCGAAACCGCCGCGGCTGGCCAGATGCGCGCAAATGGCGCGATGAGTGTTCGCCCCGCCGACCATGAAGGCACCGCCATGCAGGTACAGCAGCACCCGGCCGCTGTCGACCGGCGGGCGATGCCACTCGCAGGGCCGTCCAGCCAAGGCTTCGGCCGTGCGCTGCACCTTGGCCGGCAGCAGCGTGGCGAACGTGAGCAGGCGCAAGACCAGGCGCTGCCCGGCCACCGGCATGGGCGGCCGTACCAGGCCACGAAACAGCAGACGCAGCAGACCGCGCAGCACCAGGCGCAGCACCTTCTGGCCCGGGATGGGCGCGACGAACTCAGCGAACGCAGTCATAGTCGGTCAACTCCGGCATGCGCGTCTGCTGACGGTAGGTGAAGGTGTATCCCGGCCAGTTGTTGGTGTGCTTTCCGGCTGCCGTCTGGTACCAGCTGTGGCAGCCCTGTGCCCAGATGGTGCGCTGCGTTTCGGCCTGCAGATGCTGGTTGTAGCGCCGCTGCGCTGCCGGCTTGAGGTCGAGGTAGCGCAGCCCCTGCCCGCGTAGCGCCCGCAGGCAGCCCAGCACATAGGCGAACTGGCTCTCCAGCATGTACAGAATCGAGTTGTGACCGAGGTTGGTGTTCGGCCCGTAAAGCAGGAACAGATTGGGGAAACCGCTGACGCTAATGCCCTTGTAGGCCTCTGCGCCGTCCTGCCAGGCCTGGTTCAGTTCCAGGCCATCGAGGCCACGAATACGCATCGGCGCGAGGAAATCGCTGGCGGTGAAGCCGGTGCCGTAGATCAGCACATCACACGGATGCTCACGACCGTCGGCGGTCACCAGGGCGTTCTCGCGCACCTCGCGAATCGCCGTATCGACGATCTCGACGTTGCCCTGTGCCAGCGCCGGAAAATAATCATTGCTGATCAGGATGCGCTTGCAGCCCATGGGGTAATCCGGCTGCAAGCGGGCACGCTTGGCGGCATCGGGCATCTGCCGCTGCAGGTGGTCGGTAAAGCGCCCACGCATCAGGCGCAACAGCCAGGGCCACTGTACGAAGGCCACCGCACGCGCTTCATGATGCAGATACTGCAGCAGGCGCACGCCGCGCTGCAGCCAGGGCAGACGGCGCATCAGGGCGATTTCCCAGGCGTGATAGGCGCGATCCGGCTTGGCCAGCACATAGGCCGCCGAACGCTGGAACAGGCTCAGGCTGGCCACCTTGGGCTGGATCTGCGGCACGAACTGGATCGCCGAAGCGCCGGTGCCAATCACCGCCACGCGTTTGCCGGTCAGGTCGAGGTCATGGCGCCAGCGTGCCGAGTGAAAGGCCTCGCCACGGAAATGCTCCAGGCCGGGCAGTTTCGGGTAGGCCGGCCGATTGAGCTGGCCGCAGGCACTGACCAGCGCCTGCGCCTCGATCACCTCGCCGTCCGCCAGCTCGACACGCCATAGGGCGCGCTCAGCATCGAACTCGGCACCGAGCACTTCGCTGTTCAGGCGGATATGCTGACGCAGCCGGTGCTTCTCCACGCATTGCAGGATATAGCCATGGATTTCCGCCTGCGGCGCGAACTTGCGCGACCAGTCGTACTTGGGCTCGAAGGAAAAGGAATAGAGATGTGAAGGCACGTCGCAGGCGGCGCCCGGATAGCTGTTGTCGCGCCAGGTGCCGCCGACTTCGCCGGCCTTTTCCAGCACCAGGAAGTCTTCCTCACCGGCCTTGCGCAACTGCATGGCCAGGCCCAGACCGGCAAAACCGCTGCCGATGATCAACACGCGCCAGGGCGCGTTCGTACGGGGGTTGTTGTTCATTGTGGTCTCCCCGACCCGTTTATGGCGATGAGCAGATGCTACTTGCGCCCCCACACTCAGGTTATGGCATAGTCGGCCAGGATATTGTGATTTTCGGACAACCTATGTCAGCCCCCTGGCCCGCACGCCGCAGCATCATCAGCATCCAGTTGCTCACTCAGTTGGGGCTCGACCTTGGCCTGAGCCTGGACAGGTGCCTGCAGGAAACAGGGCTCAGTCCCCTGCAGTTGGCCAGCCTGCATGGGGAGATCGAAGCACATCGCGAACTGCAGTTGATCGCCAACCTGATCGAGGCGCTACCTGCGGTCAGCGACCTGGGCCTGCAGGCGGGTCGGCGCTACCACCTGACCACTTATGGCGCCTGGGGTTACGCGATTCTCAGCAGTGCCACGGTGCGCCAGGCCGCCGAGCTGGGCTTGCGCTATCACGGCCTGACCTATGCCTTCACCCGCATCAGCCTGAGCGTGGATGATGCCGTGGCCAGCCTGAGTTTCGACGACAGCGCCCTGCCCCCGGCGCTGCATGATTTCATCGTGCAGCGCGACATGCTCGGCGCCCTGGTGGTCGTGCGTGAATTGCTCGGCAGCTCGCTGCAATTGCTGACCGTGGAACTGCGCCAAACGGCGCCGGCTGATATGGCACCGTTCATTGCCGCCTTCGGTCAGGCGCCGCGCTTCGGTGCACCTTGCAATCGCATGGGCTTCGCCGCCGAGCTGCTGGACGCCCCACTGCCACGGGCCAACCCACAACTGGTCAGCGCCTGCGAGCAGCAGTGCCAGGCCTTGCTGGCGCGCCATCAATGGCATCAGGGCCTGGCCGGGCGGGTGCGCCAGTTGCTGTTGCAGTCGCCGGGGCAGATCGCCGATATGGAACAGGTCGCGCAGCGTCTGCACCTGAGCAGCCGTACCCTGAGGCGCCGCCTGATCGAAGAAGGCACCAGCTTCCGCGCGCTACAGGATGAAGTACGCCAGGCCCTGGCCGAAGAGCTGCTGGCAGGCGGCGGCCTGAGCCTGGAGGAAATTGCCGAGCGTCTGGGTTATGGCGAGCTGTCGAACTTCATCCACGCCTTCAAGCGCTGGAAGGGCATGACGCCGGGACGTTATCAACGGGGGGCGATGGTGTAACCGATGGTTCTGGTGGACTGTTCGCTGGCGCTCCTGAGTCCACCCTACGGATGGTTTGCATTCCGATCCACCCTACGAGCTGGAAAGGCATGACGCCGGGGAGTTAGATGTAGGGCGTACCGGGACGCCGGCCGCTCGGAAGCAGTACGCCATCATGGAGTGGTCGCGGGCCTGCCGAGATTTGAAAGTCATCTTCACGCTGACAAGCCGCAAGCACCGCGCTAGGGTGCCAGCCATGAACATCATCACGCTGCTTCTGCCCTACCAACCGCCCTGGCACTGGCAACAGTTCCATAGCCATTTCGCCCTGCGCGCGATTCCCGGATTGGAGTCGCTGAACGCGGGCAGCTACAGCCGGGGTTTCAGCATCGACGGCACACCCGGCTGGTTCCGAGTTGCACCGCTGCCAGGACAGAACGCGCTGGAGTTGCGCTGTCGCCTGGCCTCGCCCGCGCATCTCGATCAACTCGAACGACGCGTGCGGCGCATGTTCGATCTCGACAGCGATCCCGAAACCATTGCCTTGCACCTGAGCGCTGACGAGCTGCTCGCGCCACTGCTGCTGCGCAATCCCGGCCTGCGCCTGCCGGTGGCGTTCGATCCGTTCGAGCAGGCGGTTCGCGCCATCGTCGGTCAGCAGGTCACGGTAAAGGCGGCGGTCACCATCGTCGGGCGCCTGGTGCAACGTGCCGGTACGCCAATCGAGACGCCGGAGACACTAGGCATCAGCCATCTGTTCCCCTCGCCGCAAGCGCTTGCAGAAGCCGATCTGACCGGCATCGGCATGCCCGGCAAGCGTGTGCAGTGCCTGCAGCACTTCGCCGCGCGCATCGCCGATGGCAGCCTGAAGCTTGATCTGGAAGAAGGCAGCCTGGCGCTGATCGAGCGATTGTGTGCCCTACCCGGCATTGGCCCGTGGACAGCGGAGTACATCGCCCTGCGCGCGTTCGGTGAGGCCGACGCCTTTCCCGCAAGCGACCTAGGTCTACTCAAGGCGCCAGTGTGGGGAACGGAAGGTATCGACGTGCGGCGCCTCAAGGCTCACGCCGAGGCCTGGCGTCCGTGGCGCGCTTATGCGGCGGCGCATCTTTGGCACAACTATTCGGGAGGCTGATCCATGCATTACCGCTACCACGACAGCCCGGTCGGCCCGCTATTCCTGGCGGCCGATGAGAGCGGCCTGCAACTGCTGCTGATGGAGCTGGACAGCCGGCCCTGGCACATCGAGGAGGACTGGCAGCCCGCCGGCCGTGAGCTGGACGCTGTATGCAGCCAACTGGACGAATACTTTGCCGGCAAGCGTCGCCAGTTCGAAGTGCGCCTGGCGCCCAAGGGCACGGCATTCCAGCAGGCGGTCTGGCAGGCACTGCAGGCCATTCCCTATGGACGCACCTGCAGCTATTCCGAGCTGGCCAGCGTCATCGGCAGACCGCAGGCCGTGCGTGCGGTGGGAACCGCCAATGGCGCCAACCCGATCTCCATCATCGTGCCCTGCCACCGCGTGATCGGCCGTGACGGCAGCCTCATAGGTTACGCCGGCGGCCTGCCACGCAAGCAGCAATTACTGGAACTGGAAGGCGTGTTGCAGCCGGCGCAGGCGCAACTGGCTTTGTAGCCCTCTCAGGGCGCAGGTATACGTGCCAGTGGCTGAACCCGAGGGCGCAGCGGTAAAGGCAAAATCAGACCCTCGCCCGAAGCGGGAAAGATGCCGGTCAGGGCAGTGATATTGACCTGATGGGAAACCAGCACCAACGGCGCACCCGCAGGCAGCTCATTGATCTGGCGAATCAGCTCGGCGGTCTGCTCGCTACCTTCCTCTGGCTGACCAAAGAACGAATCCAATGCCGGGAATGGCTGTACCGGGCCGCGCTGCATGTTGCTGGCCGTATCCTGCGCGCGGCACCAACGACTGCTGAGAAGGCGTGGCCGCCCGATCCCCTGACTCGCGAGCAACTGGCCCCAACGCCGGGCCTCGGCACGCCCTTGATCGTTCAGGTTGCGCTGGGTTTCGCATTGTCCCAGGCGAAAGTTCGCCGGATCGCCCGTACCTGGCGCCGTGGCATGGCGCATCAGCAACAGCGCCCGGCCCTCGCGCAGCGCCTGCCAGGCGTCGGCGTTGTCTGCTGCCACACTGAACAGCGGCAGCAGCACGAGGGCCAACAGCCATAGGCGCTTCATATCCTGACGTTGCCGCGCGGCCCCATCAGCGCCCAGATGATCAGGCCGACCACAGGCAGCAGCACGATCAGCAGAATCCATAGAATCTTGATGCCGGTCTCGGCGCTGCTCTTGATCACGTTGAGGATGGCCCAGATATCCAGGGCAAGGATGACCAGGCCAATCAGGCCATTGAACATGGAACCCATGACGACACTCCTGTCTGAGAAGTTGCCTTCATAGGATAGTCAGCGACCGGCGCCGGTTCCCTCAATCACCGAGGCGGGCAAAACGGCTGGCGATATCGTCATCGGTGCGCACAGGCGCTTGCTCGCTCGCGCTCAGGCGCACCACCAGCGCATGCGGCTCCTCGCCCAGGTCGAACCAGTGGCGCGTGCCGGCCGGCAGATTCAGCAGATCGCCGCGCTCACCACGCAGGACATAGACGTAGTCATCCAGGCGCACACTGAGCTGGGCGAAACCACCGATGAACAGCCAGGCACTGGCGCTCGCCTGTGCCTGCTCGTCGAGATGGCGCGCGCGCAGCTCCAGCTTCTGCGGATGATTGCGCTGCAGGTTGAACAACTCCTGCTGCACATGGCCTTCCTTGCTCATCAGCGCCTGCAGCCACAGGCCATAAGCCGCATCGAACTCGGCCTGTTCGCAGCCGGGGCGCAATTCGGCCGGCAACTCCACCTGGCGATAGTCGATGCCCACCGCCGCCAGGGTGCTGGCGATATCGTCGGCGTGGTTCAGGACCTTGTTCGGCAGTTCCGGAGCGGTGTGCAGATGGACGGCGAGGCTGCTCATGACGGATTCACTCGATTCAGGGCCGCTCAGGCGGCAAGCGGGTGGCAATGATGAAGGCGGCCAGCAAGGCTACCAGACTGGCGATGGCAAACGTCCAGGCCGGGCCCAGGCTCTTCCAGCTGTAGCCGGCATACAGCGCGCCGAAGGCTCCGCCGATCCCGGCCAGGCTGACATACAGTGCCTGGGCCTGGCCCTGCTGGCGGTCGGCGAAACTGCGCTGCACGAAGTGAATGCAGGCGGCATGGAAGGCGCCAAAGGTAGCGGCGTGCATGCACTGCGCCAGCAGCAGCACCGGCAAGTACTGAGGCAGATTGCCCAGCAGCAACCAGCGCACGGCGGTGATCAGGAAGCTGGCCAGCAATACCGCACGCAGCGAATAGCGCTGCAGCAGCCGCGCCATGATCAGAAACAGCAGAATCTCCGCGACCACACCCAGCGCCCAGAACAGACCGATGGCGCCGCGACTGTAACCGACGCCCTCCAAGTGCAGGGTCAGGAAGGTGTAGTACGGGCCATTGCTCAACTGCATCAGCCCGACGCTGAGGTAGAACGCGAGGATGCCGGGGCGGCGCAACTGGCGCAGAAAACCCGCCGACTCTGGCGTGCTCGGGCGCAGCAACGGTTGCGCATTGGGCACCCAGAAACTGCTGACGACGATACCGGCCATGATCACCAGCAACGCTGCCGGGTAGGCATCCAGGCTCAGCCATTCGAACAGCAGGCCGAGGCCGACCACGGCAACGATGAAACCGATGCTGCCCCACAGGCGGATCTGGCTGTAGCGCGCCGCCTGCTCGCGCAGGTGAGCCAGGGTGATGACCTCGAACTGCGGCAGCACCGCATGCCAGAAGAAGGCGTGGGTGGCCATGATCAGCGCCAGCCAGGCGTAGCTCTGGCTGAAGAAGATGCCGGCGAAGCAGACCAGGGTACACAGCGCGCCGAAGCGCACGATCAGCAGGCGCTGACCGGTGTGATCACCCAGCCAGCCCCACAGGTTCGGTGCCAGGCAACGCATCAGCATGGGAATGGCGATCAGCTCGCCGATCCGCGCCGGGGAGAATCCCAGGTGATCGAAGTACAGCGCCAGGAACGGCGCCGTACCCCCGAGCAGGGCGAAGTAGAAGAAGTAGAAGCCGGACAGCCGCCAGTACGGCAGGGCCGCGCCCGCCCGGATCACAGTTGCGGCAGCACCGGCGTGGCGACGCGCACATCGGCGTTCTGCCCACGGTGGCGCAGCAGGTGATCCATCAGCACGATGGCCATCATCGCCTCTGCAATCGGCGTGGCGCGGATGCCGACGCACGGGTCGTGACGGCCCTTGGTGATCACGTCCACCGGGTTGCCATCGACATCGATGGAGCGCCCCGGCGTGGTGATGCTGGAGGTCGGTTTCAGTGCCAGATGAGCAACGATCGGCTGGCCACTGGAAATGCCACCGAGGATGCCGCCGGCGTTGTTGGAGAGGAAACCTTCCGGGGTCAGCTCGTCGCGGTGCTCGGTGCCGCGCTGGGCGACGCAGGCAAAGCCGGCGCCGATCTCCACGCCCTTGACCGCGTTGATGCTCATCAGCGCATGGGCCAATTCGGCGTCGAGGCGGTCGAAGATCGGCTCGCCGAGCCCCGGCATCACCCCTTCGGCAACCACGGTGATCTTCGCGCCGACCGAATCCTGGTCACGACGCAGTTGATCCATGTAGGCCTCGAGTTCCGGTACCTTGTCCGGGTCGGGGCTGAAGAAGGCGTTCTGCTCAACGCTGTCCCAGGTCTTGAACGGAATCTCGATGGGGCCAAGCTGGCTCATGTAGCCACGGATGACGATGCCCTGGCTGGCCAGGTACTTCTTGGCGATGGCACCGGCCGCCACGCGCATGGCGGTTTCGCGCGCCGAGCTGCGGCCGCCACCACGGTAGTCGCGCAGGCCGTACTTGTGGTGATAGGTGTAATCGGCATGGGCCGGGCGGAACAGATCCTTGATCGCCGAGTAGTCCTTGGACTTCTGGTCGGTGTTGCGGATCAGCAGGCCGATGGAGCAGCCAGTGGTCTTGCCCTCGAAGACACCGGAGAGGATTTCCACCTCGTCGGCTTCCTGGCGCTGCGTGGTATGGCGGCTGGTGCCCGGCTTGCGACGGTCGAGGTCGCGCTGCAGGTCGTCCAGGGAAATCTCGACACCGGGCGGGCAACCGTCGACGATGGCGACCAGCGCCGGGCCATGGCTTTCGCCAGCGGTGGTGACGGTGAACAGCTTGCCGTAGGTATTGCCGGACATGGGAAGGCGCTCCGCGAGATTCAGCATCGGCCTGCCACTGCGCAGGCCCGATTCACAAGGTGGGCGAGTATACCTGCCACCTACTTGCAGTTCACCCCGAACCTTGTCCAGCCGAACGCGTCCAATGCCAACCTGCCACTACCCTGCCCTCATCATGCTGCGAGCCCTGCTCTTGTCCCTCACCCTGATCACCGGCCTGGCCCAGGCCAGCACCACCCGGCAACTACCCATCAGCCTCGATACCGACCAGGGCACCCTGTACGGCAGCCTGCTGGTGCCAGAGAGCGACAAGCAGGTGCCGGTGGCGCTGCTGATCGCCGGCTCCGGCCCCACCGACCGCGACGGCAACAACCCCGAAGGCGGCCATAACGATGCACTGAAGAAGCTGGCCCAGGTGCTGGCGCGCAACGGCATCGCCAGCCTGCGCTACGACAAGCGCGGCGTGGCCGCCAGCCGTGCCGCGACGCCGGATGAGAAAGACCTCAGCGTCGAGCGCTACGTGGCTGATGCAGAAGGTTGGGCCAGGTTGCTCAGGGACGATCCACGCTTCGACCGCCTGATTCTCATCGGCCATAGCGAAGGCGCGCTGATCGCCAGCCTGGCCGCCCCTGGCAGCCAGGCCGATGCGCTGGTGTCGATAGCCGGCCCCGCCTACCCAATCGGTCAGGTGCTGGACATGCAATTGGCCATGCGCCTGCCGCCGCCTCTGTTGGCCGAAAGCCGGCACATCCTCGCCAACCTGATTCGCGGCAAGCTGCAGCCGCAAGTACCGCAAGAGCTGCAAGCGATCTACCGGCCCAGCGTGCAGCCCTACCTGATCAGCCTGCTGCGCCAGGATCCGGCGGAGAATTTCGCCGCACTGCAGATGCCCGCGCTGATCATGCAGGGCACCCATGACGCGCAGGTCAGCCCGGACAACGCCGAGCTGCTCAAGCAAGCCAAACCCGATGCCGAGCTGGCGCTGATCCCCGGCATGAACCATGTCATGCGCATCACACCGGCTGCCTGGAACGAACAGGTAGCGTCCTACAACGATCCAAAGCTACCCTTGGCCCGTGCGCTGGGCGAACGGATAGTTGCCTTCATTCGCTCCAGTGCCGAGGAAAACGGTCGATAACTGATTTGACCACTCCAAGACGCGCACAGGACGCCCATGAGCGAGAACCCAGCCCCGGAGGCCCAAGCCACCGAAGCCGCCACAGCAGACGAAACGCCCGTCGCGCATCCCTGGGCTGATCTGCCTGCCGAGCAGTTCAGTCTGCTGCGCCTGGCGCCACTGCCGATCGACCGTGAAACCGGGCCTAGGCCGCTGCGTTTCGTCCAACTGGGGCGCGTGGAGCGTCATGCCAAGGATCTGAGCATGCTGCGTCTGACCCTTCAGGTACCGGGTCAGCGCCTGCATCGGCAGCAGAATCTGCTGGAAGTCTGGGCCGACCATCAGCGCAAGGAAGTCCGCTTCGGCCCGGACAAGGGACTGAGCGTGGAGCCGGTCAATCGCGGCCTGGGGCGTTTCCTCATGGCTCAGGGCATCGCCTGGGCACGCAAGCAGTTCGCCCATTACAGCGTGGAGGGTGGCGCACTGCCGACCAAAGACAACTTCAACGAAGCGGCTCGCGCCCGCCGCGATCACGCCGTCAAGGCGCAGGGCTTCACCATCGAATACAGCGATCCGCTGCAACTCAAGCCCTTCTACAGCGCGCCACGGGTCAGCTCGTTGCATGGTGACTGGCATGCCGAGAAGGTGCAGATCGTCGAGTTGCTGGATGCCGCCGCGATGCTGCAGCAGGCCGACCAGAACCTGCAGGAGCAAGACGCTGCGCTGCGCAAGCTGCAGGATCGGGTCGACCGCCTCAAGCGCGAGGACAGCGGCCTGCGCTTCACCATCACCTGCCTGGTGGCCTTCAGCCTGTTTCAGGCGGGGTTGCTGATCTGGATTGCCACGCGCTGATCCATCGCGGAGCGGCGGACTGTTCGCTTCGCTCCTGAGTCCGCCCTACGCCCGCACCCGCAATGTAGGAGCGGCTTCAGCCGCGAAAAACCATCCGCTCAGCCCTTCACTCGCGAACGGAACAGCTCCTGATGCTCGCGGCACTGCTTGGCCGCCAGCAGGAACACACCGTGCCCGCCACGCTGGAAGTCCAGCCAGGTGAAGTCCACTTCCGGATACAGCGCTTCGACATGCACCTGGCTGTTGCCCACTTCGACGATCAGCACGCCACGCTCGGTCAGGTGATCGGCCGCTTCGGCCAACATGCGTCGCACCAGATCCAGGCCGTCAGCACCGCAGGCCAGGCCCATCTCCGGCTCGTGCTGGTATTCGGCGGGCATGTCGGCGAAATCCTCGGCATCGACATAAGGCGGGTTGGACACGATCAGATCGAAACGCTGCCCCGGCAACTCGGCGAAACCATCGCCCTGCACGCAGTAGACGCGCTCCTCCAAGCCGTGGCGCTCGATATTCTGATTGGCCACTTCCAGCGCGTCGAACGACAGATCGCCCAGTACCACTTCCGCCTCGGGAAACTCGTAGGCGCAGGCGATGCCGATGCAACCGGAGCCGGTACACAGGTCGAGAATGCGAGCCGGTTCGGTCGGCAGCCAGGGCGCGAAATGACGGTCGATCAGTTCGGCAATCGGCGAACGCGGCACCAGCACGCGCTCGTCGACGATAAAGGGCAAGCCACAGAACCAGGCTTCGCCCAGCAGATAAGCGGTGGGCACTCGCTCCTCGATCCGACGTTTGAGCAACGCCTGCAGGTGGGCATGCTCGTCGTCTTCCAGGCGGCAGTCGAGGTAGGCATCGGCGATTTCCCAGGGCAGGTGCAGCGCGCCGAGCACCAATTGACGGGCCTCGTCCCACGCGTTGTCGGTGCCGTGACCGAAGAACAGTTGCTCGGCCTGAAAGCGGCTGACAGCCCAGCGGATGTAGTCGCGCAGGGTGCGTAAACGGGTGGTGAGAGCAGTCACAGGCGGCCTCCGGGTGAAAAAGACCAGCAGTGTAGCCCAAGCCAGGTCGGGCGCACACAGGCCAACGGCGCCGACCGGCCTCAACGAAGCCCGCTACTCCTGCTCGTCTTCGCGGCGCAGCTCACGCCATACCGCGATGGCGACGGCCAGGGAGAACAGCAACCAGAAATACGGCGATATCTGCGAGATCAGTGACATGAGCAACTCCTTTTGCGTGTGACCTTCCATTTTCCCGGCGGGTTCCGACCACCAGAAGTCTCTACACCAGCAAGTATTGCCGCGCAAGAGGTTCACAGAGCGCGTCAGCAAGCGGACAATGGCACTTCATCACCATCAGCCAGGAGCCCAGAGATGTCTCTTCCGCAAACCATGTTCCAGCTCACCGGTCGCGGCCATGCTCCGGCCTCCCTGGCGAATGCGACCCTGCTGATCATCGATGCTCAGGAAGAATATCGCAGCGGCGTGCTCGCCCTGCCCGGCCTGGATCCGGCGCTGGCCGAGATCGCCAGCCTGCTGGCTGCAGCCCGCGCCGCGGGTACCGACATCGTGCACGTCAAACATCTCGGCATTCCCGGAGGCCTGCTCGACCCGAGCGGCCCGCGTGGCCGCCAGTTGCCGGAAACCGCACCACTGCCAGGCGAGACCGTGGTGGAAAAACGCCTACCCAACGCCTTCGCCGGTACCGAGCTGCATGATCGTCTGCAGGCGCTCGGCCATCTGGATCTGATCGTCTGCGGCTTCATGACCCATTCCAGCGTCAGCACCACCGTGCGCGCCGCCAAGGACTATGGCTATCGTTGCACCCTGGTCGAGGCGGCCTGCGCCACTCGCGACCTGCCTGCACCGAACGGCAGCGTGATCGCCGCCGACGAGGTGCATCGCATCGAGATGATCGCCCTGGGCGACAACTTCGCCACCCTGGTGCCGAACGCCAAAGCATTGAGCTGAACCGAACGGCTGCCCCCACAAACGGCGAGGAACCGGGGGGCACGCTCGCAGGTCTACCGCCGACAGCCCGCTGAGAGAACCGCCATGAAACTCTCCGACGATTTCGACGCCCGCAGGCTAAGGCCCCGCCAGCCTGGGAGCTGGCGTCTGCGTATCGGTGCCATGTTCGGTGCGCTGTTCGCCGCCTTCGGCATCCTTTTGGCCATGGCCGGCATCGCCTCGCTGGCCGGGCGCGGGCCGACCCTGGGTGCACTCAACGACTCGACAGGCGAGGCCATCGTGATGTTGGCGTTCGGCCTGCTGCTGCTCTGGGCCGGTATCGCCTTCTGGCGTCGCTGCCGACGCCGCCTGCGCCGGCCCGGTGGCCTGGGTCTGTCGCCGCGTCTGTTGAAAAAGCGCAACTGAAACAGCGCCAAGACCGCCCCAGCGGGTGACTGCAAGCAGCGGCAGCCCCTAGAATGCCTGCCTGTTTCGCGGAGCACTCCCATGCAAGACGACGATTTCTCCCTCTTCCAGGCCGAACTGCGCGGCGTCAAACCGATCAAGTACGACCGCGCCGACACCGGCAAGCCCAAGGCTGATCGCAAGCAACTGGGCGCCCTGCGCCAGGCAGCGACCATCAGCCAGGGCGAGATCAAGGTCGATGGCCTGTCCGACCAGTTCGTCATCGACGTCGGCGCCGAGGATGCCCTGTACTGGGCCGCCAACGGCATGCAGGAAGGCCAGATGCGCAAGCTCAAGCTTGGCCAGATTCCCTTCGACGGCAGCCTCGACCTGCATGGCATGAGCGTGGAAAAGGCGCGCGATACGCTGTGGGAGTTCATCGCCGAAGCGACCAAGCTGGAGGTGCGCTGCGTCCGCGTGACCCATGGCAAGGCCGCGCGTATGGACGGCCGCAAGCCGATGATCAAGAGCCACGTCAACACCTGGCTGCGCCAGCACCCCTCGGTGCTCGGTTTCACCTCCTGCCAGGCCAAGCACGGCGGCACCGGCGCGGTTTACGTGATCCTCAAGCGCACGATGATGGACGGCCGCGACGAATACTGACGCCCTTGCCAGGCACGCAACCGCCCCCTACCCTGCGCCCCATATCACTCAACAGGAATCTCCATGTCCCTGGAACAACACTACACCGCCATCCTCGGCCAGCTCGGCGAGGACGTCTCCCGCGAGGGCCTGCTCGACACGCCCAAGCGTGCCGCCAAGGCCATGCAGTACCTCTGCCGCGGCTACCAGCAGACGTTGGAGGAAGTCACCAACGGCGCGCTGTTCAGCTCCGACAACAGTGAGATGGTGCTGGTCAAGAACATCGAGCTGTATTCGCTGTGCGAGCATCACCTGCTGCCGTTCATCGGCAAGGCGCATGTCGCCTACATTCCCAACGGCAAGGTGCTGGGCCTGTCCAAGGTGGCGCGCATCGTCGACATGTATGCCCGCCGCCTGCAGATTCAGGAAAACCTCAGCCGGCAGATCGCCGAAGCGGTCGAGCAGGTCACCGGTGCCCTGGGTGTGGCGGTGGTCATCGAGGCGCAGCACATGTGCATGATGATGCGCGGCGTGGAGAAGCAGAACTCCTCCATGGTCACCTCGGTGATGCTTGGCGAATTCCGCAGCAACCCGGCGACCCGCGGCGAATTTCTCAACCTGGTTCGCTGAACCACCCCGATAGACGGCCGCTCGCAGCGCGAACGGCCGTCTGCATTTCAGGAGTCCGAACATGTTGCTCAAGGCACTTCGCAATGGCCTCGGCCAGTTGGTGATCTTCGCCGACTGGATCAGTCGCCCCCGCAAACTCAAGCGCACTGCCGAAGCCCAGGCCGAGGTCGAGCGCGCTACTGCCAACCTGGCGCTGTATCAGTTCCGTGCCTGCCCGTTCTGCGTCAAGGTGCGTCGCAGCCTGCATCGCCTCAACCTGCCGGTCGAGCTGCGCGACGCCAAGAACGATGCTGGCCATCGCCAGGCGCTCGAACAACATGGCGGCCGGATCAAGGTGCCGTGCCTGCGCATCGAGGAAAACGGCCAGAGCACCTGGCTGTATGAATCCAAGGCGATCATCGCCTATCTGGATCAACGCTTCGCTGGCTGAAGCCTCTCAGCCATGGTTGCGGCGGTAGGTCTGTTCGCCCATCGCCGCAATCTGCCCCTCGATCAGGGCGTCGAACGGCCTTAGCAAAGCCTGGAAGCAGCTCGGCGTTTCGAGCGTCTCCAGTGCGCTGACGATGGCCTCGATGGTCGACAACGCCCCCGCTTCCGGCGCCTTACGCAGGCGATAGCGCGACACCGGCGCATCGCTCAGGCTGACGCGCGGCAAGGCTGCCAGCAGCGGGTTGAGATACAGCAGCTTGCGCGCCTTGCGCCAGGTGCCGTCCGGCACCACCAGCAGCAACGGCAATTCCCCGGCCTGGCGGGGCTGCAGCGGTATGGCGGCTTCGCCAGGAAACAACAGGCAGGCCTGATACCCCGGACGCGTGAGCCATTGCGGCAGTTGGTCGAACACTTCACCTACCTGCAACTCAGCATTGCGCAAGCCCAGCGCGGCCAGGCGCGCCGTATTCAGGGCATGAGCGGTCTCGCTCGGATGCTGCAGGATCAGCAACCGAGTCTGGCTATCGAGATCGGGAATCAGCGCGCAAAGGCAACGGCTTAGCGGGCGCTGGCAGCGGGAACAGGTCGGGCGTGGCATGCCGCGCAGTGTGCCACGAACCCCGGCGTCCCGCGTAGCCCGGATGCAGTGCGCGCACTGCATCCGCCAGGGCCTTCAGCGGTTGAAGCGCTCGGCCAGGCTGTGCAGGTAATCGGCCATTTCCTCCAGTTCACGGCTGATGGAGGCGCCCTGGTGCGCCTGAGCGGCGCTGTTCTCGGAGAGCTGAGCGATACGGGTGATCTGCTGGTTGATGTCCTCGGCCACGTGGCTCTGCTCCTCGGACGCCGCCGCCATCTGCTGACTCATCGAGGAAATACGCGTGACGGCGGCACTGATGCCTTCCAGCGCATTCTTCACCGCCTCCACGCTTTCCACGCTGCCCTTGGAAATCTCCTCCCCTCGCCCGGCGGTCACGACCGCCCGCTCGGCACCGGATCGCAAGGCCGAAATGATCTGGTGGATCTGCTCGGTGGACTCACGGGTGCGTGAGGCCAGCGACCGCACTTCGTCGGCAACCACGGCAAAACCTCGCCCCTGCTCGCCAGCGCGCGCGGCTTCGATCGCCGCGTTCAGCGCGAGCAGATTGGTCTGCTCGGCGATCGAGGTGATCACATCGGCGACGCTGCCGATCGACTGAGTCGAGTTGGCCAGTTCGTTCACCGCATGGCCAATGTCATTGACCGCCTTGGCCATCTGCCGCATGGAATCCAGGCTGCCCACGGCCAGGTCACGCCCTTCCCGGGCCAGACGATCCGCTTCGTCAGCAGCATGCGAGGTGTTCTGCACGTTGTGCGTGACCTCCTGGATGGTCGCGGCCATTTCATTGATGGCGGTGGCCGACTGATCCGTCTCGGCACGCTGCTGGTCGAGCAGATCAGCACCGGCACTGGATACCGAAGCCGCCTCCGCGGCTCGCCGTTTGACGTTTTCGCCGGCATCTTCCAGGCGGGTAAGCGCCGTCTGCAGACGCGCCTCTTCACTGAACATGGCCAGGTCGAGCAATGCCTGAGCGCCGCGGTTGTCACTGTAGGTCAGGGCCACCAGATCACTGGTAAAGGCCTTGGGGTGATCATCGAGGGTACGCATGATCAGTGCCCGCGTACGCTGCAACTGGTAGATGCCAAGCGCGACCATCAGTGCAAAGGTAAAACCGATCAGCATCGCGCCACTCATGAAGGTTTCAGCGATCAGAATGATTGCAGCCGCCAAGATCAACGGCCAGGAGCGCACCAGACTGTAGGTCCAACGCTCAACTGCAGGTACTGCCGGCTTGCCCTCGCGCAGGCGTGCATAGAGCTTCTCCGCTCTACGCTTCTGCGCCTCTGTCGGTAGCGAGCGCACCGACTCGTAACCGACCATGCGCCCGCCCTCGTAAACGGGGGTGACATAGGCGCTGACCCAGTAGAAGTCGCCATTCTTGGCGCGGTTCTTGACGATGCCCATCCAGGGCTTGCCCTGCTTGATGGTGTCCCACATATGGCCGAATACCCCGGGCGGCATGTCCGGGTGGCGTACCAGGTTGTGCGGTTGGCCAATTAGTTCTTCGCGCGTAAATCCGCTGATCTCGACGAATGCATCATTGCAGTAGGTGATCCTGCTATCCATATCAGTCGTGGAGATAAGGCGTTCATCTGCTGGGAAGGTACGTTCCCGCTGGGTCACGGGGAGGTTCTGGCGCATGGAGGCGTCTCACGGAGGTGAAGGGTACTGCACTGCAGTAAGTAGTAGCACAGCGCCAGAGACGCGCTAATCGGCGATTAGTCGTAGCGGGTGCGACCGTCTTATCAGGCTTTCGACCAAGCGGGCCGGGGCTTTAGCCCTCAACTCGCATTGAGTTGCGTCTTGAGCAGATCGCGGAAGGTCTGAATCAAGGGCTCGCGTGAACGACCTCGACGCAGAATCAACGAAAAAGGCGCCTGATAACCGAAAGTGGCGGGCGACAACACGCGCAAGCGCCCCTGATCCGCCCAGTGCTGGGCGTAATGCTCCGGCAGGTAGCCGATATAGGCGCCGGAGAGCACCAGAATCAGTTGCGCCTCCATCGACTCCACCGTCGCCGCACTGTGCTTGAAGCCATGACGAGCCAGCTCGGCCTGGCTCCAGTAGCCGCGGCCGACCATACGCTGCTGAGTGATCAGCTCGATGGGGATGCGCCGCTGGTCGAATAGTGGGTGGCGCTCGCTGCAGTACAGCCAATGCTGCTCGCGATACAGCGGCTGGTAGACCAGGCCGTTCATACGTGTGGAGAAGGCGCCGATGGCCAGATCCAGACGGTTATCCAGAACCGCCAATTGCAATTCGTAGGGGCTCATCACCGACAGGTGCAGGTGTACGCCTGGGTGTTCCTGGCTGTAGGCGCCGATCACCTCGGCCAGCGGCAGGGCCGGATCGCTGACGGTGGAGTCCAGCACGCCGAGGTTGAGGGTGCCGCGCAGCTCGCCCTTGAGCGCCGCCGAATAGCGCTCGAACCCTTCCAGCTCACCGAGCAGGCGCAGGGTTTCCTGATGGAACAGCTCACCCTTGCTGGTCAGACTGAAGCCGCCACGGCCACGATGACAAAGCACGATGCCGAGCTGGCTTTCAAGCTGGCTCATATAGGTGCTGATGGCCGAGGTCGACAGGTTCAGTTCCTGCTGCGCAGCAGCGAAACCCTGGTGACGCACCACGGCAACGAAGATTTTCAGCAGTTTCAGATCGGGCAAGGCAAAGGACATGAGGCACACAGCGGATGAACGGAACGCCAGTGTAGCGTCATGCAAGCACCGCAGATATCCAGGGAACGCGGTGCTCGGGCTCTTGTAGGAGCGGATTTATCCGCGATCGTTGCGGCTGAAGCCGCTCCTACGCCCCAGCCAGGATAGTTCAGTAATCACTGAACTAAGTATTTGCTCAATGCGATTTAACCGGTTCGCAGGCTGAGCCAACAATGCAGCCATAACCAGGCGCCGGCTCGAACCGGACGCCACTGGGTGACACACCACGCCCCATTGCCAATCTGCCGCTGACCTTCGCCCTCTCCAGGAGACGGCCATGCGACTGGAAATTTTCCGCACCCTCTGGGGTTATCGCGGCAGTTGGCAGCAAGCGCTCGACGAAGCGCTCGGTGCCGGCTTCGACGGACTCGAAGCGCGCATTCCCGAGACCGCTGCGCAGCGCGCCATCAATGCCCGTCTGCTGCGCGAGCAGAACGTCCCCTATATAGCCACCCTGTTCACCTCCACCCCGGTGCTGCCGCGTCAGAGCGACAGCCCGCAGGTGCACCTCGAAGACCTGCGCATGAAGCTCGACTGGGCCGCCGAACTCGGCCCACGGCTGGTCAACGTGCTGCCCGGCAACGATCGCTGGTCGCTGAGCGAGCAGGTCGATTTCTTCGCCCGTGCCGTCGAACTGGCAGATGCCAGTGGCTTGAAGGTGTGCTTCGAGATTCACCGTGGCCGCTCGCTGTACAGCCCCTGGGTCACTCTCGACGTGATCCGCCAGGTGCCCGAACTGCGCTTCACCAGCGACATCAGCCACTGGCTGGTGACCTGCGAGCGCCTGCTCGACGATCCCGCCGACGACCTTTCCGCCTTTATCGAGCGAGTCGACCACATCCAGGCTCGCGTGGGCTACGACCAGGGCCCGCAGGTGCCACACCCCGGCGCCCCGGAATACGCCGAGGTACTGGCCTTCCACCAGCGCCACTGGGAAAGCATCTGGAGCAGCCAGGAAAAACGCGGCCTGCAGACCACCACCCTGACCCCCGAGTTCGGCCCCGACGGCTACCTGCACCACCTGCCCTTCACCGACATGCCGGTGGCCGACCTGTGGCAGCTCAACCAGTGGATGGCGCGCTGCGAGCGCCAGCACTTCCACCGTTTCACCAGTCGCTGAGGAGCCGTGATGAACACCAACGCCAAGCATTTCACCGAAATCCCCGTGGTCGACATCGCCGGCCTATTCAGCAGCGACCCGGCCGCGCGCCTGGCCGTGGCCGAGAACCTGGGCCGCGCCGCCCGTGAGGTGGGCTTTCTCTACATCAGCGGCCATGGCATCGAGCAGACGCTGATCGATGGCCTGCACCGCGCCGCCGAGGACTACTTCGCCCAGCCACTGGACACCAAGATGCGCCATTACATCGGCGCCTCGGCCAGCCACAAGGGCTTCGTGCCCGAGGGCGAGGAGCGTTACGGCACTGGCAAGCCGGATCACAAGGAAGCCTTCGACATCGGCTTCGAAGTCCCCGCCGACAATCCGCTGGTACTGGCTGGCACGCCGCTGTTGGGGCCAAACGACTGGCCCACCCTGCCCAATTTCAAGGAAGCGGTGCAGGCCTACTACGCGCGCATCTTCCAGCTTGGCCGCACGCTGTTTCGCGGCTTCGCCCTGGCCCTCGGCGTGCCGGAAAACACCTTCGACGAGATGGCCAACTTCCCGCCGTCGAAGCTGCGCCTGATCCACTACCCCTTTGATGGCGACGCCCAGGACGCCCCCGGCATCGGCGCCCATACCGATTACGAGTGTTTCACCATCCTGCTCGCCGACCGCCCGGGACTGGAGGTGATGAATGACCTTGGCCAGTGGATCGACGCACCGCCGCGCGAAGGCACCTTCGTCGTCAACATCGGCGACATGCTCGAGGTGATGAGCGCCGGCACCTTCGTCGCCACCTCGCACCGCGTGCGCAAGGTCAGCCAGGAGCGCTACTCCTTCCCCTTCTTCTATGCCTGCGACTACCACACGCAAATCCGCCCGCTGCCGCAGTTCGAGGCCACCGGCCAGAGCTACGAAACCATCAGCATCGGCGAGCACATGTGGAGCCAAGCGCTACAGACCTACCAATACCTCAAGAAGCGCGTCGAAGACGGCCAGTTGCAGCTGCCCGAACGTGCCCGCGCACCGTCCAGCTTCGGTCACCTGAAGCACCAGCCGAGCGCGCTGTGACTTTCCACGCTGCCAACACAAAAATTGATCCGGAGATAAACACAATGGCAAACCGTACCCCGCTACGCACCACCGCCCTGGCCCTGACCTGCACCCTCGCTGGCTTGTTCAGCACCGCCCACGCCGCCGAAACGCCCAAGACCCTCTCCAGCGGCGAGCTGAAGGTGGGCATGGAAATCACCTACCCACCGTTCGAATACTACGAAGGCGACCAAGTGAAAGGCTTCGACCCGGAAGTGTCAGCCGCCCTGGCCAAGCGTCTGGGCATGGAGGCGAGCTTCAGCGACATCACCTTCCCCAACCTGATCCTCGGCCTCGACGCCGGTCGCTTCGACACCATCATCTCCGGCATGTACATCCTCCCCGAGCGCCTGGAGAAAGCCGACGCCATCCCCTACGCCAAGACCGGTGCGGCGATCATGGTGCGCAGCGACGCCGAGAAGAAGCCGGCTACCCCAGAAGAGCTGTGCGGCCTGACCGTCGGCCTGCAACAGGGTACCTCGTGGATTCCGGCACTGCAGAAGGTTTCCGACGGCTACTGCAAGGAAAAAGGCGCCGGCGCCATCACCATCAACCAGTACCCGACCACCTCGGAAACCTCCCAGGCGCTGCTCTCCGGCCATATCCAGGCGCACCTGGAGATCGACGCTGCCTCGCTGCTGATCGTCGAAAAATCCCGGGGCCGCATTGCCATCAGTTCCAAGGGCTCGATCTACCCGCAGGTGCTGGGCATCTACGTGAAGAAGGGCAACAAGCAGTTGCTCGACGCCCTGAAAGCCGCTCTGGACGAGTTCAAGGCCAGCGGCGAGTACAGCGAACTGCTGAAGAAATACAACCTGGAAGAAGCCTGAAACCAACCCGTGGATGAGCCTTATGGCTCGCCCACGGACGCTGCATGGCATGACCGCTTCACCCCGCTGGCCGGTGCTCGCTCAGGCCAGCGGCCTTTTTTCGGCTTGAGTCGCAGGTGCCCCATATGCCGTTCGAATGGAGCTATTTCTTCTCCCTGTTTTCCATGCCGGCCTTCTGGGCCGCGTGCTGGACGGTGGTAAAACTCAGTAGCCTGGCCTGGCTGCTCGGCCTGGTGCTGGGCTTCGGCCTGGCCAGCGCCAAGCAGGCCAGCAGCCGTTGGCTCAGCGCGCCCGCCGCGATCTACGTGTGGTTCTTCCGCAGCGTGCCGCTGTTGGTACTGCTGATCTTCGTCTACAACCTGCCGCAGCTCATCCCGGCCAGCGGCAAGGTGTTGTCCAACCCCTTCTATGCCGGCCTGTTCGCCCTGGTGCTGACCGAAGCGGCGTACATGGCGGAGATTCACCGTGGCGGCCTGCTTTCGGTGGCCAAGGGCCAGCGCGAGGCGGCCCGTGCCCTCGGCATCGGCCGGCTCGGCGCGCAGCGGTTGATCGTGGTGCCGCAGGCCTTCCGCATCGCCCTGCCGACCCTGACCAACGAGTACGTGACCATCGTCAAGCTGACCTCGCTGGTCTCGGTGATTTCTCTTAGCGAGCTGCTGCTGGTCGGTCAGCGCCTTTACGCGCAGAACTTCCTGGTGCTGGAAACCCTCGGCGCGGTGGCGGTGTACTACGTGCTGATCGTCAGCCTGTTCGGCTGGGGCTTGCAGTACCTGGAGCGCCATCTCGACCTTAGCCGGCGTAAACCGAGTACCCTGGGTGAAGCCCAGATGGCCGAACTGCGCAGCAGCCTGCCGCAGGTAACGGCCGGTAGCGCGCAGATTCGCCAGCCCGGAGCCCCGGCGGCGTTGTACCTGAGCAACATCCACAAGCACTACGGCGACCACCATGTGCTCAAGGGCATCGACCTCAGCGTGCAGCCTGGCGAGGTGATCTCCATCATCGGCCCGTCCGGCTCCGGCAAGACCTCGCTGATCCGCACCGTCAATGGCTTGGAAAGCATCGATGAAGGCGAGATCGTGCTGTTCGGCGAAGCCTTCATCCAGGCCGGCGACCGCCCCGAGAACCGTCGCCAGCGCGAAGGCGTGCGGCGCATCGGCATGGTGTTCCAGAGTTTCAACCTGTTCCCGCACCGCACCATCCTCGACAACGTGCTGCTCGCGCCGCGCTACCACGGCCTGGGCGATACCGCCGAACTGCGCCGGCAGGCCCTGGCGCTGCTGGACAAGGTCGGCCTGCTGGCCCACGCCAACAAGTACCCACACCAGCTTTCCGGCGGCCAGCAGCAGCGCGTGGCCATCGCCCGCGCTCTGGCGATGAAGCCGGACATCATGCTGTTCGACGAGCCCACCTCGGCGCTCGACCCGGAACTGGTCGGCGACGTGCTCGCGGTGATCCGCGACCTGGCCCGCGAAGGCATGACCATGATGATCGTCACCCACGAGATGGACTTCGCCCTGTCGATTTCCGACCGCGTGCTGTTCATGGAAAACGGCCATGTCCAGCTCGACGCCTCGCCCGAGGCTATCCGCACCGGCAACCACGAACGCGTACGCCGCTTCATCGGCCTGGAGAACGCATGAACGACATCGCCACCCTGCGTCGCGACCTGGCCGCAGCCTACCGCCTGGCTGCCCTGTTCGGCTGGGACGACACCCTCTACACGCACTTTTCCGTACGCTTGCCGGGTGACGGCGAGCCGCGCTTTCTGATCAATCCGTTCGGCCTGTTCTTCGAGGAGATTCGCGCCAGCGACCTGATCGTGGTGGACATGCACGGCAAGGTGGTCGAGGGCAACGCCGACTACAACGTAGCCGGTTTCACCATCCACAGCGCCGTGCACATGGCCCGCGACGACGCACACTGCGTGATCCACACCCATACCCTGGCCGGCATGGCGGTGGCCGCTCAGGATCATGGCCTGCTGCAGCTCAACCAGATCAGCACCGAATTCCACGGGCGCCTGGGCTACCACGCCTACGAAGGCGTAGCGCTGGATCTGGACGAACGCGCGCGCATCCAGGCCTCGCTGGGCGACAACATCGCCCTGCTGCTACGCCACCACGGCCTGCTCAGCGTCGGCGCCAGCGTCGCCGATGCCTTCTACGTCATGCATTACCTGAACCGCGCCTGCGAGATCCAGCTCGCCGCCACCGGCGGTGGCCAGCCCTGCAGCGAGATACCCGCGCACCTGGCGCAGCACGCCTGCGAGCAGTTGCAGGGCGCCGAATGGCAGCGCCAGCTGATCTGGCAGGCCTGGTTGCGCAAGCTCGATCGTCTCGATTCCAGCTATCGCTTGTAGGGCGGGTGCAACCCGCCGCATAGGGATGGCGGGTTGCACCCGCCCTACAGCCGCCCAGAAAGGGGCACGCCATAAGTTCAAAAAATCCTGAACTAAGTTTTTGCCACCACTGATTCTTCCCGATACCTGACTGGCCGAGAATCCGGCCACAACCAGAACGAGCCTGAGGCCTACCCATGGACAAGACCTTCCACCAGCCCCTGGGCGGCAATGAAATGCCCCGCTTCGGCGGCATCGCCACCATGATGCGCCTGCCCCATATCCAGAGCCCCGAGGAAAAACGCCAGCTCGACGTCGCCTTCGTCGGCGTGCCACTGGACATCGGCACCTCGCTGCGCTCCGGCACCCGCTTCGGCCCGCGCGAGATCCGCGCCCAGTCGGTGATGATCCGCCCCTACAACATGGCCACCGGCGCCGCTCCCTTCGACTCGCTGAACGTCGCCGATATCGGCGACGTGGCGATCAACACCTTCAACCTGCTCGACGCCGTACGCATCATCGAAGAGGCCTACGACGAGATCGTCGAATTCGGCATCAAGCCGCTGACCCTGGGCGGCGACCACACCATCACCCTGCCGATCCTGCGCGCCCTGCACAAGAAGTACGGCAAGATCGGCCTGGTGCACGTCGATGCCCACGCCGACGTCAACGATCACATGTTCGGCGAGAAGATCGCCCACGGCACCACCTTCCGCCGCGCCCAGGAAGAAGGCCTGCTCGACAGCGAGCGCGTGGTGCAGATCGGCCTGCGCGCCCAGGGCTATACCGCCGAGGACTTCAACTGGAGTCGCAAGCAGGGCTTCCGCGTGGTGCAGGCCGAAGAGTGCTGGCACCAGTCGCTGGCGCCGCTGATGGCCGAGGTGCGCGAGAAGGTCGGCGGCGGTCCGGTGTACCTGTCCTTCGACATCGACGGCATCGACCCGGCCTGGGCGCCCGGCACCGGCACCCCGGAGATCGGCGGCCTGACCACCATCCAGGCGATGGAGATCATCCGCGGCTGCCAGGGCCTGGATCTGATCGGTGGCGACCTGGTCGAGGTCTCCCCGCCCTACGACACCACCGGCAACACCTCGCTGCTGGGCGCCAACCTGCTGTACGAAATGCTCTGCGTGCTGCCCGGGGTTCAACGCCGCTAAGGCGCCTCCCTTTCAACCCGGCGCCTCGCCTGAGCGCCGGGTAGATCCTTGCTGCTCAGGCCACAACAACTACAAGAACTGGAGAGCCAACATGGCTTTAGATCTATTCGTCGTTCTGCTCTACGTCGCTGCCATGCTCGCACTCGGCTGGTACGGCATGCGCCGCGCGAAAACCCGTGAAGATTATCTGGTCGCCGGCCGCAACCTGGGCCCCGGCTTCTACCTCGGCACCATGGCCGCCACCGTGCTCGGCGGCGCCTCTACCATCGGCACGGTACGCCTCGGCTATGTGTACGGCATTTCCGGTTTCTGGCTGTGCGCCGCGCTGGGCCTGGGCATCGTCGGCATCAGCCTGCTGTTGGCCAAACCGCTGCTGAAACTGAAGATCTACACCGTCACCCAGGTGCTGGAGCGCCGCTACAACCCGACCGCGCGCCACGCCAGCGCCGTGATCATGCTGGTCTACGCGCTGATGATCGCCGCCACCTCGACCATCGCCATCGGCACCGTGATGCAGGTGCTGTTCGGCATGCCGTTCTGGGTCGCCATCCTGGTCGGCGGCGGCATCGTGGTCGCCTACTCCACCATCGGCGGTATGTGGTCGCTGACGCTCACCGATATCGTCCAGTTCCTGATCATGACCGTCGGCCTGGTCTTCATCCTCATGCCACTGTCGATCAGCGATGCCGGCGGCTGGGATACGCTGGTCGCCACCCTACCAGCCAGCTACTTCTCCTTCACCAGCATCGGCTGGGACACCATCGTCACCTACTTCCTGATCTACTTCCTCGGCATCTTCATCGGCCAGGACATCTGGCAACGCGTGTTCACCGCTCGTAGCGAACGTGTCGCCCGCATCGCAGGCACCACCGCCGGCCTGTACTGCGTGCTTTATGGCCTGGCCGCCGCGCTGATCGGCATGGCCGCCAAGGTGCTGCTGCCTGAGCTGGACAACGTCAACAACGCCTTCGCCAGCATCGTCCAGCACAGCCTGCCAGACGGTGTCCGTGGCCTGGTCATTGCCGCCGCCCTGGCCGCCCTGATGTCCACCGCCAGCGCCGGCCTGCTGGCGGCTTCGACTACCGCCGCGCAGGATCTGTGGCCGCTGTTCGGTGGCCGGGACGAGGACGGCGACGTGCACAAGAACCGTGTGTTTACCCTGCTGCTCGGCGTCGTCGTATTGGCCATCGCTCTGGTCGTCAGTGACGTGATCAGCGCCCTGACCCTGGCCTACAACCTGCTGGTTGGCGGCATGCTGGTGCCCCTGCTGGGCGCGATCTACTTCAAGCGTGCAAGCACCTTCGCCGCCATCCTCAGCATGCTGTGCGGCAGCCTGACTGCGGCGCTGTTCATGTTCCTCGACGGCCTGGATGCCAATACGCCGATCTACTACAGCCTGGCGATCGGCACCGCGACCTTCTTCGTCGCCAGCCTGCTGTCGCCACGTAGCGCGGCAGCCAGCCATGCGCTCTGAAACGCCTCATGCAATGCCCGCCCTCGGGCGGGATTCGGCGAAGGTGATGCACTCACCTTCGCCCCTTTATCTGTCCCGTGCGGAAGGAAGCAGCCCATGACCACCTGCGGCGAATTTCTCGTCAGACAACTCGAAGCCTGGGGTGTCGACACCGTGTTCGGCATTCCCGGCGTGCATACCGTGGAGCTCTACCGTGGCCTGCCGACCAGCGGCATCCGCCATGTCACCCCACGCCACGAACAGGGCGCCGGCTTTATGGCCGACGGCTACGCGCGCGTCTCGGGCAAGCCGGGTGTGTGCTTCATCATCACCGGGCCGGGGATGACCAATATCCTCACCGCCATGGGCCAGGCCTACGCCGACTCGATCCCGATACTGGTGATCTCCAGCGTCAACGAGCGGTCGCGCCTGGGCCTGGGCAAGGGCTACCTGCACGAGTTGCCCAACCAGCGGGCGATAACGGCAGGCGTCACTGCATTCAGCCATACCCTGATGAGCGTCGAGGAACTGCCTGGCGTGCTGGCCCGTGCCTTCGCCGTATTCGAGGGTGAACGGCCGCGCCCGGTGCATATCGAGCTGCCGCTGGACATCATCACCGCCGACGCTACGCACATGCCTCTGGCGTCGCGACCGACGCTGCGCCGTCCGGCACCGAATCGCACGCTGATTCGCGAAGCCGCCGGGCTGCTCAAGCAAGCCGAACGTCCTCTGCTGCTGCTCGGCGGTGGCTGCGTCGCGGCAGAAGCCGAAGCCCGCGCCCTGGCCGCCGCATTGGACGCCCCCACCGCGCTGACCATCAACGCCAAGGGCCTACTACCGCCGGGCCATCCGCTGCTGCTGGGCAGCAACCAGTCGCTGCGCCCGGTACGCGACCTGGCGCTGGAGGCCGATGTAGTGCTGGCCATCGGCACCGAGCTGGGCGAGACCGACTACGACGTGGTGTTCGACGGCGACTTCCGCCTGCCTGGCCGCTTGATCCGCATCGACATCGACGGCCAGCAACTGCAGCGCAACTTCACTCCACACCTGGCGATTCAGGGCGATGCGCGCCTGGCCATGCGCATGCTGCTGGCCGAGTTCGATCCCCGTCAGCCAGGCGAACACAGTCCCGGTGCCCAGCGTACCGCCGCCGTGCAGGAGCGTCTGGCCGAAGATTTCAGTGGTTGGGCGCACTACCGGCAGTTGTTCGATTGCATCCTCGATGCCCTGCCCGATACCCGCTTCGTCGGCGATTCGACGCAGACCGTGTACAGCGGCAATCATCTGGTCGAGCTGGACGGCGCGCGGCGCTGGTTCAACGCCTCCACCGGTTACGGCACCCTCGGCTACGGCCTGCCAGCAGCCATCGGCGCCAGGCTGGCCGAGCCGGCGCGACCGGTGATCAGCCTGATGGGCGATGGCGGCATCCAGTTCACCATCGCCGAACTGGCCAGCGCCGTGGAAGCGCGGGTCGGCATCATCGTGCTGCTGTGGAACAACGCCGGTTATGGCGAGATCAAGCGCTACATGCAGCGCCGCGATATCACCCCGATTGCCGTCGACATCTACACCCCGGATCTGCTGGCCATCGCCCGTGGTTTTGGCTGCGCCGCCGAGCGTGCGCGCGACCACGCGCATCTGGCCGAGCTGCTGCGTAGCGCGCCTGAAGACCGCCCCTTGATCATCGAAGTGCAGGAGGCCGCGCCCTTTCATCCCTGATTACATTGATCGCGGCTAAAGCCCCTCCCACAGGGGAGCCTCGCTTTCCGTGGGAGGGGCTTTGGCCGCAACATCCCGCCCCCGGACTGCATCCGGGCTACGGGCATAACCACAAGACTCAGCTGCATCACTGACTGCCGTACCAACAACATCAATAAGCAAGCATCGGAGAGTCGTTCCATGTTCAAGAATCTCAGCCAGCATTTCGGCCAGGACGGCCTTGCCCCTACCGACCAGGCGCATCGCAGTCTCGGCCTGGGCGGCACCATCGCCCTGTGGCTGGGCGCCAACGTGGTGGTCACCACCATCCTCACCGGCATGCTGCTGGTGCCGGATCTGAAATTCACCCAGGCCATGCTCATCGTGCTGATCGGCTCGGGCATCGGCATCCTGCCGCTGGTGTTGGTCGGTCTGATGGGGCAGCGTTCCGGCCTCACCACCATGGTGCTGGCACGCGGCAGCTACGGCTCGCGCGGCGCCAAGCTGCCCTCGCTGGTCAACCTGCTGACACTGCTGGCCTGGAGCTGGATCCAGGCGCTGCTGGCCGGCATGAGCCTGAACTACGCGGTGGAGCACCTGACCGGCTACTCCAACCTGCCGCTGTTCACCATCCTCTGCGAAACCCTGGTTCTGCTGATCGCCCTGCGCGGCCACCTGGGCATCGAGCGGGTCGAGCGCTGGGCCGCCATCGGCATGCTCCTGCTGGCCGGTGCGGTGTTCTACGTGATGGGGCAGAAATTCGAGTTCGCCAATCTGTTGGCCATGCCGACCGAGCCGCGTAACGAGATCACCCCCGGTGTCGCCTTCGATATCGTCATCGCCACCGCCTTCTCCTGGATTCCGCTGGCCGCCGACTACAACCGCAACTGTCGCAGCCAGGGCGTGGCGGCGGTCGGCACCTGGGTCGGCTATGTCGCCGCCACCCTGCTGGCCATGGGCCTGGGCGCCACGGTATCGGGCTTCTCGGTGCTCACCGGCATGGAGCAGACCTACGACCCGGCGGTGCTGCTGGCCGGTTTCGGTTTCGGTCTGCCAGCGGCCATCGTGGTGTTCCTCTCGGTGATGACCACCAACGTCATGTGCGTCTACAGCGCCTCGCTGTCGTACCTCAACATCAGCCCGAAAACACCGTTCTGGAAGCCAGCACTGGCCATCGGCGTGCTGTCGATCCTTGGCTCGCAGATCCCCGGCATCCTCGACAACTTCCAGAGCTTCCTGCTGGTGATCGGCAGCGTGTTCATCCCGGCCTTCGCCGTGCTGATCGCCGACTACTTCCTGATCCACAAGGGCCAGTACGCCGTGGACGAACTGCTCAGCGAGGATGGCGGCCGCTACCGTTACCTGAACGGTTTCAACCCGGCGGCCTTCGTTGCCTATGGCCTGGGCGCGGTGCTGGCCTACTACTGGGGCTGGGTTTCGCCGCTGGCCTGGGGTGCTTCGCTGCCGGTGTTCCTGCTCACCGCCGCCAGCTACGCCGTGCTGCGTCGCTGGGTGCTGGTGCCGCGAGCACAGCTGGCGTAGCGTGATGACAATCGTAGCGGGTTGCACCCGCCCTACCCGCCATACGAATCTGTAGGGGCGGGTGCAACCCGCCAATGAGGCAAGTCCCCGTCATGAAAATCGTCAGTCGCGACCGCTGGTTCGAGGTGGAACACCGCCACGACGGCATCTGCCTGATCCACGAGCCATACGTGCGCCCCTTCTACCGCTGCAACATGTGGCATGTGCAGGGGCGCGAACATGACGTGCTGATCGACTCCGGCTCCGGCCTGGTCAGCCTGCGCGAGCAACTGCCCTGGCTGACCGAAAAGCCGCTGCTGGCGGTGGCCAGCCACTGCCACTTCGACCATATCGCCGGGCATCACGAATTCGATGAGCGCCTGGTGCATCCGGCCGAGGCCGACATTCTGGCCGCGCCGGATGGCGCCAATACCCTGGCGACGGACTTCGTCGGCGACGACATGTTCGAGGCGCACCCGGATTGCCCGCTGTGCTACGCCGAATACAGCGTCCGAGCGGCACCGGCCACGCGCCTGATTGAAGATGGCGACGTGCTGGATCTGGGTAATCGGGTGTTGCAGGTGCTGCACACACCCGGCCACTCACCGGGTGGCATCAGCCTGTGGGAAGCGAGTACGCAGACGCTGTTTTCCGGCGACATCCTCTACGACGGCCCGCTGATCGAGGACGCCTACCATTCGAATCTGGAGGATTACGCGCACAGCCTGACGCGCCTGCGCGAACTGCCGGTACGCACCGTACACGGCGGGCATTTCGCGAGTTTTTCGGGGCAGCGAATGCGCGAGCTGATAGACGCCTGGTTCGACGCCCATCGGCTCGCCTGAAAAGCTTCAGCGGCGCTGACGCGCTTCGCGCCGCAGGCGCTCCTGCTCGGCCTCGCTGATACGAATGGGCTGGGGCTGCGGGACGAGGCCAAGGGCCTGTAGCAGGGCTTGCAGTTGTTCTTGCAGCTTGGCGAGCATGGATACTACCTCCTGCCAAGTAAAGGGAAGAGCCCGCTGGGCTCACCTAACAGACCGTTGGAAAACTACCTGCGTTGGCAATACTGCGTTAAAAACACCCTCAAAATGCTCATTTACAACACGTAAACTGCGCTTTTTCGGCCGTTTTTGCCTTGTCTTGCCTGCCTCGCCGACGTTTTCAACGGTCTGTTAACAGATTAGGTCTGCCAAGGCGGATTTCAACCAGGCCCGGTCAAATTACCGGGCTCTTGCGTCGATACGGGAAGACGTCGATCACCTTGCCTGCACGAATCGCTTCCTGCAATTGCTTCCAGTAATTGGCGTCATAGAGATTGCCATGCAGCTTGCTGAATAGCTGACGCTGCTTGATATCGGCAAACAGGAACGGCGGAAACTCCTCGGGGAACACGTCCATCGGCCCCACCGAGTACCAGGGCTCCGAACTCATCTCATCCTCGGGGAAACGCGGTGGCGGAATGCGGCGGAAATTCACCTCGGTGAGAAAACAGATCTCGTCGTAGTCGTAGAACACCACACGGCCATGGCGGGTAACGCCGAAGTTCTTCAGCAGCATGTCACCGGGGAAGATATTGGCCGCCGCCAGTTGCTTGATGGCCAGGCCGTAATCGTCCAGCGCCTCGCGCACCTGTGGCTCGTTGGCGCTTTCCAGATAGAGATTGAGCGGGGTCATGCGCCGCTCTGTCCAGCAGTGGCGGATCAGCACGGTATCGCCCTCCACCACCACGGTCGAAGGCGCCACCTCCAGCAGCTCGGCCAGGCATTCCGGCTCGAACTTGGCCTTAGGGAAACGGAAATCGGCGAACTCCTGGGTATCGGCCATGCGCCCTACCCGGTCGACACTTTTCACCAGGCGGTACTTCTCGATCACCGTGTTGCGGTCCACCGTCTTGGCATGGGCGAAACGGTCCTTGATGATCTTGAATACGGTGTTGAAGCCCGGCAGGGTGAACACGCTCATGACCATGCCGCGCACACCCGGCGCCATGATGAAACGGTCGTCGGTGCTGGCCAGGTGGCCGATCAGCGCGCGGTAGAACTCCGATTTGCCGTGCTTGTAGAAACCGATCGAGGTGTACAGCTCGGCGACGTGCTTACCCGGCAGGATGCGCTTGAGAAAGCCGACGAACTCTGCGGGAACAGCCACGTCGACCATGAAATAGCTGCGGGTGAAGGAGAAGATGATCGACACCTGTGCCTCGTCGGTGATCGCCGCATCGGCCTGGATGCCATGGCCTTCCAGATGCAGCAGGGGAATCGCCAGCGGCCACTGTTCATCGCGGGTATAGATGCGCCCGATCAGGTAGGCGCCCTTGTTGCGATAGAGCACCGAAGAGAACAGCTCGATGCACAGCTCGGGATCCTTGCACACCCAATCCGGCAGGCTGGCGCGCAGCTGTTCTTCCAGACGTTGCAGATCGCGCGGCAGGTCTTGGTAGGGCACGTCGAAACGATAGTCGTCGAAGATCGCCTGCAAGGTCGCGCCCAACTCACCCATGGGCCGGTAGCTGCGGGTCTGGGCGCCACCCGGACGGCCGCGCAACGATGGCCGAGTGGTATGGATGAACATGCAGCCGTCGCTGATCAGGTCATGACTGAACAGGCTGCAGAAGATCGAGTTGAACCAGGTCTCCGCCAGCTCATCGTCGAAACGCAGGTCGATCAGCGTGATGTAGGCACTTTTCACCAACGGCCACTGGCCCACCTCCAGCAATCCGGCTTCGAAGCCCTGCTGCAGCCGATCACGGGTCTGCGCCACCTTCTCTTCGTACAGATTGATGCGCGCCGCCGACGCTTGCTGCGCAGCCTGCCACTGCGCGTGCTCGAAACGGGCACGGGCGCCATCGGTGATCAGCCGAAACTGCTCGCGGTAGTCATCGAAACCCTCGAGGATCAGCTGAGCGATCTCGCCAGCCGGCCAGTGCTGTCCCATTACCCACGCCTCGTCCGCAGTGATCAGCCGAGCTTAGCCGACAACATGGGGCTCGATGCAATCGGCAATCGCCCGTCGCGGCTGAAGCCCCTCCCACACGCTCCTGCGACAACGCACTGTGCAGGCATTCAAAAGCGCAATGTGGATTGCCAGCGCCTCGCCCAGCGGCAACACTCTCGCCCCCACCCTGCCGGATACTTCGCCTTGCGTACCGCCGACCTCTTCCGCCTGTTGCTGCTCGCCGCCATCTGGGGCGCCAGCTTCCTCTTCATGCGCGTTGCCGCGCCGGTACTGGGCAGCATGCCGACCGCCTTCTTTCGTGCCAGTTTCGGCACGCTGGGCTTGCTCGCCGTACTCCTGCTGCTGAGAACGGGCTGGGATTTTCGCGGCAAATTTCGCATCTGCCTGGTACTCGGAGTGATCAACGCCGGCCTGCCCTCGGCCATGTACTGCCTGGCGGCGCTGATCCTACCAGCCGGTTATTCGGCGATCTTCAACGCCACCACGCCGCTGATGGGCGTGCTGATCGGTGCGTTGTTCTTCCATGAGGGCATTACCCCGAGCAAAGCCACAGGGGTGTTCATCGGCCTTTTAGGGGTGGCGGTGCTGACCCGCACCGGCCCGGTGGCCTTCGACATGCAACTGTTGCTGGGCGCTGGCGCGTGCCTGGTGGCTACCACCTGCTATGGCTTCGCCGGTTTCCTGACCCGGCGCTGGATCGGCCAGCAAGGCGGCCTGGATAACCGCCTGACCGCCTTCGCCAGCCTGCTTGGCGCCAGCCTGTTCCTGCTGCCACTGCTGGCCGGCAGCCTGGTTCTGCAGCCACCGGTAAGCTGGGGCGGTATCGAGGTGTGGCTGTCGCTGGCCGGTCTCGGCCTGCTCTGCACGGCCTTCGCCTACGTGCTGTATTTCCGCCTGCTGGCCGATATCGGCCCGATCAAGGCCAGCACCACCACATTTCTGATTCCGCCATTCGGCGTGCTGTGGGGCGCG
The DNA here is from genome assembly GCF_057809355.1 of Pseudomonas sp. FG29. Lineage (NCBI taxonomy): Bacteria > Pseudomonadati > Pseudomonadota > Gammaproteobacteria > Pseudomonadales > Pseudomonadaceae > Pseudomonas > Pseudomonas sp. FG29. Next base: position 64,279 of record NZ_JBMDJU010000014.1, on the reverse strand, counting down.
TTGCTGCTGGGCGAGCCACTGAGCTGGGACTACCTGCCCGGCTGCGTGCTGATCGCCCTGGCCCTGTGGCTGGTGGTGCGCCCGAGCGTGGCAAAAACGTCGCCCGGATGAAATCCGGGAAACAAGCGATGAAAACCCAGAGGCCTTGCGGAACCACGAACCTGTAGGAGCGGCGCCCCGCCGCGAATCTGGGCAGCGCGAACTCGAATAGCGTCGCCCCGAGGCGGGGCTCCTACGAAAAGCGGCCATTCAGAACGGGTGGATCGCGCTTTATCGCTCCACCCAAGCGGTGGATGTGAAAAGCGACATCCACCCTACGCCTGCACCTACCTTACTGCTGCAGCTCCTGCTCGGTGAACATGTCGCTGAACAACATGCTCGACAGGTAACGCTCACCGGAGTCCGGCAGGATCACCACGATGGTCTTGCCCTGCATTTCCGGCCTCTCCGCCAGGCGCACGGCCGCCATCATCGCCGCGCCACAGGAAATGCCGCAGAGAATGCCCTCTTCGCGCATCAGGCGCAGGGCCATGGCCTTGGCGTCGTCATCATTGATCTGCTCGACCCGGTCGACCATGGCCAGGTCGAGGTTCTTCGGCACGAAACCCGCGCCAATACCCTGAATCTTGTGCGGCGCCGGTTTGACCTCGTCACCGGCCAGGGTCTGGCTGATCACCGGCGAGCCCACCGGCTCCACCGCCACCGACAGAATCGGCTTGCCCTGGGTCTGCTTGATATAGCGCGAAACACCGGTGATGGTGCCGCCGGTGCCGACGCCAGAGACCAGCACGTCGATGGCGCCATCGGTATCACGCCAGATTTCCGGCCCGGTGGTCTTCTCGTGGATGGCCGGGTTGGCCGGGTTCTCGAACTGCTGCGGCAGGAAGTAGCCGGGATTGGCAGCGACCAGCTCGTTGGCCTTCTCGATGGCGCCCTTCATGCCCTTGGCCGGCTCGGTCAGTACCAGCTCGGCCCCCAGGGCCTTGAGCACCTTGCGTCGCTCCAGGCTCATCGACGCCGGCATGGTCAGAATCAGCTTGTAACCACGCGCGGCAGCGACGAAGGCCAGGCCGATGCCGGTGTTGCCCGAGGTCGGCTCGACGATGGTCATGCCCGGCTTGAGCACGCCGCGATCCTCGGCATCCCAGATCATGCTGGCGCCGATGCGGCACTTCACCGAATACGCCGGGTTGCGGCCTTCGATCTTGGCCAGGATGGTCACGCCTTTCGGGCCCAGGCGGTTGATCATCACCAGCGGCGTGTTGCCGATGGCCTGGGCGTTGTCTGCGAAGATACGACTCATGATGGAAGTCCTTGCGGGCAGGAAAAGCTCCAAGCCTATGCCGCGGCCTGGCGCGCGTCCAGCCAGCAGACCGAAAGCAGGGTGACTCGCCATTCAGTGACTGAATACTGCGTCTGCGTTCACAGCCACCAAAGCAGCGCGTTATAGTCGCGTTCTGAATTTCTGCTGCGGGCCGGCCCCGCGCGTTACCGTTCCGAGGATTTTCCGATGAAGTTCGAAGGCACCCAGTCCTACGTCGCCACCGACGACCTCAAGCTCGCGGTCAACGCCGCCATCACCCTGCAGCGCCCGTTGCTGGTCAAGGGTGAGCCGGGTACCGGCAAGACCATGCTCGCAGAGCAACTGGCCGAGGCCTTCGGCGCCCGCCTGATCACCTGGCACATCAAGTCCACCACCAAGGCGCACCAGGGCCTCTACGAGTACGATGCGGTCAGCCGCCTGCGCGATTCGCAACTCGATTCCGACAAGGTTCACGACGTTCGCAACTACATCAAGAAAGGCAAGTTGTGGGAGGCGTTCGAGTCCGACGAACGCGTGATCCTCTTGATCGACGAGATCGACAAGGCCGACATCGAGTTCCCCAACGACCTGTTGCAGGAACTCGACAAGATGGAGTTCTACGTTTACGAGACCGACGAGACGATCAAGGCCAAGCAGCGCCCGATCATCATCATCACCTCGAACAACGAGAAGGAGCTGCCGGACGCCTTCCTGCGCCGCTGCTTCTTCCACTACATCGCCTTCCCCGATCGTGACACGCTGAAGAAGATCGTCGACGTGCACTACCCCAACATCAGCGGCGAGCTGGTGGCTGAGGCGCTGGACGTGTTCTTCGACGTGCGCAAGGTGCCGGGCCTGAAGAAAAAGCCCTCGACCAGCGAGCTGGTGGACTGGCTCAAGCTGCTGATGGCCGACAACATCGGCGAAGCCGTGCTGCGTGAACGCGATCCGACCAAGGCCATCCCGCCGCTGGCTGGTGCGCTGGTGAAGAACGAGCAGGACGTACAGCTACTTGAGCGCCTGGCCTTCATGACCCGCCGAGCCAGCCGTTAAGAGGCTTGTCTCCCCTCTCCCGCTTACGGGAGAGGGGCCGGGGGAGAGGGTAGCCGCTGCGTCGATATGGCCTGAAAGGCTCCTCTCCCTAACCCTCTCCCATAAATGGGAGAGGGAACCGTTCGTGCATCAACGGGAGACCTGCAGCCATGCTGCTCAACCTATTCAACGAAATGCGCGCGGCCAAGGTGCCGGTGTCGGTGCGCGAGTTGCTCGACCTGATCAACGCGCTCAAGCACAACGTCGTGTTCGCCGACATGGACGAGTTCTACTACCTGGCGCGCGCGATTCTGGTCAAGGACGAACGTCACTTCGACAAGTTCGACCGGGCCTTCGGCGCCTACTTCAATGGCCTGCAGAACCTCAACCAACACATCGAGGCGATGATTCCCGAGGAGTGGCTGCGCAAGGAGTTCGAGCGCCTGCTGACCGACGAGGAAAAGGCGCAGATCCAAAGCCTCGGCGGCCTGGACAAGCTGATCGAGGAGTTCAAGAAGCGCCTCGAAGAACAGAAGGAAAAACACGCCGGCGGCAACAAGTGGATTGGCACCGGCGGCACCAGCCCGTTCGGCTCCGGCGGCTATAACCCGGAAGGCATTCGCGTCGGCGATGCCGGCAAGCGCCAGGGCAAGGCCGTCAAGGTGTGGGATCAGCGCGAGTACAAGAACCTCGACGACCAGGTCGAGCTGGGCACGCGCAACATCAAGGTGGCGCTGCGCCGCCTGCGCAAGTTCGCCCGTCAGGGTGCCGCCGAAGAGCTGGATCTGGACGGCACCATCGACCACACCGCGAAAGACGGCGGCCTGCTCAACATCCAGATGCGCCCGGAGCGCCGCAATACGGTCAAGCTGCTGTTGCTGCTGGATATCGGCGGCTCAATGGACGCCCACGTAAAGGTCTGCGAGGAGCTGTTCTCGGCCTGCAAGACCGAGTTCAAGCACCTGGAGTATTTCTACTTCCACAATTTCATCTACGAGAGCGTGTGGAAGAACAACCTGCGCCGCACCAGCGAGCGCACCTCGACGATGGATCTGCTGCACAAGTATGGCGCCGACTACAAGGTGGTGTTCGTCGGCGACGCGGCCATGGCGCCCTACGAGATCACCCAGGCCGGCGGTAGCGTCGAGCACTGGAACGAGGAAGCCGGCTACGTCTGGATGAAGCGCTTCACCGAGAAGTTCAAGAAGATCATCTGGATCAACCCCTACCCCAAGGACACCTGGAACTACACCGCCTCCACCGGCCTGGTGCGCGAGCTGATCGAAGATCGCATGTACCCGTTGACCCTGCAGGGCCTGGAAGACGGCATGAAGTACCTGTCCAAGTAAGCCCACCTAAAACGAAAACGCCGCGAACCCTATCAAGGATTTGCGGCGTTTTTGCTATTCGGAGGCAGGCGTCTGATTTGCGTATTCCTGAGCCAACCGATCAAGGGTTCTCTCGGCGTAGTCGAAGCAGTGATCCAGCTCCTCACGCACCTTCTTGTAGTCGACGGCGAACCTGAGCGACGTATCGCTCAGGCATTTCTCGACCAATGCACTGCTGATCGGCAGACCGACTGCGGGCATATCGGGGATACGCTCACGCACGAAGTCTGCACTGGTAGCCAAGCGGTTGGCATCCATGGCGAAGGCCCAGTCACGTAGGGTCGCCTCATGCAGCGTGCCGCCCTGATCCCAGCCTGCAGCAAACCGATCCTCCTGGCCACAACCGGCAGTCAGCAGCGCCGCGAAAGCTACGACGCAGCTGCGAAGAATGTTTTCCAAGCGCCTGACTCAGCGCTTGTCGGCGTCATCCGGCTTGTTCAGATCCATCACCGTCTGCGCAGGTGCCTGTACCGGTTCTTCCGGCTTGCTCTCGGCAGCCGCTGCCACGGGCGCGACCGGAGCACTGACTTGTTCGCTCACGTCTTCCTTCTTGCGCAGGCCCAGGCGCTTGCCCAGCCAGCCGAACAGCAGCACCGGCACGATCCAGAACTTCTTCAACAGCACCAGCAGCATGGCCAGCAGGCCGGTCTTGGCGGCGACCTTGCCGGCTACCAGCGCGCCCAGGCCGTATGCAGCCACGGTGTCCAGATCGGGGTTGAACTCGGCATAGCGCTGGCCCGGGTTGAATTCGGTCGCAGCCAGTACCGCCGGCACATTGGCTTCGATTTCGGCCAACTGATCCATGTTGGCGACGAAATTCAGCACCAGCACGCCCTTACGGCCCAGCACGCGGATGTTGTAATTGAGGGTGTTGGTGTCGCTGTCGCCGAACTTCAGCTCCTTGGCCCAGTGCAGCTTCTTGCCTTCGGCGTCGTAACGCGGCTCGGCAGCCCAGCCAACCAGTTGCACTGTCTCGTAGCCGTTTTCCTCACGCCAGGCGTTGGACTCGCGCATGTCGGCCTGCATGTCTTCGAGCATGTCGCCGTAGTCGATATCCGCGGCATCCTCGTCGGATACGTAGCCGCTGTCTTCATACTCGACGGTCACGCCCCAGGATTCATCGGCCAACGGCGAAATGCCAGCCGGCAGGATCATGCCCAGCGGCGGTACGTCATCCGGCGGGTTGCCCCAACCGTCGACCAGCAGGCGCTGGGCGTTCTCGCCATCGAGGAACACCAGTGAATCAGGCAGATTGAGGGTCGCCAGGTCATTGCCCAGCACGATGCGACCATGCTGGAAATTCAGGCTGGCGACGAAGGCCTCGGGGTCGAAGCTCTGGACGTCTTCGTCAGCCTGCACACTTTCTTCGACGACGCTGTCTTCTGCCGGTGCATCGTCAGCGTGGGCAAAAGACAGAAATGGTAGGAAGGCGGCCAATGCGGCGGCCAGGATCGAATCCTTGATCGACATGGAGACTCCATAACGGCGGGTGGTTAAATGTAACGAGGCATTACATTACCACGGCTCGATCTGCCGACAGGCGAACCAGCGCAACTTTTTGCCACCTGCCGTGCATGGCGGTTGGGCGATTTTCTGCGCTCAGCGCCAGTGCCGCTGCTGCGTGCGACGTGTACGCCCGGCACCCAACATCCAGCCAATCGCCAACCCCAGCAGCTCGACGAGCCAAGCCAGCAACAGCGCACTGATCACGCCCCAGGTGATGGCGTCGGGGGTCAGCAGTACCTGATAGCGATAGGCGTCGAGGGTTTCCTTGAACAGTTCGCCATCAGCGCCCGTGGCCAGGTGCCAGGCCTGGGCATACCAGGGGCCCTGCATGGCCTGCCACTCCTGGTCGAGCAAGGCCGCACGCTGCACCAGGTTGCCGACGCTGCGGGCGTCGCTCTGCATCACCGGATCGTTGCTGACGCGATAGTGCGCCACCAGGGCATCCAGATCGCCCTTGAAGAAACGCTGCGCCGTGTCACGGAAGCCCTGCAGGCTCTGCTGCGACTCCAGCCGGTGCGCCTCGACACGCTTGGCGTAGTCGTCGATGAAACCCGGCACCTGAACGCCGGCCAGCAGGCCTACCGCGAACAGCACCAACCGCAGGTAACTTCTGAACATCCTTCCCTCCCGAGGAATTTCCGCGCGCTGTCGATCAGGCCTTACCGCTGGCGATGCACTCGCCACGACGCCAGAGCCGCCACTCGCCCGGCTGATACAGCGACCATTGCTCGTTATCCGTTAAAGGCTCGGTGGCAACCACGGTGACCACGTCGTTGGGCGTGGTTTCCGCCTGGAAATCCACTTTCAGATCAGCATCCTTCAGTTGCGCTGGCCCAAAGGGCGCACGCCGGGTGATGTGTGCCAGCTTGCTCGAGCAGAAGCTGAACAGCCAGTCGCCATCGCTGAGCAGGCAGTTGAACACGCCAAGTTGACGATAACTGGCGCAGGCGGCCACCAACACCGGCAGCAGCACCTCGACGCCAACCGGCTCGGGGAAGGCGCGACGCACGCGGTTGAGCAGATCGCAGAACGCCGCCTCGCTATCGGTATCACCCACCGGGCGATAGAAGCTCTGCGCCCCGACCAGCCCGGCCAACTGGCCGTTGTGCGCGAAGCACCAGTGGCGCCCCCAGAGTTCACGGCTGAAGGGATGGGTGTTGACCAGGCAGACCTGGCCGACATTGGCCTGGCGGATGTGGCCGATCACCACCTCGCTCTTGATCGGATAGCGCTGCACCAACTGCGCCACCTCCGATTCACTGCTCGCACGCGGATCCTGGAACAGGCGCAGGCCGCGCCCCTCATAGAAACCGATGCCCCAGCCATCACGGTGCGGCCCGGTGCGGCCACCTCGCTGCATCAGGCCGGTGAAGCTGAAGACGATATCGGTGGGGACATTGGCGCTCATGCCGAGCAGTTCGCACATTATTCAGCTCTCCTCAGCCAAGGCCCGGCGCAGGCATTGGGCTTCATTCGACAGGCGCGCCTCGAGACGCTTGCGTCCACCCGGCAGGAAACGCACCAGCAGACGCCAGATCAGCGCCGGCAGGTCGCCTGGGCGACGCGGAATCAGATGCAGATGTACATGGGGAACGTGCTGGTTGGCGTCCGGGCCGTCGTTGATCAGCAGATTGATCCCCGCGCGGCCATACCCTGCACGTCGCAGCGCCGCCGCAACCCGTTCGGACAACGCCAGCAGCCGGTCACGCACCGCTGGCGGCAGGTCACGCAAAAAAGGCGCATGCACACGGCTGACGATCAACACATGGGCCGGGCGCATCGGGAAGATATCCAACAGCACCATGAAGTCGTCGTCCTCGTACAGACGATGGGCCGGCAATTCCTGCTCGGCGATAGCACAGAACACACACGCCATGGTGACCTCCTGTCCACGAGGTCACCATGCTGAACGCCTGCCTGAACAGGCGCAAGGGGCGCAGTGCTAGATACGCGGCTCCAGACGACCGCCGCGCTCACGGGCATAGCCTCGCGGCAGCGGTTCATCCTCGTCATCTTCCATGCGTTCACGCAGGGTTCGCGGATCTTCGTGACCGGTCTCGCCACGCTCGTCCCGGCGCCCTTTCCACCAATGTTCGATGGGCCAGCGGATGGCGACGAAAACCAGGTATACGGCAAAAGCGATCAGGGCATAGAGAGTGAGATCAGCGACAGCCCGCCAGGCGTTATTGCCGACCTTGAGCAACACATCCATGGCGGTTATGGCGATGGCCGGGGCGAACAGCTCGCGCGCCGGATCGACGATGGTTGGGCTGAATAGCAGGACGGCCACCAATACGCGCAACGGCTCGCGGGCATAGCGCCACATCCAGCGGGTCATGCGCATCCATACCAGCAGGCAACCCAGGGCTGCGAAGCCATAGGCGGCCCAGGCCAGGAGGTAGTCGTTTTCGTTCATCATAAGCAGGGCCGGCGTGGCAGGTCTGGCAAAGGGGCGCTTATGATAACGGCTTTTGCCCGATGCGGCGCCCCTTCGTTCTGGAGCTCACCATGCCCTCTGCCCCCCTCGCCCGCCAGCAAGCCGGCAACGATCCCTACCGCTGGCTGGAGAACCGTGACAGCGACGAGGTGCTTGCCTATCTGCAGGCAGAAAATGCCTACCTCGAGGCTGTTCTCGCCCCACAGCAGGGGTTGCGTGAGGCCCTATTCGAAGAGATCAAGGGACGCATCCGCGAAACCGACCTGTCGTTGCCCACCCCCTGGGGCGACTACCTCTACTACCAGCGCACCACGGCCGGCGACGAATATCCTCGGCATTATCGCTGCCGCCGCCCGACGGACGGCTCGCTGACGCCCGACGCCGCCAGCGAAACCCTGCTGCTCGACCCCAACGCCCTGGCAGACGGCGGCTTTCTCTCGGTGGGTGCCTTCAGCGTCAGTCCCGACCAGCAGCGCCTGGCCTACAGCCTGGACACCAGCGGCGACGAGATTTATCGCCTGTTCGTCAAGGAACTGGCCAGCGACGAAATCAGCGAACTGCCCTTCGACGACTGCGACGGCAGCATGACCTGGGCGAACGACAGCCAGACCCTGTTCTTTACCGAGCTGGACGATACTCATCGCCCCTACAAGCTGTATCGCCACCGCCTCGGCACACTCGGCGCCGAAGCGGTGTTCGAGGAGGCCGACGGGCGCTTCTTCCTGCACTGCTACCGCTCCAGCTCCGAGCGCCAGTTGATCCTGCAACTGGGCAGCAAGACCACCAGCGAAGTCTGGGTGCTGGACGCTGCAACACCCGAAGCCGCCTTTACCTGCCTGGCGCCGCGCGAGGAAGGCCACGAGTACGACGCCGACCACGGCATGCTCGACGGTCAGTGGTGCTGGCTGATCCGCAGCAACCAGAGCGGCATCAACTTCGCCCTTTACAGTGCCGACGAGACCTCTCCGCAGCGCCCACACTGGCGCGAGATACGCGCTCACGACCCTCAGGTGATGCTCGAAGGCGCCACACTCAACCAGCGCGCCATCGTCCTCGCCCTGCGTGAGGGCGGCCTGCCGATACTCGAAGTGCTGCCGCAAGGCGCCACCGCCTACCGCGTGCAACTGCCGGACGCCGCTTACAGCCTGTACGTGCAGGACAGCCTGGAATTTCACAGCCCGGCGATCCGCCTGCGCTACGAAGCGCTCGGCCGTCCAGCACAGATTCGCCAGCTTGAGCTGGCCACGGGCACGCAACAGGTGCTCAAGCAGACTCCGGTGGAAGGCCCGTTCGATGCCGAGGCCTACGAAAGCCGCCGCCTGTGGGCCACCGCAGCCGACGGCACGCAGGTGCCCATCAGCCTGGTGGCGCGCCGCGACGTGTTCGCCGCCGGCCAACCGGCCCCACTCTACCTCTACGGCTACGGCGCCTATGGCGAAAGCCTCGACCCCTGGTTCTCCCACGCGCGCCTGAGTCTGCTGGAGCGCGGTTTCATCTTCGCCATTGCCCACGTCCGCGGCGGCGGCGAAATGGGCGAGGCCTGGTATCGCAACGGCAAGCTGGAGCACAAGCAGAACAGCTTCGACGACTTCATCGCCTGCGCCGAATGCCTGATCGCAGAAGGCCTGAGCACTTCCGGTCAACTGGCGATCAGCGGCGGCAGCGCCGGCGGTCTGCTGATCGGTGCCGTGCTCAACCAGCGTCCAGAACTGTTCGCTGCCGCCATCGCCGAGGTGCCCTTCGTCGACGTACTCAACACCATGCTCAACCCGGATCTGCCGCTGACGGTGACCGAATACGACGAATGGGGCGACCCGAACCAACCCGAGGTTTATGCACGCATCAAGACCTACGCCCCTTACGAGAACGTACGTGCCCAGGCCTACCCGGCCATCCTCGCCGTGGCCGGCTATAACGACAGCCGCGTGCAGTACTGGGAGGCTGCCAAATGGGTGGCCAAGCTGCGCGTGAACAAGACCGACGCCAACCTGCTACTGCTCAAGACCGACCTCGGCGCCGGCCACGGCGGCATGAGCGGGCGTTACCAGGGGATCAAGGATGTGGCGTTGGAATATGCATTCATCCTAAAAGTGCTGCACTGATTCAACTTGGCATGGCATGTACCCGCATTTATGGTGCGGACTACACCTAGTGCATCCAGATTGAAGAAACTTCAGGAGTCCCGAACTACCGCTTTTTCCCGTACAACAGCCATGCACGATGATCGATAGCCGCTCACTGCCTATCAAAAGTGAGAGTCGCGGATGCTGCAAATACCCATCACATGCTGCGGCTTCCATTGCCCCCGGAGGGCGATGGAAGCCGCCCTCAAGGAGCTGTCCCTCGATGCAGACGCTGCTCTATCGTTGGTTACTGCTGGTTGGCTTCGGCCATATTGCGCTAGGTGTCGTGTTTGCGTTCTCAGCCTATCTGCCTTTGACCCAGGGTTACCTCGACTATCTCTTTGCCAGCATCTCCAATAGTCCACCTGCTGCGGAGTTCGAGGGCTTGCTACGCACCCAGGTCGCCCTTTTCGGCCCAACGGTAGCGAGCTGGGGCATTCTGTTCTGCACGTTAGTAATACTGTATCGCCACTCTCAGCTGCGCCTGATCAAGCCAGCGCTGTACGCGGCACTGATAGTCTGGAGCGTGCTGGACAGTGCCATATCCCTGTCTTTCGACCTGAACCTGCACGCCTACCTAAACAGCGCAGTGGCGCTTTCCCTCGCCTTACCTCTGTACTGGCTCAAGCCTCACCGCCTAGTCGCGCAACCTCCGATGTCCCTAAGCCACCCTCCTGCAGCTCGTTTGCGTGTATTGATCACTGGCGGCAGCGGTTTCATTGGCAGCCCACTGGCTAGCGCGCTCAGCGCAGCAGGCCACGACGTACAGGTGCTGACCCGTGATCCAGCCAATTTGCGGAACATCCGCGCCCGCGTCACCTGCCTCACCCACCTCGACCAGATTGCTGACAACGAGCGAATCGACGTCATCATCAATCTTGCAGGAGAGCCCCTGGCCGGCGGACGCTGGTCGCAGCACAACAAACGCCGCTTTCTGGACAGCCGCCTGCAAACCACCAACGACCTGCTTCTGTTGGTGCAACGCCTACAACACAAATCGGAGGTGCTGCTCAGCGGCTCCGCTGTCGGCTACTACGGCCATTGGCAAGCGCAAACGCTGGACGAAGATAGCCAGCCGCGCGACTGCTACTCCCATCAGCTATGTGCCCAGTGGGAAAACCGTGCTCAAGAGATGAGGACTCAGGGTGTACGCGTCTGTCTGCTGCGTATCGGTGTCGTGCTAGGCCCTCAGGGCGGCCCCTTGCAGGAGTTGCGTCGACCCTTCGAACTAGGCGTGGCGACCCAGCTCGGCGATGGCAAGCAATGGCTACCCTGGATCCATCTGCACGATGTGCTCGACGCCTGCGCCTTTCTCATCACCACGAAAACCATACATGGTGCCGTGAACCTCACCGCCCCCGTCCCAGTGACTCAGAGTGAATTCTGCCAGCAGATGCGCGGACACGTTCGCCAGGCACTGCTCACCATCAAGGTGCCAGCCTGGCTAGTGCGGCTACTGGTCGGCGAGATGGCGGACGAAGTGCTGCTCAGCGGCCAGCGTGTGCTGCCGCAGAAACTACTCGCCCACGGCTATCGTTTCCGCTTTGCCGAGCTGGAGCCCGCACTACGCGACCTGCTCAAGAACTAAGGCCTGACGATGAATTAGGTGGGGGCTCTGCCTAAAAGCCCGCTGTGTATCTAGGAACAGCAGCCCCTTGGACATTAAACGAGCCCAGCTCAAGATCGATCTGCACCACCAAGAGGAAGAAGCAGCCAGCGCCCCGGTTCCGGCCGCGACATCACGTACAAATGGCTACCGGGCCAGCGGGGTCAGACAAAAACAAACCGACGGACCAATGCTATCGACAGCACCACCATTCAGGCGCAGCCGGCATCACCATACGCATAGCTCACTCCTGTTTACGCTGCCCTTCCAGCCCTTGGCTGTTTCGGCGCAGTTGCTGATCGAGCTGCGGAATCGGCTGATCACCCCCGGACTTCGGCGCGCTGCCGGGGAGGGTTTGCCCCTGGGGCGGCGGCAGAAGAGGTGCCGAGCCCTGGCGCTTGCTCGGCATCGGTGTCGACGGCTGGCCATAGGGCTGTGGCGTTGCCGTACCCGGCGCACCGGGCTGTGCTGAGGAAGGCATGCGCATGGGTTGCTGCGCCCAGGTCAGCGAAGCGAAACTGGACGCCAGGATCATCGCGACGAGAATGGACATACGCATGATGGCTCTCCTGCTCGACTGGCTTTCGTTCTATTCTGGCAACATCTGCAGTCAAGCGTTCACCACCTTCCGATCACAGGTTCTGCCATGAGCACCAGCAACAACCGCTACTACCTGTCCGCCCAGGCCGAAGAAGGCTACCGGCAGAAAGCGTTGAAAATGTATCCCCACGTCTGTGGTCGCTGCGCCCGCGAGTTTTCTGGCAAGCGCCTGAGCGAACTGACCGTGCATCACCGCGATCACAACCACCACAACAACCCGGCCGACGGTTCCAACTGGGAGCTGCTGTGCCTGTTCTGTCATGACAACGAACACTCGCGCTACACCGACCAGCAGTATTTCGCCGAAGGCTCCACTGCCAGCCCGCAGGCCGCCAAATCGACCTACAAGGCTTTTGGCGATCTGGCCAGCCTGCTGAAAAAGGACTAGGGCGTGGCGCTCGGCGCCGTATAATCGGCGCTTTTGCGAGTGCCACCGTGGCCAACAAGAGATACGCCTGCATCGGCCTGTTCAATCCGAAATCGCCGGAAAACGTCGGCTCCATCATGCGTGCGGCTGGCTGCTATGGCGTCAGCTCGGTGTTCTACACCGGCACCCGTTACGACCGCGCCAAGGATTTCATCACCGACACCAAGAAGGTTCACCAGGACATCCCGCTGATCAACATCGACGATCTGCGCAAGATCCTGCCGCTGGGCTGCACACCGGTAGCGGTGGAACTGGTCGATGACGCTCGCGCCCTGCCCTCCTACACCCATCCGGACAGAGCGCTGTATATCTTCGGCCCGGAAGACGGTTCACTGCAGCAGGAAATTCTCGACTGGTGTGGCGGTGAAGTGGTGTACATCCCGACCCAGGGCTGCATGAACCTCGCAGCCACGGTCAATGTGGTGCTCTACGACCGCATGGCCAAAGGTAACAACACCCGCTCCGGCCCCTTGTTCTGACTCGAGACCGGAGCGCTGACACTCAGCGCAGCAAACGCGTGTCCAGGGTCTTCGAGGGGCCACCGATGACGTTCTCGGTGATGTCGATGAAGTCCTTGGTGGTCACCTTGTCCAGGCGCATCAGGCCACGTGTCACGTCATCCAGGGACAGGTTGCCCTTGTCCTTGGTCTTCTGACGGATTTCCCGATCCAGCTCCTGCAACAGCAACACGGCACGTGCGGTGACCGCACCATTGGCGTTGTCGGTGCGCAGGCTGGTGACAGGCTTGCTCCAGCGAATCAGTTGCTCGCGAATCTTCTGGTAGCGCTCCTCACTCACACCGCCGGCACGACGCATCAGCTCGATGGAGTAGTACTCGGCCAGCCCCTCGGCGATCCAGTCACTGCGATCACGCGCATAGATGCGCCCGAATACATGCACCAACTCGTGCACCAGCGAACTGGTGCCATTCTCGCTGACCAACGGACGATCCGCGTGCATGTAGTAGGAGTTGGAAGCCGACAGGCCACCGCGCCACATCGGGTCACCAGCGCCGACGATCAGCAGTTTGGCGGGGTCGCGCGGGAACACCTGCTGGATCTGCGGCCAGACGAAGGTGAGGAAGGTCATGATGTCCATGCGGCGCATGCCCTCGCCCACCGGCGCGGAAATCGCCACCTCGGTGTCACCCAGTTGGGTGCGCCGCGTGCCCAGTTTGCCGGCCAGCATCCAGCCGGTCGGGCGGTCGAACTTGCGCTGCGGGTTGTCGATACGGAAACGGTTCTTGCCGATGCGTGGCCAGCCGGTCTCGACGCTTTTCCAGTCCTTGGGCAGGTCGAACTGCAGGCGTGCAACCAGGTTGGTCTTGTCCACCAGATCGAGCGCCGCCGGCGGTACCAGATCATCCCCGCGCAGCAAGGCCCAGTCCTTGGTCATGCGCGCATCGTAACGGCCCTGCTTGCGCTCGTGATCGATCAGCACGCGGTAACTCAGAGTGCTCTTGCCCTTGCCCGGCTGCCATTTGCCGCGCCCAGCGTCTTCGGCCCATTGACCGTCAGCCTTGAAGTCGCTGTAGCGCCCCTGCTTGCCCAGGTTGAAATCCAGGCTGCGCACATGCTCGCCCTTCTCCAGGGTGATACTGACCTCGGCTTGATCGCTATCCGGCAGGAAGCGCACCCGATAATCCAGATCGACTTTCTGTGTCGCGGCCCAGGTCGGCAGGCTGAGACTCAACAACAGCAGGGACGAATACAGCGGCAAACGAGACGAAGACAGCATGCAGGACTCCTGATGCACGAAGGGCAGTTGGCCTTGAGACAGCCGCGCCACGCGCCAATTCCGTGGGGCGGCGGACAGATTTGCCACGAGGGCTGGGAACAACAAGCAGTTGAAAAACGTAGACGAGGCAACCAGTGCAAGGCAAATACAGGCGAAAAAGCGCAGTTTACGTGTTGTAAATGAGCATTTTGATCGGACTCGCGCACGAGCCTGTATTTAACGCAGCAATGGTAACGCAGGTAGTTTTTCAACAGCTTGTTAATCAACCGGCGCGAAAAATAAGATGTTCTTCCCAATCATCCTCGGCCACCTCGTTCTCGCTGAGCATGCGACCGGCCTGGGAGATACGCTCGGCATGCACCGCCTCGGGGTCGCCGCAGACCAAGTGATGCCAAGGCGGCAGATCCTTGCCTTCGCTGACCAGGCGATAACCACAGGTCGGCGGCAGCCACTTGAACTGGTCGGCTTGCGTCGGGGTGAGCTGGATGCAGTCCGGCACATGCTTGACACGATTGGGGTAATCGCTGCAGCGGCAACTTTGCAGATCCAGCAGTTTGCAGGCGATGCGCGTGTAATAGACGGCGCCGTCGTCCTCATCCTCGAGCTTCTGCAGGCAACACAGGCCACAGCCATCGCACAGCGACTCCCACTCGCCTGCGTCGAGCTGGGCGAGGGGCTTGCGTTTCCAGAAGGGTTCGGTGGAAGTGGACATGACCAATGTACGGATTCGGGCGGAAAAGCGCGGCAGTCTAGCCCCTGGCCCGCAACAGGCCAAGGGCTCTGCGCTCAGTAACCACGGGCGAAATCCACTTCGCCTCGCAATGGATCACCGGCCTGCCAGCATGCCAGGTTGTCGAGAAACAGCCCGCTCATCAGGCTCGGGTCGGTCGGTGCAGCGCTATGGCCGGTCAATAGCAGGTTTGGCGCCGTCCAGAACGGATGTCCCTGTGGTAGGGGCTCCTCACGGCAAACGTCGATAACCGCCCCCGCCAGGGCTCCCTGCTGCAGGGCCGCGAGCAGATCCGCCTCGACCAGCGAGCTGCCACGCCCAGCATTGATCAGCAGCGCCTCGGGACGAAAGCCCGCCAGCAGCCGGGCGTCGTAGAGATCACGGGTCGTCGGCGTATCGGGCAGCAGATTGATGACGAAATCGGCCCAGCCCACCAGCCGTGGTAACCCCGACATGGCTGCCACCTCGGCGAATGGCGCCTGCTCACGCGCCTGGCTGGCCACGCCACGCAACTCGACGCCAAAGGGGGCGAGAAAGCCGGCCACGGCCTGGCCGATATCACCACAGCCGACGATCAGCACCCGCCGGCCGGCCAGGCTGCGCGGCAGCATTGGCGCCCAGCGCTGCTCGCGTTGTGCCTGCTGGCGCTCGAACAGGCGTCGCTCGTGAGCCAACAGGTGGCCCAGCACGTACTCGGCCATCACCTGGCCAAAGATGCCCACCGCCCGGCTCAAGCGATAATCGCGTGGCAAGTCGCTGGCCAACAGCGGCGTGATGCCAGCCCAGGTCGACTGCAGCCACTGCGGGCGCAGGCCCTGACGCAACAGCGGCGCCAACAGCGAGGGCTCGCCCAGCCACAGCGAGCGATCGACAGCAGCAGCCGCCAGCGCCTTGGGATCGTCGCTGGCGAATAGATCGAGTTCGGGGCGCGCGGCACGAATACGCTCTGCGTAATAGGCATGATCCGCTTCGGCAATCAGCAGGCGCATGGTTCAGACCGGGTCGTTGCGACGCAGTAGCTCGTCCGGCAGATGCTCGATGTAATCCTCTTCGGGCGGCGGCATCTGCAGGTGATAGCCCTGCTTATCGAGATTCTCCAGCACCTGGGCGATGTCCTCACGGGCCAGTTGGCGCTCCGGACTGAGCACCAGGTCGAAGGCGTGCGCAGGCGGGCCGAATACCGTCAACAGCCCTTCGGGCACGCGGGTCAGGGCCTCGGCCTTGAGCACGTAGAGGTACATCTCGTTCTTGCGCGGACTCTTGTAGATGGAACAGATGCGTTTCACGCGGATTCTCCTTCAGCGGCCAGGCAGTCGAGCAGCGCCTGGCCCATCAACTCCCGGCGCCAGCCGCGCAGGGAATCGGGCAATTGGTAGGGGCCGTTGGGATAGCCGCTCTTGAGCAGGGCTTCCAGGGTTTTCTTGCGCAGCATCAGCTCGGGGACGATATCCAGGCGCTCGCCCTCTTGCTGACCGACGGCGCGTAGTTTCTTCAACAGGGCCGTGGCTTCCACCGGCAGCGGCTCGGGCAGTGCCTCGGGCCATTGTTCGGGCGGCAGCGCGGCCGCTTCGCGGATCAGCGCCAGCAGCGTCTCGCCATCCTGGCGCACGGTCTTCGGGTGCATGTCCTCGATGCGCGCCAGCGCCACCAGGTTATCCGGCTGGGTGCGCGCCAGCGGCCATAGCGAATGCTCGCGCAGCACGCGGTTGCGCGGCTGGTTGCGCGCCCGCGCCTGGCGCTCGCGCCAGGCACACAGGGCGCGCAGCACGGCTTGTTGCTGGCGCGACAATTTCCAGGCCAGCTTGGCCTCGCGCCAGGCATCCTCGGGTTCAATTTCGCGACCCAGATTGGCCACCAACTCGGCACCATCGTCGAGAATCCATTCGACCTTCTGCGGTGCCAGGCGGGCCTTCAACGCACGGTAGACCTCGACCAGGTGCGACACGTCTTCAGCTGCATAGCGCACCTGCAGCTCGGACAGCGGACGTTGCAGCCAGTCGGAGCGGGTCTCGCCCTTGGGCAGCTCGATGTCGAGCAACGCCAGCACCAGGCGCGAATAGCCCATGGAGAAGCCGAGGTTGAGGTAGCCGGCGGCGATCTGCGTGTCGAACAGTGGCGCAGGCAGGCTGCCGGTCAGGCGCAGGAAGACTTCCAGATCCTCGCTGCAGGAGTGCAGCACCTTGACCACGTCCGGCGCGCGCAACAGCGCGGCGAAGGGGCTCCAGTCGTCGATGCACAGCGGATCGATCAACCAGGCGCCATCACCACCACTGACCTGCAGCAGGCCGGCAATCGGGTAGAAGGTATCGACGCGCATGAACTCGGTGTCCAGCGCGACGAAGGGCAAGGTCTGCCAGACGGCACAATGCTCGGCCAGGCTGGCGTTGTCGCGGATCCAGTGAATGTCGTTAGCCACGCGGCGCTCCCATAAACAATGGCGCGCAGTATATATGCCTGCGCGCATCGACGGGCAGCCAGCTGCCGCCACGCCCGGGAACTGTGTAATCTGTGCCGCGCATCGCCTCCCGACACGGAAGAACAACAATGCTGAAGAAACTGCTTGCCCTGCTGGTGGTACTGCTGGCGGCTGCCGCTGGTTACCTGGCCCTCACGCCCAGCCCGATCGACCCACTGCCATGGGATGCCGCGCCCGCGCCGGCGATGACCGGCGTCATGGAACCCAACGACACCCTGATGAAAGCCGAACTGCTGGCGCAAGGCCTGATCCACGGCCCGGAAGACAACGCAGTCGACGCCGAGGGCCGCGTATACGCCGGCCTGCATGACGGCCGCATCGTGCGCGTTCTCCAGGATCACAGCGTGGAAACCTTCGCCGAGACCGGCGGCCGCCCGCTGGGCATGGATTTCGATGCCAGCGGCAACCTGATCGTCGCCGACGCCTACAAGGGCCTGCTGAGCGTGGACAAGGCCGGCAAGATCAAAGTATTGAGCACCGAGGCGGATGGCGTGCCCTTCGCCTTCACCGATGATCTGGACATCGCCAGCGACGGCACCATCTATTTCAGCGACGCCTCCTCGCGCTTCCATCAGCCCGACTACCTGCTCGACCTGCTCGAAGCACGCCCCCATGGCCGCCTGCTGGCCTTCGACCCAACCACTGGGCAGACCCGCGTGCTGCTCAAGGATCTGTACTTCGCCAACGGTGTGGCGCTGTCGGCAGCCGAAGACTTCGTGCTGGTCAACGAAACCTACCGCTACCGCATCACCCGTTACTGGCTCAAGGGCGACAAGGCCGGCCAGTACGACGTGTTCATCGACAACCTGCCGGGCCTGCCGGATAACCTGCAGGGCGACCGCCAGGGCACCTTCTGGGTCGCCCTGCCCTCGCCGCGCAAGGCCGATGCCGACTTCCTGCATCGCCACCCCTGGCTCAAGGCGCAGATCGCCAAACTGCCACGGGCGCTGTGGCCCAAGCCGATCGCCTATGGCCTGGTCATCGCCGTCAACGAACAGGGCGAGATCGTGCGCAGCCTGCATGACACCAGCGGCACCCACCTGCGCATGATCACCTCGGTCAAGCCGGTGGGCGACAGCCTGTATTTCGGCAGCCTGGACAACGACCGCATCGGCAAGCTGCAGATTCACTAAGACGAGATTCCACCCGCGAATGACAGCGAAAAGACGGAGCGGTCATTCGTGGTGGTGCGCCAAGCTGGTGGGCTGAAGCGGATCACCGCCCGGCCCACCCTACTGTAGGGTGGGCTTCAGCCCACCAAATCGGAAGGCTGCAGACTCAGACCTTCTGGGCAATCCAGATGGTATGCCGCGTGCCTCTATTGCCATGGGCATACACCTGCACCGCCTCGCCCTTGAAGCCCGCCTTGCGCACCTTCTCCGAGAATGCCCGGTCGGCGCTGGACGACCACACCGCCAGCATGCCCTTGGGCCTCAGCGCCCTGGCGCACTGACGCAGGCCGTCCATGCTGTACAGCCAATCGTTGCCCTTCTGGGTCAGCCCCTCAGGGCCGTTATCGACGTCCAGCATGATCGCGTCATAGCGCTGCTCGGCAGCCTGCAGCACCTTGGCGACGTCCTCCTGAATGATCACTGCACGCGGATCGTTCAACGGATAACCGGACTTCGCCCCGAGCGGGCCACGGTTCCACTCGACCACCCCAGGCACCAGTTCGGCCACCGCCACCTCGGCATCCGCGCCCAGATGCTGCAACGCCGAGGCCAGGGTAAAACCCATGCCCAGGCCACCAATCAATACCCGCACCTGTGGGCGACTGGCGATCTGCTTGCAGGGAATCGCGGCCAAGGCATCTTCCGAGCCGTGCATACGGGTATTCATCAACTGCCCACCATCGCCGCCAGCGATCTTGATGACGAAGTCTTCGCCGTATTCGAACAGGTTCAGCGCGCCATTGGTGCCTGGGATTGGAGCGGTGTCGAGCAAGACAAAACGTTTCATGCAGAACGCAGACCTGTGTAGCGAGCATGGGGGCAGGCAGCATGCCTGAATCGGCGGAGCAGCACAGCCCCGCCAGAAACGACAAGGCCCCGCGTTGACACGCGAGGCCTCGTGGCTAAAAACGGGATCGATCAGACCACGCCTTGCGCCAGCATGGCATCGGCGACCTTGACGAAGCCGGCGATGTTGGCGCCCTTGACATAGTTGATACGGCCGTTTTCTTCACCATGGTGCACGCAGGCGTGATGGATATTCTGCATGATGCCGTGCAGACGCTCGTCCACCTCCCCGGCACTCCAGTGCAGGCGCATGGCGTTCTGGCTCATTTCCAGACCGCTGGTGGCCACGCCACCGGCATTGGAGGCCTTGCCCGGCGCGTAGCAGATGCCGGCCTCGACGAACAGATCCACCGCTTCCAGGGTCGAGGGCATGTTGGCGCCCTCGGCCACGCAGATGCAGCCGTTCTTCAACAGCATGCGGGCGTCGTCGCCATTCAGTTCGTTCTGCGTCGCACAGGGTAAGGCGATATCGCAGGCCAACCCCCAGGGGCGCTGTCCGGCGAGGAACTGCAGACCGTAGTGCTCGGCCATCTCGCGTAGACGGCCACGACGCACGTTCTTCAGCTCCATCAGGTACTGCCACTGCTCGTCGCTGAGGCCGCCTTCGGCATGCAGCGTGCCTTCGGAATCGGACAGCGAGACCACCTGCCCGCCCAGCTCCATGACCTTCTGCGCCGCATACTGGGCGACGTTGCCAGAACCGGAAATGGCCACACGCTTGCCCTCGAAGCCCTGACCGATGCGCTTGAGCATTTCCTGAGCGAAGTACACGCAGCCATAACCCGTGGCCTCCGGGCGAATCAGGCTGCCGCCATAGCTCAGGCCCTTGCCAGTCAGCACCGAAGTGAATTGGTTGGACAGGCGCTTGTACTGGCCGAACAGGTAGCCGATCTCACGGCCGCCGACGCCGATGTCACCGGCCGGCACGTCCAGATCGGCGCCGATATGGCGATACAACTCGGTCATGAACGACTGACAGAAGCGCATCACCTCGCCTTCGCTCTTGCCTTTGGGGTCGAAGTCCGCGCCACCCTTGCCGCCGCCCATGGGCAGCGAGGTCAGGGAGTTCTTGAACACCTGCTCGAAGGCCAGGAACTTGAGCACCCCGAGGTTCACCGAGGGGTGGAAACGCAGGCCGCCCTTGTACGGGCCGATGGCGCTACTCATCTGAATGCGATAGCCGCGATTGACCTGCACCTGACCACGGTCATCGACCCAAGGCACACGGAACAGGATGGCGCGCTCTGGCTCGACCATGCGTTCGAGGACGCCGGCCTCACGGTAGCGAGGATTGGCTTCGAGGAAAGGCCACAGGCTGCGCACCACCTCTTCCACCGCCTGGTGGAATTCCGGCTGGTCAGGATCGCGCTGCTTGAGGCGCGACAGGAAAGCATCAACGGACAACGACATGCAGCACCTCGACACCATAGAACAAAATAGTGGCCGGCACTCTATCAGGCAGCAATGCACCAAAACAGATCAAAATGTCGCCTTTATGAAACTTTTTAGTGCACAAGCCTGGCTGACCCTGATTTCCATGACTCCGGTCCTGTATCTCGAAAATCCGCACGCACCAGAATAAAACCTCATTGCGCACGCTTTTAGAGCACCACATCAGCAATGCACCCTGCGCTGGCTCTTACTGGCAGCGACTCCCGCATATGAGCGGTAACCCCGGTTCATGCTGCGCGTGAGCGGCGGCCAGCCGCATTGGTACCCTGGATGCGGCGACGGCGCACGTGCACGTGCACGTCGCCAGCTTGACGGTATGATGCCGAGAACCCTCTCACGACACAGGCCACACTCATGTCTCTCGCTCAATTGATCAGCCCGCAAGCGCTGGCATCGCGCCTGCAAAGCCCCGACCTGGTAGTGCTGGATTGCCGCTTCGCCCTCGACGATCCGACCTATGGCCGGCGCAGCTACCTGGACGGACATATCGCCGGCGCGCATTTTCTCGACCTGGAACAGGATCTCTCCGCCCCCGTGATCAAGGGCGTGACCGGCCGTCACCCGCTGCCTGATCCCTGCACGCTGGTGGAACGGCTGCGCCTGTGTGGCGTGAGCGAGGACAGCCAGGTCGTGCTCTATGACGACGGCCCTGGCGCCTTCGCAGCCCGTGCCTGGTGGCTACTGATCTGGCTGGGCAAGCGCGACGGGCTGTACCTGCTCGATGGCGGCCTCAAGGCCTGGCGCGACGCCGGTCTGGAGCTGACCACGCAGCAGCCGGAAAACGTCGCTGGCAGCCTGGCCGCAACCCCCGACCAGAGCCTGCTGCTGAGCGCCGAACAACTGGCGCAGCGCCTGGGCAACCCCGAGCTGACCCTCCTCGATGCCCGCGCGCAGCCACGCTTTCGCGGTGAAGTCGAACAGCTGGATCCAGTCGCAGGCCATATCCCGGGCGCCCAGTGCGCGGTCTTCACCGACAACCTGGGCGCCGATGGCCGCTTTCTGTCAGCGGAGCAGTTGCGCGCACGCTTCGATGCCCTGCGCGGTACACGCCCGGCGGAAAGCCTGGTGGCCTACTGCGGTTCCGGGGTCACGGCCTGTCACAACCTGTTCGCCATGAACCTCGCCGGCTACCCACTGGCGCCGCTCTACGCCGGCTCCTGGAGCGAGTGGATCACCGATCCGTCGCGGCCGGTAGCAACAGGCGATTGACCGGCGCTTTTAAGCACCGAAGGAAATATGCCCAATAACTCAAATCCGAAATCAATTTAAAAACAGCTCTTTACAGGATAAAGGTCGCACTAGACTTGAAATTGAGCGGCTAACCCCGCTCCCGGTGGGGCCTTTATCGAATAGCTAGACAAACCCGCTGCCAGGCGCCCGGCCCCACCGGTATCTTGTTCGAGAGGATGCCATGGGAATAGCCGCCTGCGAGCTCAGCCAGCACGTCATCCACCCTACCCTGCTCTACCTGCAACGCCAGTCACCCGCAGCCGAGGCGCTTCTGCTTGGGGCGGCCGCCTGTCAATCAGCGCTGGGCAGTGCTCTGGACAATCAGCGCGGCCATGGCCTGTATGGCATCAGCGCCCAGCGCCACCTGGCCCTGTGGGATCGCCATCTGGCGCGCTTCCCCGATCTGGCCAGCCGAGTGCGCGGCCTGGCCAGCCAGCATGCCTTTCTCGAAGCCCCACACCTGGAACTGACCGTGAACCTGCGCTACGCCACGGCCATCGCCTGGCTGCTGGTGGAGCAGCAGGCCATAACCCTGCCAGCCGCCGATGACCTCGATGCGCTTGGGCGAATCTGGTGCAAGGTGTTTCACCCACGCGGGCGCCCGCATGATTTCGTCGCCACCTGGCAGCGTTACGTGGAGCCTGCCAGCCAAGTGGCTTGAGACATCCGCCAACAGCCCCCTACCCGCAAGAAGCCAACCGGTTAAGCGAAATTGTCCGACAATCCATAATTTTTCTTGAACTTCAGCGGGTTGGCAGGTGTCAGCAAACGAGGTAGTTTGCGCCCCCGCCTCACCACAGGAGTTCCCCCGTGAGCAGACGTTTTCTCAAGACCGGTCTGGCCATCACCCTGGCCGCCACCTCCAGCCATGGTTTCGCCAGCGGCTTCGCCCTCAACGAACAGAGCATCAGTGCCATGGGCACGTCCTTCGCCGGGCGCTCATCGGCAGCCGACGATGCCAGCACGGTATTCGGCAACCCCGCCGGCATGGCCCGCCTGAAACGTGATGAAGTCAGCGTCGGCGCAGCCGTGATCCACGCCAAGAGCGACATCCGTCATGCCAGCGGCAGCTCGCCAGCTGGCGCCCTGGCTGGCAGCAATGACGGCGACATGGTGCCGGACACCGGCGTACCCATGGGCTATTACGTCAAGCCGCTGGATGAAAAGGTCGCATTCGGTATCGGTGTCTACGCCCCCTTCGGTCTGATGACCGATTACGAGCGCAGCTTCCAGG
Organism: Pseudomonas sp. FG29; assembly: GCF_057809355.1. Classification (NCBI taxonomy): domain Bacteria; kingdom Pseudomonadati; phylum Pseudomonadota; class Gammaproteobacteria; order Pseudomonadales; family Pseudomonadaceae; genus Pseudomonas; species Pseudomonas sp. FG29. The sequence continues at coordinate 40,980 of NZ_JBMDJU010000014.1, read as the reverse complement.
GCCGCTATCAGGCGGACAAGAGCTATGTACGTGTCATCACTATCCAGCCCACGCTCAGCTACCGCTTCAACGACCAGCTGTCGGTCGGCTTCGGCCCCACCTTCAACCACATCGAGGGCGAACTGACCTCGTCGTTGTTCACCCCGTTGGGTGACGGCAAGGTGAAGGTCGAGGGCGACGACACCGCAGTCGGTTTCAATGCCGGCGTGCTCTACGAATTCAGCCCACGCACGCGCGTCGGCGTGACCTACCACTCTCGGGTGAAATACAAGCTCGAAGGCAATACCAAAGTCGATGCCCCCGCCTTGACCGGCATCGCTGGCAAGTACGACGCCCAACTCGACCTGACGACTCCCGAGTCGGTGGACATGTCGATCACCCATGAGCTGAACGACGCCTGGACGCTGTATGCCGGCAGCACCTGGACGCGCTGGAGCCGCTTCAAAGAAATCCGCGTGGAGAACGACGCCAGCACCCTGCCGGCCAGCCTCAATACCATCGTCGAAGAGCAAAACTGGCACGACACCTGGGCCCACGCCATCGGTCTGGCCTACAAGGTCAACAAGCAGTGGACGCTGCGTACCGGTATTGCCGTGGATCAGTCGCCGACCAACAACACCGACCGCTCGCCGCGCATCCCTTCCGGCGATCGCACCATCTTCAGCCTGGGGGCTGGCTGGAGCCCGAACGAGGACATGACCATCGACGTGGCTTATTCCTATCTGCAGGAAGAGTCGGTGGACGTGAACCGCAGCAGTGCCAGCCGGGGTAGCTACGATGCCAGCTACAAGAACAGCGCCCACGGTTTGGGGGCGTCGCTGACCTACAGGTTCTGATCCTGCGCAAGAAGGCCCGCGAAATACGGGTCTTCTTTTTGGGTGCTTGAGGGACGTTGGGACTGATACAGGACTGGCATTATTGTGCTAGGTAGTGTTTGGTTTTGGTGATCTAGCTGTTTATCGGCGTTCTGTTGATAGCTCCTGTTTCGCCTCCCGGCGACCTTCTTTTGTCAAACGCCACAAAAGAAGGCAAAAGGGCTTGGCCCTGACATCCGGCCCCGGCTTCGCCGGGGTTCGTTCGCTCCATCGTCGCTCCGAGGGTCGGCTTACAAGGGCCGTCCCTGGCCCTTTAAGCCTCTCGCGGCATCCATGCCGCTCGCCCCTCTGCGCAACGATTCCACTCACCCTCCTGAAGGGGCCATTCGCGCGCCTGAAACTGTAGCGCCGCACGTTATTTGACGTACTTTTGCGGGAATCCTGTCGTGTGCTGATGACGAAGTATCCGACAAAATTCCCACAAAACAGCCTGCGGGCTGATGCACCCGCCAGCCTTGATCGTTGAATTAGATTAGCAGTAGCGCCCAAGGCTAACCACGTATGCGCCAAAGGGTGCAAGGGTGACGGCAAAGTGCGACCATTGCGCACCTCAACAATGGGCAGAGGATGCTCACAGTGGTACGTATCACACGAGACCAATCCCGTCAGCTTGACTCCATCCGGGCTCTCTCTGCCCTGATCGTGCTGTTCGGTCATACAAACCAGACGTTACTGCTGCCTACACTCCAGAAGGGCGCGACGGTCGTTGGTTACTTCACTCAGCTTTCGGTCATGGTCTTCTTTGTTCTGAGCGGCTTCCTCATTGGGAAATCGGTCTACAACAACTCAGCCAAGAACGGCGCTTTTGATATCGTGCAGTATGGTCGAGATCGAGCTCTTAGACTGTACCCTCCGCTTATCGCGGCGCTGGTACTGATGGTTCTGATCGCAGCCGTTGCTCCACTGTTTTTCCCATCGGGAACCCATTCTCTGCTGTCTATCCCAGGCGTCACGTTCGTGCGTTCCGAGTACACGGTAGTCGCCAAAGAACTGTTTGGTGCCCTGACATTTCTTAACGGCTTCAAAACCAATACGCCCAATGTCAACGGCCCGCTTTGGAGCTTGTCTTACGAAGCCTGGTACTACGTTTTGGCTGGGGCGCTGGCGATATGGCCCACTCGTAAATGGCTTGCGGTCGCTCTGCTGGTGCTTACCTTATTCATCACTCGAAAAGCCTCACTGTTCTACATCCTCGCGCCTGTGTGGTTTTCAGGCTTTGCGCTTGCCTTCATCCATCAAAGCAAGCCAGCGATGAACAACCGTTTGTTCAGCCGACTATTCATCCTCATGACAGGACTCATGGCGGTGACTGTCGTTTGGGTGTGGCTACCGGGCTCACCTCCAAAGCACGTATGGAGTGATCCGCTTAACTATTTCCGCCTATCTTCTGGTCTATGGTTCGCGTGCTATCTAGCCATGATCATGGGCGGGGCGACCAGATTTCCCACATGGTTCCATGGCCAGGCAAGCTATTCGTACACGCTGTACGTAATACATTTCCCAATCATGCTGTTCATTCTTGGGGTATCACAGCTATATATCTATGGGTCACTACCAAGATCGCTGGCTATCTCTGCCATAACCATCGCCCTCTCAATTGCGGCAGCAAAACTGATCGCGCGCTTTGCAGAGGACAAGAGCGCCCTCAGAGGCGTTACCGCAAGTCTAAATAGAATGTTCGTCAGAAAATGAAAAAGCCAAGCACGGCGATTGCACTCCTCTCCTGCAGTCGCCGCCCAATGGCAATTAAGTTTCAGTCACTCGCAGGAATCCTGCAATTAAACTCGTGACCACCACTTGTCATCGGTGTAGTCGGCCGGAATTTCGGCCATGTCCTTGAGCTGACGCGCAGCAAAGATCAATTCTTGCTTGCGCTCGGCCGCTGCCTTTCCGAAGGCAACCACGGTTTGAGCGTCCATTGGCACAAGGGTGTTGTCGCTAGCGATCCAGGTGAAGTCGGCATCAGTGCTCGACCAGCGAAGGTCGCCCGCTTGCGCCCCGGCCACCACTGCCATAAAGGCCAATTGGGCTGCACCGGCAATGTTCTCGCGGTCGGTGGCGCGTGACTGGAACGTCACGCCCTGGAACTCAATACCGGCATCGATTCGGCGGTCGCGCTCTGCATCGACATCAGCAATCCCAGCAACAAATGGAGGAGGAACGAACTCTATGGGATTGCCATTCTCGTCCACATCAAGCTGCCGTCCTGCAAGCTCGATGTAACGTTCTTTGGTGATTTTGACGACGGGCTGCCCAACGGCATCGCCTGTCACCTTGCCGGGGTATAAGCCCTTGGTCGCGGGGCAGAAGAAGTATTCCATGTCATTTACCCAGTGAGATGTAGAAAGCCTGTTGCGCGCCCGTTGGCGTGCCGCTGCCCGACGCCGCGTCGAGCGAGACGGTCAAAGTACTGAGGCTGGTGGGGAAGGTATTTACCGGGAGTGCGTCATTGACTATTGCATTGCGTTTGTAATTGCCTACCGCGCCCCAGTGCTCCGTTGGGTAGGCGTGTGCCAGCGTGACGGTAGCTGTTCCGCCCGTTGAGTTGGTTGCGCGTTGACGGTGATTCGATGCTGGGTCTGCTCGATGACGGCGACACGGTCATGATTGACCTGAGTCGCAGCGCGCTTGAAGGGGAAGGCGTCTATGTGGTCATGCTCGATGACCACCTCTACGCCAAGCGACTCCAGCGGCAGTTCGATGGCTCGGTACGCATCATCAGCCACAACAAGGAGTACGAGCCCATGACCGTACCCAAGGATCGGCTCGCTGAGCTGCAAATTATCGGGCGCGTCGTCTGGGCTGGCGGCTGGATGATCTAAGGGCGGGAATCATGGACTGTTCAATCCCAGAACAGTCCATGACAAAAAACACCCAAACCGTTCCATTCTTTGATCATTCCCGCGCGGTTTTACGCATCGACTGTCAAACCCGCTGACACTGCCCAACCCCGCGCCGCATCTGGCTTCCGGCCTCCCGCCAGCCTCTCTCCCCCTGTGACAAAAGAGATACCCCCCCTCAGAAACTATCGGTTTAACTCGACGGGTCTGTCATTCGCCGCTGCTCTTACTAGAGCACTCCGAGCTACACCTGAGTTACCCCAAGTTCAGGCGCGTGCAGAGCCCGCCCAGGAGGGAGAACGGAATCGTCGTGGAAGAGGTTGAGCGACATGGATGTCGCGAGAGCCGCGATGGGCCAGGGATGGCCCACCGCGGCGGGCCTCTGGAACGACGATGGAGTGAGCGAACCCTGGCGAAGCCAGGGCCGGATGAACGGGCGGAGGGTTTTGGTTACTTTTGCCCGCAAAAGTTACTCGCCCGGGAGGGCGAAACCAAAAACATCAGCCAAAACGCGGCAGTCCGGAACAGAAACCCGATAGATCAACACAATATTGCCAGTCCGGTATCACGCTCCTCCAACCCCTTGAAAGAACTCAAGGCTGACTAGCAATCGCCTGCTCCACTGCCTTGATCAACTCAGGATCATCCGGCTTGGTCAGACTGGAAAAACTCCCCACCACCTTGCCCTGACGATCGACCACATATTTGAAGAAATTCCAGCGCGGCGCCTTGCTCTGCTCGGCCAGGCCCTTGAACAGCGGAATCGCATCGTCACCACTGACCGGCTGCGGCTCGGTCATGGTGAAGGTCACACCGTAATTGACGTAGCAGACGGTCGCCGTCTCCTTGCTGTCGGCCGATTCCTGGCGGAAATCGTCAGACGGCACGCCCAGCACCTCAAGCCCCTGATCCTTGTAGCGCTGGTACAGCGCTTCAAGCCCTTTGAACTGCGGCGTGAATCCGCAGAAGCTGGCTGTATTGACCACCACCAGCGGTTTGCCAGCGAACTGACAGAGTTCGACGTTCTCGCCCTTGGCGCGCAACTTGGGCAATTCACCTTGCAGCAACGCCGGACACTCCGCTGCCAACACAGGCAGGGTCAGGCAGGAAAGCAGCATGGAACAGGCAAGACGATGAAAGGGCATAACGATGACCTCGAACGGTGGCAGCATTTCGCCACGCTACTCGCAGGCCGCACCGCAGGCAACTAGCAGATACCGACACCCAGTTGCAGCAGTGCCAGCCCACCCTGGCGCCAGCCCCACCAGGCCAACGCCAGCAACAAGCCGAAGCCCAGTGCAAGCGCGACGCCGGTGATCCATCCGCGACTCATGCCGGCGCGCCCTGCAGGCGCGCCACCGGCACCTCACGCACCGGCCAGTTGAGCGCGGCGGCCATCAGACTGAGGCCAATGGAGATTTGCCAGACCAGGTCGTAGCTACCGGTATGGTCATAGAGGTAACCACCCAGCCAACCACCGAGGAAGGAGCCGATCTGGTGGAACAGGAAGACGATCCCGCCAAGCATCGACAGGTTACGTACGCCGAACAGCGTGGCCACAGTGCCGTTGGTCAGCGGTACCGTCGACAGCCACAGCAGGCCCATGGCGATGCCGAACAGGTAGGCGCTCCACTGCGTCAGTGGTGCGACCAGGAACAGCGTGATGACCACACCACGCAGCAGGTACAGGGCACTGAGCAGGCGCGGCTTGGCCATGCGCCCACCCAGCCAACCGGCGATATAGGTGCCGAAAACATTGAACAACCCAACCAGCGCCAGCACCGTGGTACCGGTGATCGCCGGCAAATGATGATCGACCAGATAGGCCGGCAGATGCACCGCAACGAACACCACCTGAAAACCGCAGACGAAGAAGCCAAGCGCCAGCAACCAGAAACCGGAATGCCCGGCGGCCTCGCGCAACGCTTCGAGCAGGGTCTGCTCCGGGCCGTTGCTGACGGGTGCAGGCGCCTCGTTGATCATCGCGGCCAACGGCACGATCAGCGCCACCAGCAACCCCAGCGCCAGCAGCGCCGACGACCAGCCCAGCCAGCCGATCAGCCCGAGCGAACCCGGCAGCATGGCGAACTGGCCGAACGAGCCGGCAGCGGCAGCGATGCCCATGGCCATGCTGCGCTTCTCCACCGGTACGGCCCGACCAACCACGCCGAGAATCACCGAGAACGAAGTGCCGGAGAGGCCAATGCCGATCAGCAAACCGGCGCTCAGCGACAGCGACAGCGGCGAGTCGGCCATGCCCATGCACACCAGCCCCAGCACATAGAGCACGCCACCGATGATGATGGCCTTGCGTGCGCCGAAACGATCGGCCAGCGCGCCGGTGATCGGCTGCGCCAAGCCCCAGATCAGGTTCTGCAGAGCGATGGCGAAAGCGAACACCTCACGGCCCCAGCCGAATTCCGCGCTCATCGGCGGCAGAAACAGGCCGAAGCCGTGGCGGGTGCCGAGCGACAGCGCCAGGATCAGCGAGGCGCCGAGCAGCAGCCAGGTGGTTGAACGCCATGCAGTCGTCATTGTTATCTCCAGCGCACGGCCGCCTGCGGCGGCAAAGGCAGTTGTGCGGCCATCAGGCCAGTTGGTCGAGCAGTTCCATCAGTTCGGCACGGCGATCCGTGCCGAGCCGAGCATTGAGCTCGCGCTGCACCTGTTCCCACAGCGGCAGAGCCTGTTCGATACGTTGCAGGCCGGCTTCTGTGAGCCGTACCTCGCGAGCACGCAAATCGCGCCCTTCGCCCAGTTGCAGCAACCCCAGTTCCTCCAGCACCCGCAGGTTGCGCCCCAGGGTGCTGCGATCCAGCCCCATGGCCTCGGCCAACACGGAAATGCTCGGCTGACCGAGCCGCTGAACATGACGCAACAGGGAAAACTGCGCGGCACCGAGTCCGACGGACGCGAGAGCATCATCGTAACGACGGGTCACGCCACGGCTAGCGCGGCGCAGTTGGGTACAGAGACAGGAGGTCGGCAACATGAATACAGGTATATACCCGCATCAACGATTGGCACTCATACAGTTACGCAGTACGTCGCCATAACAGTTGCGTCAGAGGCTCAATGCCAGAGCCAGCAGTGCAGCGCATTCGCCCAGTTCGACCAGGGCACCTGCGGTATCCCCGGTGGTGCCGCCCAGGCGCTGCAGCAGCCCACGGCGCAGCCAGACGAACAGCAGCGCGCTCACCACCAGAGCCAGCAACCCCTGCCAGCCGAACAGCAGCATGCCCAGCAGATGCGCGCCCAGCACCCAGGGCAGTTGCTGGCGCGGCAGATGATCGACCAGCGCCTGGCCCAGGCCACCCGTGCGGACGTAGGGCGTGGTCGCCAGCAACACAGGCAGCAGGCTGCGACCCAACCAGGGCAGCAGCAGCAGATAGACACCCTGCCCGGCCTGCAACAGGGTCAGCAGCGCAGCGAACTTGAGCAATAGCACCACCACCAGCACCACTACCGCGATGGGGCCACTACGCGGATCCTTCATGATCGTCAGGGTGCGCTCGCGATCACCGAAGCCCCCCACCCAGGCGTCGGCCGTATCGGCCAGACCATCCAGGTGCAGGCCGCCGCTCAAGCCGACCCACAAGGCGAGCAGGATCGCCGCCTGCAACGGCGCCGCCGCCTGCACCAGCAGCAGGTGAGCGCCCCATAACAGCAACCCGAGTAGCAACCCCACGAACGGGTACCAGAGCAACGAACGGCCAATCTGTTCCGGCGTCGGCATGCCCGGCAGGCTGACCGGCAGGCGCGTGAGGAACTGCAAGGCGATCAGCAATGGGATCATGGCAGCTCCGTCAGTTGCCCGTCGGCATCCAGGCGCAAGCGAAAGCGCTGGGCGTAACCGACGTTGACCTGCAACAGCTCCTGCCGTGGCAAGCCGCGTGCGCGCGCCAGCAGCAGACGCATCACCCCGCCATGAGTGACCAGCAACAGGCGCTGGCCGGCATGGGCCTGGTACAGCCTGCGCAAGGCATCGAGCACCCGCGCCTCGAAGGCCGGCAATGGCTCGCCGTTGGGCGGCGTAAAGGCATAGGGGTCGGCCCAGAAACGCCCCAGTGCCTCGGCATCGGTTTCCATCAACTGCGCGGCGCTACGCCCTTCCCAATCACCGAAATGCAGTTCCTGCAGATTGGCCTCGTAGTGCAACGGCAGTCCTCTGGCTGCTGCGACCTCCTCGGCGAAACGCGCGCAACGTTGCAGCGGCGAGCTGATCAGTCGATCCCAGGGGCCGGCATCCAGCAGCGCAGAGCGCAACTGCGCCCAGCCGTGCTCGGTCAGCGCATCGTCCAGGCTGCCACGCAGCCCGCCACCCTGCTCGGTTTCGCCATGGCGCAGCAGTTCCAGTTCGAGCATCAGGCTGGTCGCTCCGCCACCGCCGCCTCGGCGAACGTGGCCATCTGCCCGTGCAGCGCGCAGGCCAGCCGTAACAGCGGCACCGCCAGCGCCGCACCACTGCCCTCGCCCAGGCGCAGGCCCAGCTCCAGCAATGGTTCGGCCTTGAGCGCCTGCAGCACCAGCACGTGGCCCGGCTCAGCACCGTGGTGGGCGAACAGCAGCCAGTCGCGGCAGCCCGGGTTAAGGCGCACCGCCAGCAAGGCGGCAACGCTGCAGATAAAGCCGTCGACCAACACCACCACGCCCTGCTGCGCGGCCGCCAGGTAAGCACCGACCAGCGCGGCGATCTCGAAGCCGCCGAGATGCACCAGCGCCTGCAGCGGCCCGTCGATCTGCGCCTGGTGCAGCTCCAGCGCGGCGTCGATGACGCGCGCCTTATGCGCCACGCCCGCACGATCCAGGCCAGTGCCTGGCCCAGCAAGCTCAGCGGCAGGGCAATCCAGCAACCAGCAGGCCAGCGCAGCGGCCGCCGTGGTATTGCCGATGCCCATCTCGCCACCGACGAACAGGTCGCAACCCACGGAGCGCGCCCGCTGGATACTGTCCCGCCCGACTTCCAGGCAGATCATCAGTTGCGCCATCGTCATGGCCGGATCACGCGCGAAGTTCTGCGTACCGGCGCCCACTTGCAGATGACGCACGCCCGGTAGCGGCGGCAAGGGCTCGGCGGTGCCCAGGTCGATCACTTCCAAAGCAGCATCGAGCTGGCGTGCGAGCACGCTGATCGCCGCGCCACCGCTGACGAAATTGGCCAGCATCTGCCCGGTGACAGCCTGCGGGTAAGCCGAAATGCCTTCGGCCACCACGCCATGATCGCCCGCGAAAATGGTGATCCACAGGCTGTCCAGGCTCGGTTTCTCACGCCCTTGCAGGGCCGCGAGATGAATAGCCAACGTTTCCAGACGCCCCAGCGCACCAGCAGGCTTGGTCAACTGGCGCTGACGGGCCTCGGCCTTGAACCGCGCGACGTGATCGAGCGGCTGGCAGGGCCCCTGCCACCATTGCAATGTCATAACGCGTCTCCCTTGAGCAGCATGGGCAGGCCAGCGACGGTGAATACCACCCGCTGGCTTTTCTCGGCCAGGGCCTGGTGCAGCCAGCCAGCCTCATCGACATAACGGCGAGTCAGTTCCCCGAGCGGCACCACGCCCAGGCCGGTTTCGTTGCTGACCAGCAGGATGCGCCCGGGCAACTGCGCTACACAGGCCAACAGCGCGTCGCGCTCTTCCTGCAAGCGCGCGGAGTCATCCTGCATCAACAGATTGGTCAACCACAGCGTCAGGCAATCCACCAACAAGCAGCGCCCCGGCCCGGCCTGCTCGCGCAGTACCCGGGCCAATGCCAGCGGTTCCTCGACCAATGCCCAGTGCGCGGGGCGCCGCGCCCGATGCTGGGCGACGCGCGCGCTCATTTCACCATCGAGCGGCTGGCTGGTAGCGATATAGACCACGTCCAGCCCGGATTCACTGGCAAGTTTCTCGGCCAGCCGGCTCTTGCCGGAGCGGGCACCACCGAGGATCAGTTCAAGCATTTTCACTCCACAGGCGCGTGTCGCGCACCATTCGATGCGCTCAGGCCAGGCCGCACAGTTTCTTGAGTTTGACGGTATCCAGGTGCTGCTCGACCTGATCGGCCAGGCGCTCGATATCACGCTCACGCAGGGCGTGGTAATCCACCGCCTGCACCTCACGCAGTCCAGCCCAGCGCAGCAGCGCGGCAAATGCCGGGGGCTGTTCGAACAGGCCATGCAAATAGGTGCCGAGCACCTGGCCATCGGCGCTGAGGCCGCCATCATGGCGACCGTCGTCGAGCTGCACGGCACCGTTGAGCCCAGGCCCCTGGCTGACGCCGGCATGGATCTCGTAGCCGCTGACCGCTGCCTGTTCCAGGCACAGCCGACCGCGCACGTTGCGCAGTTGCTTTTCTGGCTCCAGCAGCGTTTCGAAATCGAGCAGACCGAGGCCCTCGCTGCTGCCGGCAGCCCCCTCCAGCGCATGCGGATCGTGAATCTGCCGGCCCAGCATCTGCAGACCGCCGCAAATACCCAGGAGCTTGCCGCCATAGCGCAGGTGGCGGGTGATCGCCGTATCCCAGCCCTGCTCGCGCAGGCGCGCCAGATCGGCGCGCACGCTCTTGGAGCCGGGCAGGATGATCAGATCGGCAGGCGGAATCGCCTCGCCAGCCTTGACGAAGGTCAGTTGGACCTGGGGATGCAGACGCAACGGGTCGAAATCGGTGTGGTTGCTGATGCGCGGCAGCACCGGCACCACCACACGCAACGCCTGCTCGGCCTTGGCCTGCTGGCGGGTGTCGACGGCGTCCTCGGCTTCCAGGTGAAAGTCCATCAGATAGGGCAAGACGCCGAGCACCGGCTTACCGGTGCGCTGCTCGAGCCAGTCGAGCCCCGGCTTGAGCAAGCCGATATCGCCACGAAAGCGATTGATCACGAAGCCTCGGATGCGCGCCTGCTCGCTCAGGCTGAGCAGCTCAAGCGTGCCGACCAGATGGGCGAATACACCGCCCTTGTCGATATCGGCGATCAGGATCACCGGGCAGTCCACCGCCTCGGCGAAGCCCATGTTGGCGATGTCACCGGCACGCAGGTTGATCTCGGCCGGCGAACCGGCGCCTTCGACCAGTACCAGTTCGTACTCTTCGACCAGCCGCGCGTGGGACTCCAGCACCGCCGCCATGGCGACCGGTTTGTAGCCGTGATAGGTCAGCGCCTGCATGTTGCCGATGGCGCGGCCGTGAATGATGACCTGGGCACCCATGTCACTGTTGGGCTTGAGCAGCACCGGGTTCATATCGGTATGCGGCTCCAGGCCGGCGGCCTGCGCCTGCACGGCCTGCGCCCGGCCGATTTCGCCACCGTCGACGGTCACCGCCGAGTTGAGCGCCATGTTCTGTGGCTTGAACGGTGCCACGTGCACGCCCTGGCGTCGTGCCCAGCGGCACAGCGCCGTGACCAGCGTGCTCTTTCCGGCATCGGAGGTGGTGCCCTGCACCATCAGGGTGGGCATCAGTTCGATTCCTCGAGACTGCTGAGGATCGGCGCACAGTCCAGCAGGCCCTGCTCCAGACGATGCCAGCCCACCTCATCGGCCGGCAGGCCGAAGCGCAGGCTGTCCAGTTCGGCGAACAGCCGTACCAGGATGCCACGCCGCGCCAGCAGCTCCATGCAGGGCACCGCACGCCGCGTGCAGCAGAACTGGAACAGCGCCGAGCCGCCCGTCGGCGGTAAGCCGCAATCGCGCAATAGCGCCGCCAGTCGCGCACCGTCGGCCAGTAGGCGCTCGCGCTGCAGGCACTGACCGGCCTCGTCACGCAGCAGGCTGAGCGCCACGCTGCGCGCCGGACCGCTGACCGCCCAGGGGCCAAGCCAATCATCCAGCTCATCGAGCAGGGCCTGCGCCGCGAGGACGAAGCCCAGGCGCATGCCGGCCAGGCCGAAGAACTTGCCGAATGAACGCAGCACGATCAGGCCAGGCAGGTCGCTGAATGGCGCCAGGCTGTGCTGCGGCGTGCAATCCATGAAGGCTTCGTCGACCACCAGCCAGCCGCCACGCTCAGCCAACTCATGGTGCCAATCGAGCAAGCGTATCGGCTCGATCAGGCGTCCGGTGGGGTTGTTCGGGTTGACCACCAACAGCACGTCGAGCTGCGGCAAGGCGCGATGCGTAGAACCTTCGCTGAGCGTGATGACGCGGTGGCCCTCACGCCGCCAGGCTGCACCATGCTCGGCATAGGTGGGGGCGAGAATGCCGACGCTGCAGGGTTTGCGCAGGCGCGGCAGCATCTGGATCGCGGCCTGCGAGCCGGCCACGGGGAGCAGGCTGGAGGCGCCGTAGTAATCGCGGGCGGCGGCATCCAGGCCGTCATTCACTTCGGGCAGACGCATCCAGGCTTCGGCCGGCACCGAGGGTAGCGCCCAGCCATAGGGAGCGACGCCCGTGGACAGATCCAGCCAGTCCTCCAGCGCGATGCCATAACGCTGCGCGGCTGCGCGCAGACGACCGCCATGTTCAAGCACCCAATACCTCCCAAACCAGCAGGCATACCAGCCACAACACCACGCCGCCGATCACCCGGTTCATGGCGCGCTCGATATCCCGCGCATGCGGCGCCGGGCCTTCGCCCAGTTGCGGGCGTTCATGGCGCTCACCATGGTACTCCGCCGCCCCGCCCAGGCTCACGCCCAGGCTGCCCGCTCCCGCGGCCATCACCGGGCCAGCGTTGGGACTGTCCCACAGCGGCGCCTGCCTGCGCCAGCACTTGAGCGCCAGGGCGGTGCGCCCCAGCACTGCGTAGGTCAACGCCACCAGGCGCGCCGGAATGTAGTTGAGCACATCATCGATCTTCGCCGCCGCCCAGCCGAAGCGCTCGAAACGTTCGTTGCGGTAGCCCCACATGGCATCGAGGGTGTTGCTCAGGCGATAAAGCACGACGCCGGGCGCACCGGCGACGATGAACCAGAACAAGGCGGCGAACACCGCATCGGAGCCATTCTCCAGCACCGACTCGGTACCGGCGCGGGCCACCCCGGTGGCGTCCAACGCTGCCGTATTGCGGCTGACCATCCAGCCGACGCGCTCGCGCGCCAGTTGCAGATCGCCCAGGCGCAACGCCTGCGCCACCGGTTGCGCGTGCTCGTAGAGGCTGCGCAGGCCAAGGGCGAAGTACAGGGCAAAGATTTCCACCGCCCAGCTCAGCCCGCTGATATGCGCCAGCAGCCAGGTCAGCAGGGTCAGCGGCAACACCGCCAGGCACCAGGCAGTCACGCCATGGCTGCGCCAGCCGCCACCGGACGGGTTGAAACGTTGCTCCAGACGCTCGGCCAGACGCCCGAAGGCCACTAGCGGATGCGCACGGCGCGGCTCGCCCAACACGGCATCCAGTGCCACGCCGGCACAGGTGATCAGCGCCAGGCTCATCGTTCAGTCACCCTGCTCTCCCCATCGATTCTCGAACAGCAACTCGCTCAGTGGGCGCGGCGTGGCCCAGCCCTCTTCCACCAGCATGGGCTTCTCATAGAAGGCCTGCACCGGCCCCAGGCACAGCAGCGCCACCGGTTTGCTGCCTGCCGGCATGCCCAGCAACTCGGCCAGCGCCTCTGGGTCGAACAACGACACCCAGCCCAGCCCCAGCCCTTCGGCACGCGCGGCCAGCCACAGATTCTGAATGGCGCAGGCGACCGAGGCCATATCCATTTCCGGCAGCGTGCGTCGGCCGAAGATATGCGCTTCGCGCCCGTCCATCAGCGCCACGGCCAGCAGCTCGGCGCAGTCACGAATACCCTCGACCTTCAGGCGCATGAACGCGTCGCTGCGCTCGCCCAGGGCTTCGGCGGTACGCACCCGCTCGGCCTCCACCAACGCATGAGCCGCCTCACGCAGTTGCGGATCGCTGATACGCAAAAAGCGCCAGGGCTGCATCAACCCAACGCTGGGCGCGTGGTGCGCCGCTTCGAGCAGACGCGCCAGAACCTCGGGCGGCACCTCGCCACCGGCGAAATGACGCATATCGCGACGCTCGGCGATGGCGCGGTACACCGCCGCGCGCTCCTCGGGGCTGAACGCGTGCTCGCTCATGGGCGCAGCAGCGCGGCGGCCGCCTCCGGGTTGGACGGTAAATAGAAGTGGATGTAGCTGGCGGTCAGCCGGCCGAGACGATAGACCGCTTCGGCCACCGGCTTGCCGTTCGGGCAGCGACCGAGCGCCAGCGGTTCGAGCGGGCTGTCCAGGCGCGAATGATGGTAGCTATGCCCGCGCAGCTCGCCTTCCGGCAGCGTCACCGCCTGCAGAGCCAGCGCGGTCAGGCGCGGTTGCAAGGCGGCGCTGCCGACCAGCAGACCGAGCATGCGCCCGCTGGCTCCTTGTTTGTCCCGTAACTCGTCCAGCAGATAGAGCATGCCGCCACATTCGGCGAGCAACGGCTTGCCGGCCTGATGATGGGCATGGATCGCCGCCGCCATGGCCTGATTGGCTTCCAGCTCGGCCAGGTACAGCTCGGGATAGCCGCCGGGCAGGTAAAGGCTGTCCACCTCGGGCAGCTCGCTATCGGCCAGCGGCGAGAAGTAGCACAGCTCGGCGCCGAGCGCCTGCAGCAGGTCGAGGTTGGCCTGATACAGGAAGGCGAACGCGGCATCGCGCGCCACGCCGATGCGCACACCGTTCAACAGGGGCGCAGGCTCGTCGATCTGCGGCGCGGCAAAACTTACCGCCGGCGGCAGATCGACATCAGCACTGGCAGCCAGTGCATCGGCAGCAGCGTCCAGGCGCGCATCCAGATCCGTCAACTCGCCCGCCTGCACCAGGCCCAGATGGCGGCTGGGCAACTCCACTGCGGCGCTGCGCGGCAAGGCGCCGAACCAGCGAATGCTAGGCGGCAGGGCATCCCGCAGGATATCGCCATGGCGGCTACTAGCAACGCGGTTGCCGAGCACCCCGGCAAAGGGCAGATCCGGCTGGAAGGTGGCCAGGCCATGGGCCAGCGCACCGAAGGTCTGCGCCATCGCCGCACCATCGATAACCCCCAGCACCGGCACACCGAAGTGGCGCGCCAAGTCGGCGGCCGAGGGTTTGCCGTCGAACAGGCCCATCACCCCTTCGATCAGAATCAGATCGGCCTCGCCAGCGGCCTGCCACAGCAGACGACGGCTCTCCGCCTCGCCGACCATGGCCAGGTCGAGCTGATACACCGGCGCGCCGCTGGCACGGGCGTGGATCATCGGGTCGAGAAAGTCCGGGCCGCATTTGAACACCCGCACCTTGCGCCCCTGCCGGGTGTGCAGGCGCGCCAGCGCTGCGGTAACGGTGGTCTTGCCCTGGCCGGACGCCGGCGCGGCGATCAGCAGCGCCGGGCAGTGACGTGTCGTCATCAGAATTCGATGCCCTTTTGCGCCTTCACCCCGGATTTGAAGGCATGCTTGACCAGGCTCATCTCGGTAACCGTATCGGCCGCCTCGATCATCCCCGGCAAGGCGCCCCGGCCGGTCACCACCACGTGCTGCAGCAGTGGCCGAGCCTCGATATCGGCCAGCACCGCGTCCAGTTCGAGATAGCCGTGCTTGAGGGCGATGTTCAGCTCATCCAGCACCACCAGGCCAACGGATTCATCGCTGAGCAGGCGCCGGGCCACGGCCCAGGCCTCCTGCGCCTTGGCGATGTCGCGCTGGCGATCCTGGGTTTCCCAGGTGAAGCCCTCGCCCATCACGTGATAGCTGACTTCCTCGGGGAAGCGGCGAAAGAAGGTTTCTTCGCCGGTGCTGGCCGCGCCCTTGATGAACTGCACCACACCAACCTTGATGCCGTGACCGAGGGCGCGCGCGACCATACCGAAGGCGCTGCTGCTCTTGCCCTTGCCATTGCCGCTATGCACCAGCAACAGGCCATATTCATCCTGGGCCTGGGCAATCTTCTCGTCGATCAGGGCTTTCTTGCGCTGCATGCGCGCCTTGTGGCGGGCATCGCGTTCGGCGGATTCGCTCATGCTGTGTTCCCGTACATCAGGCGCCGGCACCGTCATTCGAAGGTGCGACGATGGTGAGGAAGCATGCGAGTGCACGCGACGTCTCCAGGCGCTGGTGGCTGGTCAGGCAGGCGGAAGACGCAAACACGAACGCCCCGGTTGAACCGGGGCGTAAGCCGGACAGCGCCCTCCGCGATGCCATGAAACTGCGACAGGCCGGTCTCCGGGCTCGTGAGCGACGCCAATGGCGCCCCGCCGCGCCTTCCCGTGCCTTGCACAGTGGCCTGAAGCGGCGTTTGACTCACCTACCGTTGCGGGGGCAGCGCCGGCATGCGCACCGGCTTCCCTGTTTCACCCCTCGGTCGCCGGTTACAGCGACGCGGGGCACCTGAAGCAAGGCGCGCAGGGTAGAGGCTGGCAGGGCTGCGCGTCAATCTTCGGCGCTGCGCCGTCTCCGCCCATGCACCCGGATTAATGGCACAATGCGCCCTCGCGCCTAAACTAATGCCCATAACCGAACTCAAAGCCTGCGCGCGACGGCAGATTCCGCTCGCACCAAATCCTGAACCCCTATTCGCGCCACCCATTTTCACGAACGTGGAGTCCCAATGCTGTTCACGTTTGCCTTCAACGGGTCGCATTCACCTCTTGCGCAAGCCTGCTTGCCACTGCTGCGGCTCGCCTGTACGCACACGCATGCCTCCACGGCGCTCGTGCTGGAGAAAGCTCCGCATCAGGCTCACGTCGTCGCGTTCAGCGGACAGCCACTTGCCGATACGCCCGCCCAGCACCCAGGGCAGTGGCCCGAAACCGCACGACATCTCGTAGATCGGCAAGCGATCGCCCGTCAGCTCGGGATGGATCCGCCAGATTCCGTGCAGGCCCTGAGCCTGCTCCCGCTGGCGGCCGGCAAGGCTTTGCTGTGCCTTTTCCACGAGCGCGCGCAAACGCCCGATGGCAGCGAGGCACTGAGCGATATCGTCAGCAGCCTCGACACGCTGCTGACAATCACCTGGGAACAGCAAGCCCTGATGCGCCGGGAACAACGCATGGCGCTCGCCATCGACGGCAGTAACACCGGCATCTGGGATCGCGACCTGAACAAGGATCGCATTCACTACTCGCCACGCTGGAAGGCGTTGATCGGCTATGCCGAGCATGAAATCGGCGACGACATTCACGACAGCTACAAACGCATCCATCCGGACGATCTCGCCCGCGTTCAGGCCACCATAATCGACCACCTGGAACAACGTACCGAAGCCTACGAGGTCGAGCACCGCATCCGTCACCGCGACGGTCATTACCTCTGGGTGCGCAGCCGTGGCAAGGTGGTGGAACGCGACCGCAGCGGCAAGGCACTGCGCATGGTCGGCACCACGACCGACATCAGCGCGCTGCGCAACATGGCCGAGCAGCTCGAGCAGACGGCCGAACTGATGAGCGCACTGAGCAATGAAATCCCCGGCATGGTCTTCCAGTTCCATGCCCAGGCAGATGGCAGCGGCCAGTTCACCTACATCAGCGCCGGTTCACAGGAGATTTACGGTGTCTCCCCGGCCGAGTTGCAGGCCAACCCGCAGCGCCTGCGGCAATTGCTGCACCCGGATGATCTTGGGCTTTACATGGGATCGCTGGAAAGCGCGACCCGCAACCTCACGCCCTGGCGCCTGGAATATCGGGTCTGCCGCAGCGATGGCAGCCATACCTGGTGCCAAGGCGCGGCCAGACCGACTCCCCAGGACGACGGCAGCGTGCTCTGGCATGGCTTCATCACCGACATCACCGAACGCAAGAACTTCGAGGTCGAGCTCAATGTTCTGGCAACGACGGACTCGCTGACCCAACTCTCCAACCGCCGCCATTTCATCCGTCAGCTCGACGCGGAACTGGCGCGACTAAGACGCTCGATCATCCGCAATGCCACGCTGCTGATGTTCGATCTGGATCACTTCAAGGTAATCAACGACAGCTGGGGCCATTCGGTGGGCGACCAGGCGCTACGCCATTTCGCCGACGTGATCCGTGCCCACCTGCGCAAGACCGACGCCGCGGGCCGTATCGGCGGAGAAGAGTTCGCGGTCGTGCTGTGCGATGCGGATCTCGATGCCGCCCTGCGCTTCGCCGAACGCATCCAGCAGGAGCTGGCACGCACGCCGTTGCAGCATGGCGACCAGCAGACTCACCTGGCGACCAGCGTGGGTGTAGCGACCCTCAGCAATGACGATCAGGCTGCGGAGGCGGCCTTGTCACGCAGTGACATGGCGCTGTATCGCGCCAAGCGCGCCGGACGCAACCGCATCGAACATCAGTGAATGACGCTTCAGGGGTTGTGCGCCAGCTCGGGCGTCAGCACGCGCTTGGCACTGAGGTAGGTGCTGCGCCAGTAGCGATTGTCCAGGCTGTCCAGACGTACCGTGCCGCCAGTGGAGGGCGCGTGCACGAAGCGCCCCTCCCCCACGTAAATGCCGGCATGACTCACCGCACCGCCACCATTGGTGGCGAAGAACACCAGATCACCACTGCGCAACGCATCGCGCGCAACGCCCGGGCGACGCATGGCACTGAGCTCACGAGTCGAGCGCGGCAGGCTGATACCTGCCGCATCACGGTACACATAGCCAATCAGGCCGCTGCAATCGAAACCACCATCCGGTGTGTTGCCACCATAGCGATACGGCGTTCCCACCAGGCCCAGAGCGCGGAACAACACATCCTCGGCAGCGCCGGGCGCGTCGAGCGATATGGGTGGCGGGTTGTAAGTGGGTTGGGGCGCGGGAGGAGAACTGCTGCAGGCACTCAGCAGAGCGATGGATGCGATGAAGGCAAGACGGAGCGTGAAAGGCATTGGCGGGACGATCCTGAGCCTGAGTGCGCCCTACTCTGCCGATAAGCGACGAACGGCGCAAGCCTGTCAGGCTGCGCCGTATCGATCAGGGGTGCTGGGCGTGGAGTTCTTCCTGAGGGGCCAGTGCGAGAACGCGCTTGGCTTCCAGGTAACTGCGATTCCAGTAGCTGTCATCGAGACTGTCGATGCGCACGCCGCCACTGCGACGACTGCTGGAATGGATGAACTGATCGTCACCGATGTAGATACCGGCATGACTGACCCGACCACGACCACGATCATTGAACAGGATCAGATCACCCGGCTCGAGGTCGGCACGCGCCACCTTGGGAGCATCGAGCTTGATCAGATCACGCGTGGAGCGCGGCAGTTGCAGCCCCAGCTCTTCCCGGAACAGATAACCAACGAAGCCACTGCAATCGAAGCCGGACTGTACCGAGGTACCGCCATAACGGTAACGGGTACCGATCAGCGAGCGACCAAGATCCAGCAGGCTGTCAGCCAGCTGAGGCATTTCGTAAGGTTTGCCGTTGAGCGCGGCGGCAGCGGCTTCGTCGCTGTCGACGCCGTCCAGTTGAGAAACAGGACGCGATGGGAAGTCCGGTTGCACTGCGACGGGTTTGTCATTCTGCGGCTGCGACTGCGGCGAGTGACCTGCGCAGGCAGCGAGAAACACCGTGAGTGCGAGGGGCACGAGGGGTGCGAAGCGTTTTAGCATGGGCACGACCGTGTCGATGAAAGTTCGTAAGTGCGCGACTATGCCCTCTATAAACGCTATTTGCAAATTCTATCGTTAGAAATGTGACTCAGTAGTTTTGGCAACACATCTAAGGCCGTCCCCACCAAGCGGATATCCACCTCGGCACTCAAGGGTGTCAGGCCCGGATTGATCTCCACCGCCAGCCCTCCACGCTCACGCGTACGCAGCACCGGCTCGACGATATAAGGAAAGGTCGAGCTGGTTCCCACGCTGAGGGCCACATCGAAGCCCTTGCGCAGCTCGGCATACAGCGTCGCGATGGCCGCCTCGGGCAGCATTTCCTCGAACAGCACCACCGGCGGACGCAGAATGCCACCGCATAGGCGGCAGCGCGGCGGCAACGGTCGTTGCAAATGCGCAGCCAGCTCGTCGTCCTGCGCCGCGCAGGACTGGCAGTACAAAGGCGTCAGCTCGCCATGAATCTCGATCAGGCGCTCCACCGGACTGCCGGCAGCACGATGGTAGCCATCGATGTTCTGGGTCAGCACCCAGCAACCCGGAATCAGCCGCTGCAACTCGGCGATGGCCAGATGCCCGGCATTGGGCGCAGCCTTCAGGCAGGCCCCGCCGAGTTCAGCGAGGTACTTCCAGCACAGGGCTGGATCACGCTGCAGCATCGACCCGGACAGCACCGCCTCGATGGGCAGGCCATCTGCGGTGCGTCCGTTGTAGAGGCCGCCAATCCCGCGATAGGTCGGCAGCCCGGAGTCGGCGGAAAGCCCCGCTCCGGTAATGATCAACACCCGCTCGGCCCGAGCAAGAGCTGTAGCAACCTCGCGCAGCGCGGCGTCCATGCGCTCAGCCCAACAGTTCGCTGAGCGGAATGAAGCGCAGACGATCACCTTCAGCCAGGGTTCGCCCTTCCAGCACCTCGGCCAACCCCTCGGCCCAGGCGGCGCTGCGCAACACACCGGAGCTCTGATTGGCATAGGGCACCACACGCCCCTGTTCGATGCGCGCGCGCAGGTATTCGCGACGCTGCCCGGCCTTGCTCCAGATGAAACCGGCTGGCATCTCGAAGGCCAACGGCTCGACCCGCTGCACACCCATGCGCCGCAGCAGATAAGGCCGCGCCAGCAGCCCGAAGGTCACCAGGGTCGAGGCCGGATTGCCAGGCAGACCGATCACCGGCACACCTTGGTAATGCCCAAAGGTGAGCGGCTTGCCCGGCTTGATCGCCAGCTTCCACAGGGTCAGCTCGCCGGCCTCGCGCAGGGCAATACCGAGAAAGTCCGCCTCGCCTACCGATACCCCGCCAGTGGAGAGAATCAGATCGACACCCTTGAGCGCCGCCAGCGCCTCGCGGGTTCGCGGCAAGTCGTCCGGTAGGATGCCGCCGTCGACCACCTCGCATCCGAGCCGCTGCAGCCAGCTAATCAGCAGACGGCGATTGCTGTTGTAGATCTGCCCGGCCTCCAGCGGCTGACCGGGCTCGACCAGCTCATCCCCCGTCGACAGCACCGCCACCCGCACGGCGCGCCGAACCTCGACAGTCGCAACACCCAGCGACGCGGCCAAACCCAGCTCGATGGGGCCAAGGCGCGTGCCTGCAGGCAGCACGCACTCGCCCACCTGGGTTTCCTGCCCCCGGGCACGAACGTTCTGCCTAGGGCGCAACGCCTGGCGAAAGAGCACACGCCCTTCTGCATCCAGCTCGACGTTTTCCTGCATTTCCACCGTATCGGCGCCTGCAGGCATCGGAGCCCCGGTAAAGATTCGCGCACAGCTGCCCGGCTCCAGCGGCTGCGGCGCGGAACCGGCGAGAATGCGCTGACTGACGGGCAAGGCAACGCCCTGCCAATCGGCCAAGCGCAGCGCGTAACCGTCCATTGCGCTGTTGTCCCAGGGCGGCAGGTCGAGCGTGGCGACCAGAGGCGCGGCCAGCACACGTCCGTCAGCCTCGGCCAGCGCAACGCATTCGGTTTCCGTGATCAGGGAAGATTCGGCCAGTGACAACAGGCGCTGCTGCGCATGCTCCAACGGCATCAATCCAGGCTGCGCGCCACCGCTCATCCGCGGCTCTCGCAGGGTGCGGCCTTCTTCAGGTGCGGCACGAAATTGCAGGGGCGATGACGGGCGTCGAGCTGCTCGCCAAGAATACCGTCCCAGGCGGTACGACAGGCATTGGTCGAACCTGGCAGGCAGCAAACCAAGGTGCCATTGGCCAGTCCGGCCAGCGCACGCGACTGCACGGTGGAGGTGCCGATATCGGCGACGGAAATCTGCCGGAACAGCTCGCCAAAACCATCGACCTGCTTGTCCAGCAGGCAGGCGACCGCCTCCGGGGTGCTGTCCCGACCGGTGAAGCCGGTGCCACCGGTGATCACCACCACCTGCACTTCATCCTCGGCGATCCAGGTCGCGACCTGGGCGCGAATGCGGTACAGGTCGTCCTTGAGCAGCACGCGCGCGGCAAGGTGATGCCCCGCCTCGCTCAGTCGATCCACCAGCAACTGGCCGGAGGTATCGGTTTCCAGGGTACGGGTATCGCTAACGGTCAGAACCGCGATGTTCAGGGGCACGAACAGCGCATCCGCTTTGTGGTTCATGGCAGGCTTCCAATTGGGAGACAATGCGCGAAGTTATATCACAGGCCGCCCCCGGAGACTGAGCCATGCCCCTGCCGTCCTCACCTGTTATCCCCTGCTCGGTTCTGCTGCTCGCGGGTGGCCGCGGGCAGCGCATGGGCGGGCGCGACAAGGGTCTGCTCGACTGGCAGGGGCGCCCGTTGATCGCCTGGCTTCACGAGCAGGTGCGCCCCTTGAGCGACGACCTGATCATCTCCTGCAACCGCAACCATGAACGCTACGCAGCGTATGCCGACCACCTGGTATCGGACGACGACCAGGCCTTTCAGGGCCCCATGGCCGGCATTCGCGCAGGCATGGCCATCGCCAGGCACCCCCAACTGCTGGTGTTGCCATGCGATGCACCACGGATAGATCGACAACTGCTCGACGCCCTGCTGGCCAGGGCTGGCGATAATCCTGTCGTGGTACGCCAGGGGCCATACTGGGAACCGCTGTTCTGCCTGCTGCCGACGCGACTGAAAGATGATCTGGAGCAGGCCTGGGCGCGCGGGGAGCGCAGCCCTCAGCGCTGGTTCATCCAGCATCACCCCATCGCCCTGGAATGCTCACCCGATGATCCGCGACTGGCCAATATCAATACGCCACAAGCGCTGGAAAACCTTTGATTTCACGAGGGATAGCGGGGAACTCCGCTTACTTTGCGGCGTCAGAGCCAGGGTATAACCACTGCATCACCCAAGGAGACAAACCATGACTCAACGGATCGTTCCTGCCCTGTTCCTCGCGCTCGGTCTCGCCACCCTCGCCGGCTGCGCTTCGCCCTCGGTCATCACCCTGACCGATGGCCGCGAGATCCAGACCGTGGACAAACCGACCTATGACGAGGATTCCGGCTTCTACGAGTTCGAGCAGCTCGATGGCAAGCGCGCCACGATCAACAAGGATCAGGTGCAAACCGTCAAGGAACTCTGAGTACGGAGATCGGGCCTGCCAAGCAGGCCCGAGAGACGATCCGCCGCCATAGCGCTAAAAAATTTTTAGGCTAACCCCTTGTGCGGTAAAAGTTTTTCAGTAGAATACGCACCACATTCGGAGTGTAGCGCAGCTTGGTAGCGCGTCTCGTTCGGGACGAGAAGGTCGCAGGTTCGAATCCTGTCTCTCCGACCAAATCAGAAAACCCGCCTTAACCGGCGGGTTTTTTATTGCCCGGATTTTCTCAACGCAGAAAATCGGCCACCTGCGTACCGTCGAAGGGCCAGTCCAGCTCCGCACCAGTGTCGCAGCGACGCAACACGGGAATGCGCAGGCCATAGCGTTCGACCATCGCCTCCTGCTCGGCAATATCGATCAGCTCGACCAGCAGACCATTTTCCACGAACGACATGAGAACGGCTTCAGCCACCTCGCAGAGGTGGCAACCTGGTGTACCTAGCAGTTGGCATTCCGGCGTCATGAGCGCAGCTCCGCATTGACTGGGCGCGCAGTCTAACATCGGTCAGATCAGCGCTCGTCAGGCTGTACCGGCAACAGCGACGAGAGGCCATCGAGCAGGCTGTTGTTGAGCGCGTCCGCCTTTTCCAGGCGCGGCAGATCGAAACGATCGTCGAGGGCGAAGCCTCCCTTGAGCAACTCCTTCAGCATGCTGCCGGCGTTGCCGGTCAGATCACTGGCACTGCGCAGCGCGTCGAGCAGGCTCTGTGCATAGGACTGCAGATCGCCATTGACGGCACTGCTGCCCTGCCCCGCCACTGCGCCATAGGCATCGGTTGCCTGACGCACACTGGTCTGGGTCAGACGCAGCGACATGGATGCCAGTTGCTCACCATCCATGTTGAGCGACATGGCGCGGTCGAAGGCTCCGGAAAGGTCACCGGCATAGAACTTGTCCGAAAGCTCCTGCACCTGGCCGAAGAGTTTCTCCAGCGCCTTGACCTCGTCGTCGTCGAGTTCTCCCTCGACATCCACCTGCCAACCGCCGATGCGCAAGCTGCCGGACTGGCTGCTGGCCGACACCACACTGCTACGGCCATCACTGGCGGCCGACACGCTGCTCTGCGACCAACTCGCCGAAGCCTGCGCCACGGAGATGCGCAGCTTGTCACCGTCGCGCGTGGTCACCTGCATGTCGAAGGTTTCTGCCAGGGCACTGAAACGCTCGCTGTACGCCGCCGCAACCAGCGACCCGGAGGTAGCCGGCGCAGCCTCCTGACCGAAGCGCTTGCCGAGATCATCGAGCCCGTTCTGAATCTTGCCGTAGGTGGCGTCGACATCGCTGGCGACCTGACCTTTCAGCACGCCCATGCCATCAAGAATCTTGCGCGCATCGGCAAAGCCCTTCTCCACGCCCTCGCGCGCTTGACTCAAGAGCTTGCCCAGCTTGTCCGGATCGGCTCCAGCGGCAGCCTCGCTCTGCAGACGCTGCTCGACGAAGCCGAGAACCCGCTCGGCCACCTTCTCGGGGCTGTAATCCGCCTGCTTGCCGCTCAGCGCGCCCGGTTGCAAGCCCAGTTTGTCCGCCAGGCGGTTGGCCAGCGTCGCCTGTGCATCGGCACTGGCCGTGCGCGCAGCCTGAGCTTGGCCGAGCTGAGCAAAGCGCGAGGCGGAAGGATTGAGTGAGCCCAGAGTGTTCATGGCGGCAGTCCTAAGAGAAGGTCTGCCGGGGTTAACGGCAGCCAGGAGGCAGACTTTAGTCGAGGCTGACCAACGGTCGCGAAGCCGATAGTGCCGCCTAGACCGCTCGGCATGGTTGAAGGAAAAGCGGCACGACTAAAGTCTTACAGTCGCCTCGTCATGCAGGTGCTTTATTTCATGCGCCGTAACCGAATGGTCACAAAAAGACCAATGACAATAATAATGAGGAGACACCCACACCATGAGCAAGACGCCCCTCGCCCGCGCCGTGGCCTTCGCCACATTGGGCGCCAGCTTTGCCATGCCCGGCATGGCTCACGCCGACTTCATCGGGGACAGCAAGGCCTCTCTGGAACTGCGCAATTTCTACATGAACCGGGACTTCCGTCAGGATCTAGGCCAACCCAACCCGCCCGCAGTGACCGGCAAGAGCCCCACCGAGTACCGCAGCAAATCCGAAGAGTGGGCACAGGGCTTCCTGCTGCGCTATGAGTCCGGCTACACCGAAGGCACCGTTGGCTTCGGCGTCGATGCCATCGGCACGCTGGGCCTGCGCCTCGACTCCGGGCGAGGCACCAGCGGCACCGGCCTGCTGCAACTCGACCGGGAAACCGGCCGAGCCCAGGACAGCTATGGCGATTTCGGCGTGACCGCCAAGGCCAAGGTATCCAACAGCACGCTCAAGCTCGGCACACTGATGCCCAAGCTGCCGGTAGTCATGTCCAACGACTCACGCCTGCTGCCACAGAGTTTCCAGGGCGGCTGGCTGAATTCGGCGGAACTCAGCGGGCTGAACGTCGATCTGGGTCGGCTCAACCGGGTCAACCAACGCGACTCGTCCGATCACGAGGTCATGCTCGTCACCAACAGCCGTAACGCCAGCACCGGCGCAGGCGGTGCACGCAACATCACCTATCGCGGCGGCACCACCAGCGACGAATTCAACTTCGGCGGCCTCAGCTACAAGTGGAACGACAGCCTCACCACCAGCTACCACTACGGCGCGCTGGACAACTTCTACAAGCAGCACTACCTGAGCGCGGTGCACGTATTGCCGCTGGGTGACAAGCAATCGCTGAAGAGCGACCTGCGTTTCGCCCGCTCGACCGATGATGGCTCCAGCAACGTCGACAACAAGGCCCTTGGCGCCATGTTCACCTACAGCCTGGGCTACCACAGCTTCGGCCTGGGTTATCAGAAGATGAGCGGCGACACCGGGTTCGCCTACATCAACGGTACCGACGCCTTCCTGGTGAACTTCGTGCAGATCAGTGACTTCGCCTTCAAGGACGAACGCTCCTGGCAGGCGCGCTATGACTACAACTTCGCCGGTCTCGGCATCCCCGGCCTGAGCCTGATGACCCGCTATATCAGCGGTGACAACGTCGACCTGGGCGCCAATCGCGACGAAGGCAAGGAATGGGAGCGCAACACCGACATCACCTACGTGATCCAGGAAGGCCCACTGAAGAACCTGGGCATCAAATGGCGTAACGCCACGGTACGCTCCAGCTTCGGCAACGACCTGGACGAAAATCGCCTGATCGTCAGCTACACCCTGCCACTGATGTAAGCGCCGCACTCGCACAAAGGCCCGCTCGGCGCAGCGGGCCTTTTTCATGGCAGTGGACTAAGCTCGGGAAACCCCGGAGGCGCCGCAATGGAACACAACTATCAACCGCTGGCCTGCGATCTCTACGACCATCTGGAGATCGCCTGCATGCACCGCTATCGGCTGCTGATCGAACTGGTCGACGGCAACAGCCTGCTGGGCCAGGCCCTGACCACCGAAACCACGGCGAGCAAGGAAGAGTACCTGCACGTGCTGACCAGCAGCGGCGAGCAGCGCTTGCGCCTGGATCGACTGCTGGCCATCACCCCGCAGGATGCCGGCGCCCGCTTTGGCCGCGTGTTACTGAACCGCCTCGACTGCTAAAGCGCACTCACCACATCAGATCATCGGGAATCTGGTACGCGGCGTAGGGATCGTCGGCATCCGGCGTCTCGACATGGGTGTTGAGCAGGACGATGCGCGACGGGTCGCGCTCCTGGATCTTCACTGCCGCCTCACGCGGAATCACCTCGTAGCCACCGCCATGGCGGACGATGGCCAACCAGCCATTGGACAGCTTGTTGCGCATCAGCGCATTGACCGCCAGGCGCTTGACCTTCTTGTCGTCGACGAAATTGTAGTAGTCCTCGCCTTGCAGCTTGGGCAGGCGGGAGCGCTCGATCAGTTGCTTGACCTGTGCGGCGCGCGCCTTCTGCTCGGCTTTTTCCTGCTGCTGGCGGTTCAGCTCCTGATCGCGCGCAGCCTTCTCGGCCTGCGCCTGCAGAGCAGCCTGGCGGGTGGAGTCGTCCAGCTCGGCCTGGCCCTTCTTGGCCAGACGCTGTTGTTTCTGTTGCTGCTTGCCGGCCTGTTTGGCCTGTTTTTCATTGACCAGGCCGGCTTTGAGCAGCTGGTCGCGCAGGGAAAGACCCATGACTTAACGATCCCACACTTGATTCAGACCGGGCGGCGCCAGTGGCGCCACCATGAAAGGTGCCCAGCATAAGGGCTAAGACGCCAGGGCTCCAGCACGGAAGCCAGCCCATGGCCCGCTCAACAGCCGGGCGCCTGCTTTTCCTGCTTCTTCGCTTCGCCCCAGAGGGTATCGAGCTCTTCCAGCGAACAGCCTTCCATGCTGCGGCCCGCTTCACGCACCCGCTGCTCGATGAAACGAAAGCGTCGCTCGAATTTGCCGTTGGCCGCCCGCAATGCTGCCTCCGGGTCGACCTTGAGGTGGCGCGCCAGGTTGGTGACAACGAACAGCAGATCGCCGATTTCCTCGGCCACCGCCTCGGCATCGTTCTCGCTCATGGCTTCGAGCACTTCATCCAGCTCTTCGCGCACCTTGTCCACCACGGGCAAGGCTTCGGGCCAGTCGAAGCCCACCTGCGCCGCGCGCTTCTGCAGCTTGGCGGCGCGCGAAAGCGCCGGCAGCGCACTGGGCACGTCATCGAGCAGCGACAGTTGCTCGGGCGCAGCGGCCTTCTCGGCACGCTCCTCGGCCTTCAGTTCTTCCCAACGCTGCTTGATCGCAGCCTCTTCCAGCTTCGCCGCATCCGGCGCGCCGTACAGGTCACCATCGGGGAATACATGGGGATGGCGGCGCACCAGCTTGGCGGTGATGGCGTCGACGACACGGGCGAAGTCGAAACGCCCTTCCTCTCGCGCCAACTGGCTGTAATAGACCACTTGGAACAGCAGGTCACCCAGCTCGCCCGGCAGGTGTTCGAAGTCGTCACGCTCGATGGCATCGGCGACTTCGTAGGCCTCTTCCAGGGTGTAGGGCACGATGGTCGCGTAGGTCTGCTTGAGATCCCAGGGGCAGCCGTATTGCGGATCACGCAGGCGCGCCATCAGGTGCAGCAGATCGTCGAGTTGGTACATAAGAGCTCCTGAGCGGCATGCCACAAGCTGCAAGTGCAGCGCTCATGCGCTTTCTCGCAGCTTGCGGCTTGAAGCTTGCCGCTGGCAGTTCAACTGGCGCGCTGGCGACGCGCCTCGATGATGTTGGGCAACTGGCTGATACGCGCGAGCAGGCGACCCAGCGCATCCAGACCGGGGATTTCCACGGTGATGGACATGGAGGCGGTGTTGTCGTCCTTGTTCGAGCGGGTGTTGACTGCCAACACGTTGAGTTTCTCGTTGAGCAGCACCTGGGTGACATCGCGCAGCAGGCCGGAACGGTCGTAAGCCTTGATGGCGATTTCCACCGGGTAGGTCTGCACCGGTACCGGCCCCCAGCTCACCTGAATCATCCGCTCCGGCTCGCGCCCAGCCTGTTGCAGCACGGTCGGACAATCCTGACGGTGAATGGTGACGCCACGGCCAAGGGTGATGTAACCGACGATGGGGTCGCCCGGCAGCGGCTGGCAGCAGCCGGCCATCTGCGTCAGCAGGTTGCCCACGCCCTGGATCTGGATGTCGCCACGCTTGCCCGGACGATAGCCCAGGGCCTTGCGCGGAATCAGCTCCAGTTGCTCGTTGCCGCGATCCGGCTCGGCCAGTTGCTGCGCCAGGTTGACCGCATGAGCAAGACGCACGTCGCCCGCGCCGAGCGCAGCGAACAGATCCTCGGCGGTCTTCAGGTTGGCTTTCTCGGCCAACTTGTCGAAGTCCACGCTGGGCAGCGCCAGGCGCGTCAGTTCGCGTTCGAGCAGTTGCTTGCCGGCGGCGACGTTCTGGTCGCGATCCTGCAGCTTGAACCAGTGCACGATCTTCGCCCGCGCACGGCTGGTGGTGACGTAACCCAGGTTGGGGTTGAGCCAGTCGCGGCTCGGCGAACCCTGCTTGTTGGTGATGATCTCGACCTGCTCGCCGGTCTGCAGGCTGTAGGTCAGCGGCACAATGCGCCCGTTGATCTTGGCACCACGGCAGCCATGGCCGATCTCGGTGTGCACGCGGTAGGCGAAGTCCAGCGGCGTTGCGCCCTTGGGCAGGTCGATGGCGTGACCGTCCGGAGTGAACACGTAAACCCGGTCGGGTTCGATGTCGACACGCAGTTGCTCGGCCAGGCCGCCGATGTCGCCCAGTTCCTCGTGCCACTCGATGACCTGACGCAGCCAGGAAATCTTCTCTTCGTAGTGGTTGGAACCGGACTTGACGTCGGTGCCCTTGTAGCGCCAATGCGCACAGACGCCCAGCTCGGCTTCCTCGTGCATGGCGGTGGTGCGAATCTGCACCTCCAGCACCTTGCCCTCCGGGCCAAGCACGGCGGTGTGCAGCGAGCGGTAGCCGTTTTCCTTGGGGTTGGCGATGTAGTCGTCGAATTCCTTGGGAATGTGCCGCCACAGGGTGTGCACGATACCCAGGGTGGTGTAGCAATCACGCACCTCCGGCACCAGCACACGCACCGCGCGCACGTCGTAGATCTGGCTGAACTGCAGGCCCTTGCGCTGCATCTTGCGCCAGATCGAATAGATGTGTTTCGCCCGGCCGCTGATGTCGGCCTTGATGCCAGTGGCTTCCAACTCCTGGCGCAGATGGGCCATGGCGTCGTTGATGTACTGTTCGCGATCCAGGCGGCGTTCGTGCAGCAGCTTGGCGATCTGCTTGTACTGCTCTGGCTCCAGGTAGCGGAAGGACAGATCCTCCAGCTCCCACTTGATGTGGCCGATACCCAGGCGATGAGCCAATGGTGCGTAGATGTCGAATACCTCACGCGCCACACGCTGGCGTTTGTCCTCGTCGGCTTCCTTGACCGCACGGATGGCACAGGTGCGCTCGGCCAGCTTGATCAGCGCCACGCGCACGTCATCGACCATGGCCACCAGCATCTTGCGCAGGTTCTCCACCTGCGTCTGCGAGCCCAGCACCACCGATTCGCGCGGGTTGACGCTGGCGCTGATCGCGGCCATGCGCAGCACGCCTTCGATCAGCTTGGCCACCACCGTGCCGAACTTTTGCTGCACGGCGGCCAGGGTGATCTTGCCCTCGCGCACGCCGCGGTAGATGACCGCAGCGACCAGCGAATCCTGGTCGAGCTTGAGGTCGGCGAGAATTTCCGCAATGTCGAGGCCGGCGCGAAAACTCGACGCCCCCTCGCTCCAGTGATGCTCGGTGGTCTTGGCCTGCTGCTCGACATCACGGGCAAATTCGCAGGCCTCTTTCAGCGCCTGGCGATCCAGTGCCGGATCGACACGGGCTACATGCTCCAGCCAGGCCTCGAGATTGATGCTGCCGTCATCGTTGATCGGCTGTTGCGCTCTCACCTGAACCATCGTCTTACCTTCCCTACGGTGCGCACGCGCTGCACCGAACAGTCGCCGGCCTTCTCCGAGCCGGTCGGATTAACTTGAAGAACGCGCGTCCTGCACGTCCCCGAACCACAACCGCTACATCTTCTCGAACAGCGCCATGGCTTCGACATGCGCCGTCTGCGGGAACATGTCGAGGATACCGGCGCGGCGCAAACGGTAACCCTGAGTCGCCAGTTCGGCCGCATCGCGTGCCAGCGTGGTGGGGTTACAGGATACATAGAGCACCCGCCCGGCACCCAGCGCCGAAATACCTCGAACCACTTCCAG
The DNA here is from genome assembly GCF_057809355.1 of Pseudomonas sp. FG29. Lineage (NCBI taxonomy): Bacteria > Pseudomonadati > Pseudomonadota > Gammaproteobacteria > Pseudomonadales > Pseudomonadaceae > Pseudomonas > Pseudomonas sp. FG29. Next base: position 10,546 of record NZ_JBMDJU010000014.1, on the reverse strand, counting down.
CGCACCGTCACGCGGCGGGTCGAGCAGGATGGCATCGAACCCGCCGCGCGCCCAGGCCGCTTCAGCCAGCGGCTTGGACAGGTCTGCACGAAAAAAGTGCGTGCCTTCCAGGCCGTGCCGACGCGCATTGTCAGCCGCCCGCTCGACCATCGCCGCGACGCCTTCCACAGCCACCACCTGCGCACCCTCGCGCGCCAGAGGCAGAGCGAAATTGCCCAGGCCGCAGAACAGATCCAGCACCCGCTCGCCGGGCTGCACACTCAACCAGTCTAGCGCTTGCGCCACCATTGCCTCGTTGACCGCCGCATTGACCTGGACGAAATCGCCCGGCCGATAAGCCAGTTCCAGCGCCCAGTGCGGTAACGCAAAACCCAGGCTCGCCACGTCGCCATCGGCCTGCGGTTCGCCCACGCCTTGCAGCCAGAGCTGCGCCTGATGCGCCGCGCAAAATTCGCGCAGCAGAGCCAGGTCGCCCTCGCCCAGTGCTGCGGTATGGCGCAGCAGCAGCGCCGTATGGGTGCCGCTGAACAGCTCGACATGGCCCAGCGCTTGCGGTTTGCCGAGGCGTCGCAACAATTCGGGTAACGCCTGCAGTACAGGCTGCAAGGGCTGTACCAGCACCGGGCAGTGCTCGATGGCGACGATGTCCTGGCTGGCCTCTGCGCGGAACCCCACCTGCAGCTGGCGCGCCTTGGCATCCCAGCGCACGGCGATACGGGCGCGGCGGCGGTAACCGAACTCAGGCCCGACCAGGGCGGCGGCCCACTCGTCGGGCTGCACCGACGCGAGGCGATCCAGTTGCTCGGCCAGCGTGTGCTGCTTCAGCGCGAGCTGATCGGCATGCGCCATGTGCTGCAGGTTGCAGCCTCCGCAACGGTCGGCATGCGCGCAGGGCGCAGTGCGGCGCGCGCTGCTGGCAAGGATGATGCGTTCGCTACGCGCCTCGACGGTCTGACTACGGGCGCCCAGCACCCGCGCCTCGACCTGCTCGCCAGCCAACGCGCCACTGACGAACCAGGTACGCCCGCCCTCGAAGGCGATGCCACGGCCGTCGCCGGCCTGCCGCTCGATGTTCAACAGCTGCTTCTTGCCAACCGGCACTGCCTGCGCGCGACTGCCACCGCTGGGCTGAAAACGCAGGCTCGGGGTGCGCCTGGCCATCAGTGCGCCGGATCTTCGTAAACGCCGGTCGACAGGTAGCGGTCGCCACGGTCACAGATGATCGCCACCATCACGGCGTTTTCCACCTGGCGCGACAGGCGCAGCATGGCTGCCACCGAACCACCGGAAGAAACCCCGCAGAAGATGCCTTCCTCACGGGCAAGACGACGCATGACCTGCTCGGCTTCGGCCTGGCTCATGTCCACGACCTGATCGACACGCTCGGCCTGGTAGATCTTCGGCAGGTACTCCTGCGGCCAGCGACGGATGCCGGGAATGGCCGAGCCCTCCTGCGGCTGCAGGCCAACGATCTGGATCGCCGGATTCTGCTCCTTGAGGTAACGCGAGGTGCCCATGATGGTGCCGGTGGTGCCCATGGAACTGATGAAGTGGGTGACGGTACCGCCGGTCTGGCGCCAGATTTCCGGGCCGGTGCCGGTGTAATGGGCCTCGGGGTTGTCGCCATTGGCGAACTGGTCGAGCACCTTGCCGCGGCCTTCGGCCTGCAGCCGCTCGGCCAGGTCACGTGCGCCTTCCATGCCCTCTTCCTTGCTGACCAGGATCAGCTCGGCGCCATAGGCGGTCATCGCCCACTTGCGCTCGGCGGTGGAGTTGTCGGGCATGATCAGGATCATCTTGTAACCCTTGATCGCCGCCGCCATCGCCAGGGCAATGCCGGTATTGCCGCTGGTGGCTTCGATCAGAGTATCGCCTGGGTGAATCGCACCACGCAGCTCGGCGCGGTTGATCATCGACAGCGCCGGGCGATCCTTGACCGAGCCGGCCGGGTTGTTGCCTTCCAGCTTCACCAGCAGCGTGTTGCTGGTTTCACCGGCCAGACGTTGCAGGCGCACCAGGGGCGTGTTGCCGATGCAATCGGCGATGGTGGGAAATTGCAGGCTCATGGGGATGTGCGAATCCAGACTGACGCGAAGGGGCGTCATGATACGCCGAACCTGCGAACGCATCACGCCATGATCGGTTTCACGACACGACGTCTTGTAGATGAATGGCGCCTCGCCTTCGAGAGCGAGACGCTCGCACAGGTGCCCGAGCCCAATTACATGGGCGACGCGGACGACATCGCCTCATGCGCCCTGCAGGCGCAGCTTGAGGCGCAAGCCGGGCCTGGCGTTCTCCGCCCAGAGTTGGCCGGACTGGGTCGCGATCATGCTCCGCGCAATGGCCAGCCCCAGGCCAAAGCCGTCACCGCCCGGCCGAGCCGCACTGAGCCGGATAAAGGGCTGGAAGATGGTGTCCAGCTCACTTTCAGGCACACCGGGCCCCTGATCCTCGATCCACAGCAGCCATTGCCCACCCTCGCGCCGCCCGGCCAGACGCACTACACCCGCTTTCGGCGAATGACGAATGGCATTGCGCAAGATGTTTTCCAGCGCCTGCGCCAGGCCATTGAGGTTACCCAGCACTCGGCAGTCGGCCGGCAACTCACAGGGCATGCGCTCGATGGGCCAACCGGTCTCGAAGCTGGCGTTTTCCCGCAGCACGTCCCAGAGCCGGACGATGTCCACCTCCTCCAGCGGCAGGCTGGGGCGCTCGGTATCCAGCCAGACCAGCTCCAGCGCATCGCCCACCAGCTTTTCCATTTCCTCTACTTCACGCGCCATACGCCGGCGCAGCGCCGCTACATCCTGCTCGCTGTCCCCTGCCACGCGCAGGCGGGCCAACGGCGTGCGCAGCTCATGGGACAGGTTGCGCAGCAACTGACGCTGGAACGCCACCGTCCCATCCAGGCGTTCAGCCATCTGATCGAAGGTGCGCGCCAACTCACCGAGTTCGTCGCGCCGTTGCGTCATCGTCGTGCCCAGACGTGCCGACAGATCGCCAGCACTGAGCGCAGCCGCCTGCCGGCGCAAAGCGACCAGCGGGGCGATCAGCACTCGATAGAGCACCACACCGAAAAGAATCGCCAGCAACGCCGGCAGTACACGCTGCAGTAAAAGGTTCCACAGATCGCTGTAACGCCGCGGACTGAGATGCCAGGGCAGCTCCATCACCAGACGTCCCTGACCGTCGCTGAACGGTATATAAAAGATGGGCGTTCCACCCGGTCGCCCCACCGGGAAGTCCAGGCGGCGCACGAAGTCCAGGCGCTGTCGCTCGTCTTCATCCAGCGGCCGGGAAGCCAGCGAGGTCTTTGCGGGATCGACGACGACAGCCCAGACCGGATCGCGATCGCTCAGCCGCCGCAGAAAGGCATCGACACCAGCACTGCCGTCCTGGCGCCAGGCCGTTTCGGCTTCATCAGCGTAGCCACGCAATACCTGCCGGCTCGATGGCGACAAATAGGAAGATGCCTCCATCAGAGTACGCCCCAGGTCGACATGGAGGCTGGCCAGCAGCATGCAGAACAGCGCCAGCGCCCCCGTCAGACGCCAGAGCAGCGAGTGCCTGCCCGGCAGCGTCACGCGCTCACCTGCACCAGCATGTAGCCCTTGCCCCAGACCGTCTCCACCCGCACCGCGCCGTAGCCGGCGACCTGCAGCTTGCGACGGACATGGCTGACATGCATGTCGAGACTGCGATCGTGCTGCGAATAGGCTCGGCGCAATGCCTGCTGGTAGAGGAAGGCCTTGCTCAGGGCCTCCTCGCGATGCCGCCAGAGCAGTTCCAGCACCCGATACTCGCTGGGCGTCAACCCGACCCAGCGGCCGCCATGTGCGACATCGCTGCGCCCTTCGTCAAAATACAGGCTGCCGTCGTCGCTGGCGGGTGATTTTTCGCGGCGCTCGTAGGCCACGCGGCGCAGGATGGCCTCCACCCTTACGCTCAACTCGTTCAGGCTGAACGGCTTGGGCAGGTAATCATCGGCACCCTGGCTGAAGCCGGCGATACGGTTCTGCTCGTCGCCCAGCGCCGACATCAGCAGCACCGGCACGCTACGGCGGCGGCGCAAGCGCTGCAGCGCCTCCAGGCCATCGATGCCGGGCAGCAGGATGTCCATCAGGATCAGGTCGAAGTCCTCATTCTCGGCCAGCCGCAGGCCTTCGCCACCGTCATGACTGAGCACGACGTCGAATCCGCTGTCACACAGGTGCGCCTGCAGATGGCTGGCCAGCAGGGGGTCGTCCTCGACGGCCAGAATCCGAGCACAAGAGGAGGCAGAGGTCATCATGAATTGAGGTCAACTGATAGCAAATGGGAACGATTCTACATCCTGTATGCGAATCACTCACCTACAGATTCCACCGCGCCAAATCGCTACACTGGCGCCCAGTCACCAAGGGAGGTCAAGCGTGTTCAAGGAACTAGGCATCAAGGGCCGCGTGCTGCTACTCACTCTGTTACCCACGACACTGCTGGCCCTGGTGCTCGGCGGCTATTTCACCTGGGTGCAACTGTCGGGGTTGCAGGCTCAGCTGCTGCAGCGCGGCGAGATGCTGGTCGAACACCTGGCCCCTCTGGCCGCACCGGCCCTGCAGCAAGGCGACGCAGGCAAGCTCGAACGCATCGCGCGCCAGGCCCTGGAACACCCGGACGTGCGCGCCGTCAGTTTCCTCGCCCCCGAACGCACGCCACTGGCCTACGCCGGCCCGAGCATGCTCAACCCGGCGCCAGGTGACGAAACCGGCCTCAGCCGCCTCAGCGGCCAGGATGCGACACGCTTCCTGCTGCCGGTCTACGACAGCTATCTGGCCTTGAGCGGTGACCTCGAAGAAGACCGGGCGGCCCGCCTGCTCGGCTGGGTAGAGCTGGAGCTGTCGCACCAGGGCACCCTGCTCAGCGGCTACCGCAGCCTGTTCGCCAGCCTGCTGCTGATCATTGGCGGCCTGGGCGTCACCGCGCTGCTCGCCCTGCGCATGGGCCGCAGCATCAACGAGCCGCTGCGGGCCATCAAGGCCGGTGTCGCGCAACTCAAGGACGGCAATCTGGAAACCCGCCTGCCGCCGCTGGGCAGCCACGAGATGGACGAACTGGCCTCGGGCATCAACCGCATGGCCGAAGCCCTGCAGAACGCCCAGGAAGAACTGCAACACAGCATCGAGCAAGCCACCGAAGACGTGCGCCAGAACCTGGAAACCATCGAGATCCAGAACATCGAACTGGACTTCGCACGCAAGGAAGCCCTGGAAGCCAGCCGCATCAAATCCGAATTCCTGGCCAACATGAGCCATGAGATCCGCACGCCGCTCAACGGCATCGTCGGCTTCACCCACCTGCTGCAGAAGAGCGAGCTCAGCCCACGTCAGCAGGATTACCTGAGCACCATCGAAAAGTCCGCCGAAAGCCTGCTGGGCATCATCAACGAGGTGCTCGACTTCTCCAAGATCGAGGCCGGCAAGCTGGTGCTCGAGTCCATCCCATTCAACCTGCGTGACCTGCTGCAGGACACCCTGACCATTCTCGCGCCCGCCGCCCACGAGAAAGAACTGGAGCTGGTCAGCCTGATCTACCGCGACACCCCGCTGGCCCTGCGCGGCGACCCGCTGCGCCTGAAGCAGGTACTGACCAACCTGGTGAGCAATGCGATCAAGTTCACCCGCGAAGGCACCATCGTCATGCGCGCCATGGTCGAGGACGAGAGCAGCGACAGCGCCCAGCTGCGCATCAGCGTGATGGACACCGGCATCGGCCTCTCCGACGAAGACCTGCGCGCGCTGTTCCAGGCCTTCAGCCAGGCCGACAATTCGCTCAGCCGGCAGGCTGGCGGCACCGGGCTCGGCCTGGTCATTTCCAAGCGCCTGATCGAACAGATGGGCGGCGAGATCGGCGTCGACAGCACGCCTGGCGAGGGCTCGGAATTCTGGATCAGCCTGACGCTGCCCAAGGCCCGCGACGACGCCGACGATCTGCCGCGCGCTCCGCTGCAGGGTCGTCGTGTGGCGGTGCTGGAAACTCACGAACTGGCTCGCCAGGCCCTGGCGCATCAACTGGAAGACTGTGGTCTGGAGGTCGAAAGCTTCAACAGCCTGCCCCTGCTGCTCGAAACCGTCGCCAAACGCCAACAGGGCGACAAACCCCTGAGCCTGGCGGTACTCGGCCTGACCATCCAGCAAGTCAGTCCGCAAGCCCTCAGCCAGCACCTCTGGGAACTCGAGCGCATGGGCTGCAAGGCACTGGCGCTGTGCTCGACCACCGAGATGGGCGCCTATCACGAGACCCTGCCGGACGCCTACCTGCAGTTGCAAGCCAAACCGCCCTGCACCCGCAAGCTGCACAAGGCCATGGTCGAGCTGGTCTGCCCGCACCGTCCGCTCAGTGAGCCGGCGCCCAGCAGCCCGAGCGGACGCCGCCCGCAAATCCTCTGCGTCGACGACAACCCGGCCAACCTGCTGCTGGTGCAAACCCTGCTGGACGATCTCGGCGCGCAGGTCACGGCTGTCGACAGTGGTTTTGCCGCGCTGGAAGCCTTCCAGCAAGACAGCTTCGACCTGGTCTTCATGGACGTGCAGATGCCCGGCATGGACGGCCGCCAGGCCACCGAGGCGATTCGCCAATGGGAGAGCAGCCAGGGACGCAGCGCCACCCCGATCGTCGCCCTGACCGCCCACGCCCTGGCCAGCGAGAAACGCACCCTGCTGCAGTGCGGCATGGATGACTACCTGACCAAACCCATCAGCGAACGCCAACTGACCCAGGTCGTGCTCAAGTGGACCGGCCTGTCACTGCGCGGCCAGCCCTCGCAGAGGGCGGCAGAAAACGCGCCGGCGCCCAGTACGCAGAACAAGGTACTCGACGCCGAAGAAGGCTTGCGCCTGGCCGCCGGCAAGGCCGATCTGGCCGCCGACATGCTGAGCATGCTGCTGGCCGGCCTGCCGGGCGACCGCCAGGCCATACGCCAGGCCCGCGACGCCGGGGAGCGCACCGCACTGATCGAACGCGTACACCGTCTGCATGGCGCCACCCGATATTGCGGCGTACCGCAGTTGCGCGCCGCCTGCCAACGCAGCGAAACCCTGCTCAAGCAGGATGACCCGGAAGCTCAACGCGCACTGGATGAACTGGATGCGGCCATCGCCCGCCTGACCGAGGCTACGGCGCAAGACGCCTGAGGATAGAGCCCATGCGTATCTGCCTGTTCAGCAGCAAAAGTTACGACCGCGACAGCTTCCTCGCCGCCGAGCGACCGACCGCCTGGCAACTGCATTTCCAGGAAGCACGCCTGACGCTCGACAGCGCCCTGCTCGCGGCCGGCCATGAGGTGGTCTGCGCCTTCATCAACGACGACCTGTCCGCACCGGTGCTGGAGCAACTGGCCGCCGGCGGCACACGCCTGATCGCCCTGCGCTCGGCCGGCTACAACCATGTCGACCTGAGCGCAGCCCAGCGCCTGCAGTTGCCGGTCGTGCGCGTACCGGCCTATTCGCCGCACGCCGTCGCCGAACACGCCGTTGCGCTGGTGATGGCGCTCAACCGCCGCCTGCATCGCGCCGTCAACCGTACCCGCGACGGTGACTTCAGCCTGCATGGGCTGACCGGCTTCGACCTTTATGGCAAGACCGTCGGTGTGGTGGGCGGCGGCAAGATCGGCCAGGCCTTCGCCCGCATCATGCAAGGCTTCGGCTGCCAGGTACTGATCTACGACCCCTTCCCGCTCAGCGATCTCGAAGCACTGGGCGCGCGCCAGGCCGAACTCGACGAAGTGATCGCACAGAGTGACATCCTTAGCCTGCACTGCCCGCTCACCGACAGCAGCTACCACCTGATCGATGCCGACTGCCTGAGCCGCATGAAGCATGGCGCGATGCTGATCAACACCGGGCGCGGCGCACTGGTGGATGCACCCGCGCTGATCGATGCACTTAAAAGTGGCCAGCTCGGCTATCTGGGGCTGGATGTCTACGAGGAAGAGTCGGAGCTGTTCTTCGAAGATCACTCCGACCGCCCCCTGCAGGACGACACCCTCGCTCGGCTGCTGAGCTTCCCCAATGTCATCGTCACCGCGCACCAGGCCTTCCTCACCCGCGAAGCCCTGGGTGCAATCGCCCAGACCACGCTGGACAACATCGCAGCCTGGACCGAGGGACGCCTGAGCAATGAGGTAAAAGCCGGCACGTGATAGCATGCCGGCTGCTCCGGAGGACTCATGGCCGAACACGATTTCCGTTACACCCTGCTCAACCCGCAACACACCCTTACCGAATGCCGCGCCCTGGCGCCGGGCCGTTACCAGGTCACTGGCAACGGCGGCTCGATCCAGGCCCATGATGTGCTACTGGTCACCCTCAAGGGCAGCCGCGACCTGCACATGCGCCTGCAGGTCGAGAAGGTACGCCACCTGATCAACCCGCCCGGCCAATGGCTGGCGGTGTGCCAGGGCCCGCAGTTCAAGGAACTGGCGATCCACAATTGGCAGGTCAACTGCGACGGCTGTGGCAAACAGTTGGATTTCGAATTCGCCGTCGATGCCGCACTTGGCAAGGCTGCCCAGGCACCAGCCGCCGAGGCGCGGATTGCCGAACTGGGCTGGCGCAACGATGCCAGCCGCCATCTGTGCCGTGCCTGTCAGGAGGCCTGAGATGATCTACCGCGCCCTGCCCCTCGCCCTGTTCGCCGCCACACTGGCCGGTTGCGCCAGTGATGCCCCGCAACTGGAAACCGAACGCAGCTATCGCGTGGAATGGATCGGCGAGCGCCCGCTGATTGACCGCAGCCACCTGACCATCACCTTCGCCGCCGATGGCCGCGCCCACGGCAATGCCGGCTGCAACCACTGGTTCGCCGGCTACAGCCTCAAAGACGATGCCATTCGTTTCGAGACGCCGGGGAGCACGCGCAAGCTCTGCGCACCGGCGCTGATGGAACAGGAGCGGCGCTTCCTTGAGGCCCTGGGCCAGGTGCAACGCTGGGACTTCAACGTCATTGGCCAACTGCAACTCTGGCCCGCCAGCGGCAAACCGATTCGCCTCTGGGCCGAGTGAAATCACCGCGTATTTCGTAGGGCGGGGGAACCCCGCCAGGTTGCGACGGCGGGTTGCACCCGCCCTACGCGAATGGCTCAGCCTTCAGGCAAACAGCTCCAGTTGCTCCTGCTGCCCACGCAAGTCACGCAATCTCACGCCGACACCGAGCAGGCGCACTGGCTTGCCGCCCCGCGCATGAGCAACTGCCAGCAGTTGCCGATAGCTCTCCAGGTCACGGCTGGCGCCAGCCTGCTCCAGGGTGGTCTGGGTGAAGTCATGGAACTTCACCTTGACGAAGGGTTTATCCGGTCGATAGCTGGCATCCAGCCGTTGTAGCCGGCCATGCATCTCTTCGAGCAACGCCGGCAGCTTGTCCAGACAGCTCTGCAGATCCGGCAGATCCAGCTCGAAGGTGTGCTCGACGCTAAGCGACTGCCTGCGACTGTCGACCTTCACCGCCCGCTCGTCGATGCCCCAGGCCAAACTCCACAGGCGCTCACCGAAACTGCCGAACTCGCGCGCCAGCGCCAGCCGATTCCAGTCACGCAGATCCAGACAGGTACGGATACCCAGGCGCGCCAGCTTATCCGCCGTGACCTTGCCGACACCATGCAGCTTGCTCACCGGCAGCGCCGCGACGAAATCCTCCACCTGATCAGGCGTGATCACGAACAAACCATCGGGCTTGCGCCAGTCACTGGCGATCTTGGCCAGAAACTTGTTCGGCGCCACACCGGCGGACACGGTGATGTGCAGCTCCTGCGATACCCGCCGCCGAATCTCCTGGGCGATGCGCGTGGCGCTGCCGGCAAAATGCGGCGCCTCACTGACATCCAGATAAGCCTCGTCCAGCGACAACGGCTCGATCAGGTCGGTGAACTGGCGAAAGATGCCGTGAATCTCACGCGACACCCCGCGGTACACCTCGAAGCGCGGCTTGACGATTAACAGATCGGGACACAGCTTCAGCGCCTGGTGCGAGGACATCGCTGAACGCACGCCATAGGCGCGCGCCTCGTAATTGCAGGTGGCGATAACCCCACGCCGCTCCGCCGCGCCCCCCACCGCCAGCGGACGATTGGCCAGACTCGGGTCGTCACGCATCTCGATGGCGGCGTAGAAGCAGTCGCAGTCAACGTGGATTATCTTGCGCACAACACCCTCGAAAGCCTTGCCAGGTCTGGTCGGACTCGCTGAAGTCTAACAGCTGTTTGAGGCTAACCATCTGAGTTGAAAACAGTTTTTTTAAGATAGTAGTTGACGTAAGGCTTTCTGCCGGTAGAATGGCCGCCGCGGGATGGAGCAGTCTGGTAGCTCGTCGGGCTCATAACCCGAAGGTCGTAGGTTCAAATCCTGCTCCCGCAACCACCTTCCGAAAAGGCCACTCTAACGAGTGGCCTTTTTGTTTGCCTGCCGATTAGTATTTTCGATTAAAAGCAATAAACCGATTGACAACACTCTCTCCCTGAGTAGAATGGCCGCCGCGGGATGGAGCAGTCTGGTAGCTCGTCGGGCTCATAACC
>NZ_JBMDJU010000013.1:0-121412 GCF_057809355.1 Pseudomonas sp. FG29 | reverse complement strand
CGCTTTCTTTTGCTTACTTTTCTTTGCGCATTTCAAAGAAAAGTGAGTCGCCCGACGGGGCGAAACACGGAATAGCTGACAGCACCCAAAGCGGCGTCCAAAACACTAACTTGCCAGCCCGGTATCGACCAAGCACTCCCCCGATAATGCAAAGCCCCATTCCGATAAAAGCCCCATGGTTTTGCAGGCAAAGCTCACAGCCAAAGCGCCCCGCGCTTGCCAGGAAGCACCGGCAGTGCAAGGCTTAGCGCATCGCCCGAGGAAGGATCGGCCCATGCGCCCATTACTCGTCTGCCTGCTGCTCGCCCTGGCCCTGCCGGCCAGCGCGCAGATCTACAAGTACACCGACGCCAACGGCAATACGGTTTTCACCAACCAGCCGCCCGATGGCACTCCTGCCGAAAGCGTCGAACTGCCGCCGACCAATACCGTCGAGATGCAGACGCCAAGCCTGCCGCCTGCCACTCCCGCGAACGAACAGAAATCACAGGCGCCATACACTGTCCTGCGCCTGACCGGCATCCCCGATGAGGAAGCCATGCGCGCCAACAACGGCTCCTTCGTCGTCGGCGTCGACATTCAGCCTCGCCTGCAACCCGGCCATCGTCTGCGTCTGGTTCTCGACGGTCAGCCCTATGGTCAGCCCAGCAACGTACCGAGCCTGCAGTTGAGCAACATCGACCGCGGCGAGCACAGCCTGGCGGTGACTGTGCTGGCAGGGGATCAGGTGGTGCAACAGAGCATGACCGAGACCTTCACCGTACAGCGCATCAGCCTCAACAGCCCGGCCAGACAACCCGCCACACCGCCCAAGCCCGCGCCGAAACCAACCCCCAAACCCTAGAATCCATGACGATGCGAATTTTTCTGCTGGGCCTGCTTGTGCTGGCCCACAGCGCCCAGGCGCAGGTCTATACCTACATCGATGCCGAAGGTAATCGCGTCTTCACCGACAGCCCGCGCAGCAGCAACGCAGAACGCGTGAATATCGCGCCCTCGAATAGTGCACAACTGAATCAGAACCCACCCAGCGTGGGGGTTGCGCCACCGGCCGTGACCAAGCAGGTGGTGCATTACCAGTTGCTGCGCGTTCTGGTACCGGAGCCCGATGCATCGATTCACAATGCTTCGGGCGATCTGATCGTCACCCTGACCAGCGAGCCCGGCCTGCTGCCGGGACACAGCTATCGCCTGCTGCTCGACGGCGAGGCGCAGGGCGGCCCCAGCAGCAGCCCGGTGTTCTCGCTGCAGAACGTGGATCGTGGCACGCATCAACTGGTAGGCGAGATCATCGATGCGGCTGGCCTCATCGTCGAACGCACCCCGGCCCAGCCCTTCCATATGCACCGCATGTCGCTGGCACAGAAGCGCCAGATCAGGCCCTGCCAGAAGGACGATTACGGCGTACGCCCGGAATGCCCGCTGAAAGACAAACCCAAAGAAAAACCGAGCATCCTCCCCTTCCTGTGATTAGCACCAAATCAGTGCATTAAACCGCACCAAACTTTATTCTTTCCCCGTTTTGGGTCAAAGCACCCCGCTCGATCGCCTTGCAGTCCGCCCTAAACCCCAGAAGACGCAGAAAAAATGCGTCTTTTCGGGGCTTTGGTTTGCTTCTTGCATTTTCCTGCCCATTGCCGGAACGCACTGCCTATGACTATCAACGACGCGCTGCATCGCCTGCTACTCGACAACCTGACCACCGCCACCCTGCTGCTCAACAGCCAACTGTGCCTTGAGTACATGAACCCGGCGGCGGAGATGCTGCTGGCCGTCAGTGGCCAACGCAGCCATGGCCAGTTCATCAGCGAGCTGTTCACTGAATCGCCCGAGGCGCTGTCTTCCCTGCGCCAGGCGGTGGAACAGGCGCACCCTTTCAACAAGCGCGAGGCCGTGCTGACCTCGGTCACCGGCCAGACGCTAACCGTGGACTACGCGGTGACGCCCCTGTTCAGCAAAGGCGAAACCCTGCTGCTGCTGGAAGTGCACCCGCGCGACCGCCTGCTGCGCATCACCAAGGAAGAGGCGCAACTGTCCAAGCAGGAAACCACCAAACTGCTGGTGCGCGGCCTGGCTCACGAGATCAAGAACCCGCTCGGCGGCATCCGTGGCGCGGCCCAGCTGCTATCGCGCGAGCTGCCCCACGAAGAGCTCAAGGACTACACCAACGTCATCATCGAAGAGGCCGACCGCCTGCGTAACCTGGTCGATCGCATGCTCGGCTCGAACAAGCTGCCGTCGCTGGCGATGACCAACGTGCACGAGGTTCTCGAACGCGTCGCCAACCTGATCGAGGCCGAGGCCCAGGGCAGCATCACGCTGGTGCGTGACTATGACCCGAGCATCCCGGATCTTTTGATCGACCGTGAACAGATGATCCAGGCCGTGCTCAATATCGTGCGCAACGCCATGCAGGCCATCGCCGGGCAGAAGCACGACATGGGCCTGGGCCGCATCAACCTGCGCACCCGCACCCTGCGCCAGTTCACCATCGGCCATACGCGCCACCGTCTGGTGGTCAAGGTCGAGATCATCGACAACGGCCCCGGCATCCCCCCGGAACTGCAGGAAACCATCTTCTATCCCATGGTCAGTGGCCGTGCCGACGGCACCGGCCTGGGCCTGGCCATCACCCAGAACATCATCAGCCAGCACCAGGGCCTGATCGAATGCGAGAGCCACCCTGGCCACACCGTGTTCTCGATCTTTCTGCCCCTGGAACAAGGAGCGACCACAGCATGAGCCGCAGCGAAACCGTCTGGATTGTCGACGACGATCGTTCCATCCGCTGGGTACTGGAGAAGGCCCTGCAACAGGAAGGCATGAGCATCCAGAGCTTCGACAGTGCCGATGGCGTCCTCGCCCGCCTGACTCGCCAGCAGCCAGACGTGATCATCTCCGACATCCGCATGCCCGGCTCCAGCGGCCTCGACCTGCTGGCGCGCATTCGCGAGCTGTATCCGCGCCTGCCAGTGATCATCATGACCGCGCACTCCGATCTGGACAGCGCGGTGGCCAGCTACCAGGGCGGCGCCTTCGAATACCTGCCCAAACCGTTCGATGTTGACGAGGCCGTCTCGCTGGTCAAGCGCGCCTTCCAGCACGCTCAGGAACAACAGAGCCTGGCCGCACCCGCAGTGCAGGCACGCACCCCGGAAATCATCGGCGAAGCGCCGGCGATGCAGGAGGTGTTCCGCGCCATCGGCCGCCTCAGCCACTCCAATATCACCGTGTTGATCAACGGCGAATCCGGCACCGGTAAAGAGTTGGTGGCGCATGCCCTGCACCGCCACAGTCCGCGTGCAGCCGCCCCGTTCATTGCCCTGAACATGGCAGCGATCCCCAAGGATCTGATGGAATCCGAGCTGTTCGGCCACGAGAAAGGCGCCTTCACCGGCGCGGCCAACCAGCGCCGTGGCCGCTTCGAGCAGGCCGACGGCGGTACCCTGTTTCTCGACGAGATCGGCGACATGCCGGCCGATACGCAAACGCGCCTGCTGCGCGTGCTGGCCGATGGCGAGTTCTACCGTGTTGGCGGCCACACTCCGGTGAAAGTGGACGTGCGCATCATCGCCGCCACTCACCAGAACCTGGAAACCCTGGTGCAGGCCGGCAAGTTCCGCGAGGACTTGTTCCACCGCCTCAACGTCATCCGCATTCATATCCCGCGCCTGGCCGACCGTCGCGAGGACATCCCCACCCTGGCCAATCACTTCCTCGCCCGTGCGGCACAGGAACTGGCGGTCGAGCCGAAGCTGCTCAAGAGCGAAACCGAGGATTACCTCAAGCACCTGCCCTGGCCGGGCAACGTGCGTCAACTGGAGAACACCTGTCGCTGGATCACCGTCATGGCATCCGGTCGCGAGGTGCATGTCGACGACCTGCCACCGGAGCTGCTGACCCAGCCGCAGGACGCCGCCCCGGTGACCAACTGGGAGCAGGCCCTGCGCCTATGGGCCGACCAGGCCCTGGCACGCGGCCAGTCCAACCTGCTCGATGTGGCTGTGCCGGCCTTCGAACGCATCATGATCGAGACCGCACTCAAGCATACCGCCGGCCGCCGCCGCGATGCCGCCCTGCTGCTGGGTTGGGGTCGCAATACCCTGACGCGCAAGATCAAGGAACTGGGCATGAAGGTCGATGGCGCGGATGACGACGACGGCGACGACTGAGCCGTCAGGCGGATGAGCACAGCCTGGACGCTGCGCTCATCCGCACCATTTAGCTGAAAAAGCTGTCGTCACCACCGTCGAAGAAATCGCCACTGTCGAAATAGTTGTCATCGGCGAAGCTATCGCTCGATGAGCCGGCGTCGAAATTGCTGGGTTCCTGCATCGGCGGCGCCTCGACCACCTCAACGATCTCCGCCGGGCTGCCGTGATGAAACAGCCCGCCAAGCATCTCGGCCACCATCACACCGCCGGCCACGCCCGCTGCAGTCTGCAGGGCACCACGCATGAAGCCACCCTGTCCCGGCACTGCGGCCGCTTGCGGTGCACGCGGGTCACTGGCGGCAGCACCCTGGGAAAAGCGCGTTTCACCCCAGCCAGCCGGTCGCGCATTCGACTGTGGTTGCGGCTGCGCATCACGTGTACCGCCGCCGAACAATCCGGACAGGAAGCCACCGCTGCTCGGCCGTTGCTGCTGCATCTCGGCCAGTTGCGCTTCCAGTTCCTTGACCCGTTGATCCTGGCGCTTGAGCGCAGCCTCCTGGATCAGGATGGTCTGCGTCATGTAGTAGGGCGCGGCGGGCTGACGCGCGACATGCTCGGCGATATGCGCGTCGGCCTCGGCATCACGCGCGGCACTCTGCCGCTCGGCATCGTGCAGACGCGAGAACAGGCCATCGATCAAGGTTCGCTCTTCGGAATTCATGGGTGCCTCATCTACTGCAAGTTGGCACGTCCCTGTAGGGAATTCCTCGCGAGGCAGGCGCCCCGCTCTGTGTCATTTGAGCGAAGCGCCATCATGCAGTTCCCTGCCGCTCAGCCACGCTGTGCGTTCTTGATGGAAATCTGCGTATTGAGCGTCCAGAAGTCGTAGAGCACGCCCACCATGAACAGGCCACCGGTGAACAGATAGAGGATCCCGGTGATCCACTTGCCCTGGTACATCCGGTGCACACCGAATACACCGAGAAAGGTCAGCAGGATCCAGGCCACGTTGTAGTCGGTTTCACCAGCGGTAAAGCGCAGATCTGCCTCGCGATCCATCGCCGGAATCAGGAACAGGTCGATGATCCAGCCGATGAAGAACAAGCCCAGGGTGAAGAACCAGATGGTGCCGGTCACCGGCTTGCCGTAGTAGAAACGATGCGAGCCAAGGAAACCGAAGATCCAGAGCAGGTAGCCGATCACTTTGCTGTGAGTGTCCTGGGGTTGCATGACGAACTCCGTGTGCGAGGTATGGATTCAGACGCTCCGACCGCGACGAAGGTTTCATCCTCACCGTCGGGCGTCGCATCGATGACTTGATCCTTGTACAGTAGCCATATACTGTATAAAAAAACAGTATAGATATCGCCTGCCATGCAACTGATCGAGAAGCTCACCATCCTCGCCGACGCCGCCAAGTACGACGCCTCCTGCGCCAGCAGTGGTGCGCCCAAGCGCAGCTCCAAGGGCAAGGATGGCATCGGCTCGACCAACGGCATGGGCATCTGCCACAGCTACACGCCGGATGGGCGCTGCGTCGCGTTGCTGAAGATCCTGCTGACCAACTTCTGCCTGTACGACTGCCAGTATTGCATCAACCGCCGCTCCAGCGACGTGCCACGGGCGCGCTTCACCCCCGAGGAAGTGGTGACGCTGACCCTCGACTTCTACAAGCGCAACTGCATCAGCGGGCTATTCCTCAGCTCTGGCATCATCCGTTCTGCCGACTACACCATGGAGCAACTCAACCGCGTCGCCAAGCTGCTGCGCGAAGAACATCAGTTCCGTGGCTACATCCACCTCAAGACCATCCCCGACGCCGCGCCCGAGCTGATCGCCGAGGCCGGCCTGTATGCCGACCGCCTGAGCGTCAATATCGAGCTGCCCACCGAAACCAGCCTGGTGAAACTGGCGCCGGAGAAGAACGTCGGCAGCATCCACCAGGCCATGCAGCACATTCACCTGGGTGAGCGCGAAGCCAAGGAAGAACGCCGCGCACCGCGCTTCGCACCGGCGGGGCAAAGCACGCAGATGATCGTCGGCGCCGATGCCACCGACGACAGCACCATCCTGCATAACGCCCAGAGCCTGTATCACGACTACCGCCTGCGCCGCGTCTACTACTCGGCGTTCAGCCCGATTCCACAGAGCCCGAAGACCGTGCCATTCGAGGCGCCGCCGCTGCTGCGCGAGCATCGCCTGTATCAAGCCGACTTCCTAATGCGAGGCTACGGTTTCAGCGCCACTGAGTTGCTGTCCGGCCCCGGCAATCTGGCGCTGGACATCGACCCCAAACTGGCCTGGGCGCTGGCCAATCGCGAGCAGTTTCCGGTGGATCTGAACCGTGCCGACGAGTCGCTGATCGCCCGCGTACCCGGCATCGGCGTGCTCAGCGCGCGGCGCCTGGGTGCGCTGCGGCGCGAACGACGCATCCGCTTCGAGGATCTGACGCGCCTGCGCTGCGTACTGGAAAAGGCCAAGCCGTTCATCGTCACTCAGGATTACCGACCACCGCGGGCCGAACACGAGTCCCTGGTGCTGCGCCAGCAACTGCGCGACACCCCGGCACAGATGGCGTTGTGGTGATGCACAGCCTGCGCTTCGACGGCACGTTCGCCACCTGGCGCCAGGCCGCGCGCCGCGCTCTGCTGCAGAACCTGGCGCCACACCAGCTGCAGTGGCTGGACGAAGAGGCCGCGCCCGGCCTGTTCGATGAAGCGGCCGAGCGGGCGCCGGAGCCCAACGGCCGCCTGCGTGTGTCCCCCGAACTGCTGGAGCTGCTGGAAAGCGCCGCGCAATACCGTGGCGAGGAACGCTGGAGCCTGCTCTACCGGGTGCTCTGGCGCTTCGTACAGGGCGAGCGCAGCGCCATCCTCGCTGGCGACCCGGATGGCAGCGAACTGCAACGGCGGCTCAAGGCCGTGCGGCGCGAAGCCCATCATCTGCATGCCTTCGTGCGTTTTCAGCCATGCCAGGCACAAGGCGCACCAGACTTTGTCGCCTGGTTCGAGCCGGCGCACGACATCCTCGCCTCAGCCAGCGGCCATTTCGCCGAACGCCTGGGCAAGCACAGCTGGCTGATTGCCACGCCGCGTGATGGCGTGTTCTGGGATGGCCAGCAGTTGCGCCACGAGCGCCACTGCCCGACGCAATGGCGCGACTGGGCGCAGCAGCCCGAGGATGATGGTCAGGCACTGTGGCGCGCCTACTACGGCAGCACCTTCAACCCGGCACGACTCAACCGCACAGCCATGCAGCAGCACCTGCCATTGCGATTCTGGAAACACTTGCCGGAAGGGCCACTGATTCCGCAATTGATGAGCGAAGCACGTGCCGGCGCGCAGCGCGATGGCCAGGCACTGGTGCTGGCCGGCAGGAAGGGCAAACGCATTGCCCTGATATACGAAGGGGACGCATCGCGTCCCCCGTCTGGTAGCGTCAGCGGAAGCGACGCCCCGGATCTTCCTCGCTGATCTCCAACGACAGGCCCTGGGCCATGCTTGTCAGGTGATCGCCGTCGGTTTCCGAACCGAGCTTGATCATCAGGCGCAGGTCGTTGGCCGAATCCGCGTAGAGCAGCGCGTCTTCGTAGGTGATCTCGCCCTGGGTGTAGAGGTTGTACAACGCCTGGTCGAAGGTCTGCATGCCCTGCTCGGTCGAGCGCTTCATTAGGCTCTTGAGCTCGTGCACCTCGCCCTTGCGGATCAGGTCGGCAGCCAGCGGGGTGTTGATCAGCACCTCGATCACCGCACGGCGCCCCTTGCCATCCGGGGTCGGCACCAGTTGCTGGGCGACGATGGCCTTGAGGTTGAGCGACAGATCCATCCACACCTGATTGTGTCGATCCGGCGGGAAGAAGTTGATGATCCGATCCAGTGCCTGGTTGGCGTTGTTGGCGTGCAGGGTGGCCAGGCACAGGTGGCCGGTTTCGGCGAAGGCCACGGCGTGATCCATGGTTTCGCGCGAGCGCACCTCGCCGATGAGGATCACGTCCGGCGCCTGGCGCAGGGTGTTCTTCAGCGCTACCTCGAAGGATTCGGTATCCAGGCCAACTTCGCGCTGGGTGACGATGCAGTTCTGGTGCTGGTGGATGTACTCGATCGGATCTTCGATGGAGATGATGTGGCCGCTGCTGTTCTTGTTGCGGTAGCCGATCATCGCCGCCAGCGAGGTGGATTTACCCGTGCCGGTGGCGCCGACGAACAACACCAGGCCGCGCTTGGTCAGCGCCAGCTTCTTCAGCACTTCCGGCAGCTTGAGTTCATCGAGGGTGGGGATGTTGGTCTCGATGCGGCGCAGCACCATGCCCACCAGGTTGCGCTGGTAGAAGGCGCTGACGCGGAAACGACCGATGCCACGCGCGCTGATGGCGAAGTTGCACTCGTGGTTTTCGGCGAAGTCGCGGCGCTGCGCATCGTTCATTACACCCAGAACGGTCTCGCGGGTCTGCTCCGGTGACATGGCATTCTTGGTCACGGGCATGATCTTGCCGTTGACCTTCATCGAGGGCGGCACGCCCGCCGTGATGAACAGGTCGGAACCGCCCTTCTCTACCATCAGGCGCAGCAGTTTTTCGAATTCCATCGGTGCTCTCGCAGGTGCTTACGCGGTATCGCCCGGGCATCGGCAGGCGAGCGCACGCGCCCGCCGGCTCGGGGGTCAGAAATTTTCCGGGGTCTTGGACTTCTCGCGCGCGCTGTCGCGGCTGACCAGCCCCTTGGCCACCAGAGTTTTCAGGCAGGCATCGAGGGTCTGCATGCCCAGCGCGCCACCGGTCTGGATCGCCGAATACATCTGCGCCACCTTGTCCTCGCGGATCAGGTTACGGATCGCCGGCGTGCCGATCATGATCTCGTGGGCCGCCACGCGACCACCGCCGATCTTCTTCAGCAGGGTCTGCGAGATCACTGCCTGCAGCGATTCGGAGAGCATCGAACGCACCATCGACTTTTCTTCGGCCGGGAACACGTCGACCACGCGGTCGATGGTCTTGGCGGCGGAGGTGGTGTGCAGGGTGCCGAACACCAGGTGGCCGGTTTCCGCGGCGGTCAGCGCCAGGCGGATGGTTTCCAGGTCACGCATCTCGCCAACCAGGATGATGTCCGGGTCTTCCCGCAGCGCCGAGCGCAGGGCTTCGGAGAAGCCGTGGGTGTCACGGTGCACTTCACGCTGGTTGACCAGGCACTTCTTCGACTCGTGAACGAATTCGATCGGGTCTTCGATGGTCAGGATGTGGTGGTATTTGTTGCTGTTGAGGTAGTCGAGCATCGCCGCCAGGGTGGTCGACTTGCCCGAACCGGTCGGGCCGGTAACCAGCACCAGGCCGCGCGGTACGTCGGTGATCTTGCGGAAGACCTCGCCCATACCGAGCTCCTCCATGGTCAGCACCTTGGACGGAATGGTACGGAACACCGCGCCAGCGCCACGGTTCTGGTTGAAGGCGTTGACGCGGAAACGCGCGACACCCGGCACCTCGAAGGAGAAGTCGGTCTCGAGGAATTCCTCGTAATCCTTGCGCTGCTTGTCATTCATGATGTCGTAGATCAGCGCATGCACCTGCTTGTGATCCAGCGGCGGCAGGTTGATGCGGCGCACGTCGCCGTCGACGCGAATCATCGGCGGCAGGCCGGCCGAGAGGTGCAAATCCGACGCGCCTTGCTTGGCGCTGAAGGCAAGCAGCTCGGTAATATCCATGGGACTCCCCAATTGCAGGCAAGCAGGTAGAATGCCGCGAACGCTTAACGGCCGGGCCGCAAGTAATGTCCACGATAGCAGAGAATATTGCAAAGGTCGGAGCGCGCATCCGTGAGGCGGCGCAAGCATCGCAGCGCGATTGCGCGCAGATCGGCCTGCTCGCAGTGAGCAAGACCAAACCCGCCGAGGCCATCCGCGAGGCACATGCCGCCGGGATCCGTGACTTCGGCGAGAACTACCTGCAGGAAGCGCTGGAAAAACAGACCCAGCTGAGCGACCTGCCCTTGATCTGGCACTTCATCGGCCCCATTCAGTCGAACAAGACCCGGCCCATCGCCGAGCACTTCGACTGGGTACATTCGGTGGATCGCCTGAAAATCGCGCAACGCCTGTCCGATCAGCGCCCGGCTCATCTGCCGCCGCTGAATATCTGCCTGCAGGTCAATGTCAGCGGTGAAGACAGCAAGTCCGGCTGCAGCCCCAGCGAGTTGGTGGAACTGGCACGCGCCGTCACGGCGCTGCCGAAGCTCAAACTGCGCGGGCTGATGGCGATTCCCGAACCCACCGACGATGTCGCCGCGCAACATGCCGCTTTTGCTCGTTTGCGCCAACTGCGCGATGAGCTGGCGCTCGATCTCGACACCCTGTCCATGGGCATGAGCCATGACCTGGAGGCCGCCATTGCCGAAGGTGCCACCTGGGTACGCATCGGTACCGCCCTGTTCGGCGCTCGTGACTACGGTCAGACCGCCCCTCAATAAGGAAGCCCTATGAATCATCCGATCATTGCCTTCGTCGGCGCCGGTAACATGGCCGCCAGCCTGATTGGCGGCCTGCGCGCCCAGGGCGTCCCTGCCGACGCCATCCGTGCCAGCGAGCCGGGCGCCGAACAGCGTGGCCGCCTGCACCAGCAGCATGGCATCGCCCTGTTCAGCGATAACGTCGAGGCCATCGAAGGCGCCGATCTGATCGTGCTGGCCGTCAAGCCGCAGGTGATGAAGACCGTCTGCCTCGATCTGGCGCCGCACCTGACCGCCAATCAGGTGATCGTCTCCATCGCTGCCGGTATCAGTTGCGCCAGCCTGGAGAAATGGCTGGGCGAGCGCGCCGTCGTACGCTGCATGCCCAACACCCCGGCGCTGCTGCGTCAGGGCGTTTCCGGCCTGTTCGCCAACCCGCGCGTCAGCCCCGAGCAGAAAGCCCAGGCCGAGCAGGTACTGAGCGCCGTCGGCCTGGCCCTGTGGCTGGACGATGAAGCCCAACTGGATGCGGTAACCGCCGTCTCCGGCAGCGGCCCGGCCTATTTCTTCCTGCTGATCGAGGCCATGACCGCCGCGGGTGAAAACCTCGGCCTGCCGCGCGAGACCGCCGCACAGCTAAGCATCCAGACCGCGCTGGGCGCCGCGCGCATGGCCAGTGAGAGCGATGTGGACGCCGCCGAACTGCGTCGCCGCGTCACCTCGCCGAACGGAACCACCGAAGCGGCGATCAAAACCTTCCAGGCCGGCGGCTTCGAAGCGCTGGTACAACAGGCACTGAACGCTGCAGCCAATCGCTCGACCGAACTCGCCGAACAACTGGGTCAATAAGGAAGCACACATGTCCGGACTCATCGAAGCCCTGATCTACATCATCCAGACCCTCGGCAGCCTCTATCTGCTGATCGTGCTGCTGCGCTTCATCCTGCAACTGGTGCGCGCCGACTTCTACAACCCGCTCA
The DNA here is from genome assembly GCF_057809355.1 of Pseudomonas sp. FG29. Lineage (NCBI taxonomy): Bacteria > Pseudomonadati > Pseudomonadota > Gammaproteobacteria > Pseudomonadales > Pseudomonadaceae > Pseudomonas > Pseudomonas sp. FG29. The sequence continues at coordinate 109,844 of NZ_JBMDJU010000013.1, read as the reverse complement.
GCCAGTTCGTGGTCAAGGCCACCAAGCCGCTGCTGACACCGCTGCGTCGCATCATTCCGGGCTTCGCCGGGCTCGATCTGGCCTCGCTGATCCTCGCCATCCTGGTGCAACTGGTATTGATGGTGGTGACGCTGACCCTGATGGGCTACAACGTGGGCGGCTTCATCCTGCAGCTTCTGGTCTGGTCGGTGATTGGTGTCACCTCGCTGTTCCTCAAGGTGTTCTTCTTCGCCATGATCATCAGCGTGATCCTCTCCTGGGTGGCACCCGGCAGCTACAACCCCGGTGCGCAACTGGTCAACCAGATCTGCGAGCCACTGCTGGCGCCCTTCCGCCGCCTGCTGCCGAACCTGGGCGGTCTGGATATCTCGCCGATCTTTGCCTTCATCGCCATCAACCTGGCGGATCGCTTCATCATTGGTGGTCTGGCGGCCTACACCGGCCTGCCGCCGATGCTCAGCCCCTTCCTCTGAGTGGCGAGCTACTTTCGCTGGGACGGCGAGGACCTGATCCTCGACTGCCATCTGCAGCCCAAGGCGAGCAAGGACGAGTTCGCCGGGCTGCACGGTGAGCGGCTGAAGATCCGCCTGACCGCGCCGCCGGTCGACGGCAAGGCCAATGCCCACCTGCAGGCCTTCCTGGCCAAGGCCTTCGGTGTGGCCAAGAGTCAGGTCACGCTGGAAAGCGGCGAGCTCAATCGCCAGAAGCGCCTGCGCATTCGAGCCCCCCAGCAACTTCCGGCCATCGAAGGCCTGCGCCGCCCCGGCTGAACCCTCATCAGCCGACCGCTCGCGCCCCCTACCCGACCACAAGGCGGGCCGATCGATCGCGCCAATTGACGCGCTCTTCAGTGGCCGCATAATGCGCCATCGCCGGTGCAAGCCGCGTACGTCCACGGCAGTGGTCGGTGAAGGGGCAAAAAGGAACATGCAGTCGCCCACAACCATGCCATCGCCCCAGTCCTTGTGCGGTAACCATGACCGAAAGGAGAGCCAGGATGAGCATGGAACGTCTCAGCCAGCAGGTCGACGCCTACGTCGCCTGGAAGCGCGAGCTGATCCGCGAGATCACCCGCTATCGCAGTTGGCTGGAGCACAACCGACTCAATTCCGATGCGGTAGCCGCCAAGCTCGAGCGCGCGCTCAAGCTCTTGCGCATCGACCACATCACCCTGGCCTTCGTCGGCGAGTTCTCGCGCGGCAAGACCGAGCTGATCAACAGCCTGTTCTTCTCCGAATATGGCCAGCGCATGCTGCCCTCGCAGGCCGGGCGCACCACCATGTGCCCGACCGAATTGTTCTTCGATCCGCGCTCGGAGCGCTCCTACATCCGCCTGCTGCCCATCGAAACCCGCAGCACCTCGGCCAGCGTCGCCCAGTTCAAACGCATTCCACGGCATTGGGTGAACATCCCGCTGGACGCCAGCGATCCGGACAACATGGCCCTGGCGTTCGGCCAGGTGGCCAAGACCAAGGTCATGCTGGTGGAGCAGGCCATTCAGCTCGGCTTCGACCCCGACATGCTGGAAAGCGCCGGCAAGCGGGGCCAGGTGCTGGTGCCCGCCTGGCGCCATGCCATGGTCAATTTCGATCACCCCCTGCTGCGCCAAGGACTGCGCATTCTCGACACTCCGGGCCTCAATGCCCTCGGCAGCGAACCCGAGCTGACCCTGTCGATGCTGCCCAACGCCCAGGCGATCATCTTCCTGCTCGCCGCCGACACGGGCGTCACGGCCAGCGACATGAACATCTGGCAGCAGCACATCCGCCAACTGGATGAAGACAGCCAGACCACCCTGTTCGCCGTATTGAACAAGATCGACGTGCTCTGGGACGACCTGGCTGGCGAGACCTTCGTGCACAACGCCATCGCCCAGATCCAGAGCGCCACAGCCAAGCAACTGGGCCTTGCCAAGGAAGATGTCCTGCCGCTCTCGGCCAAGCAGGCACTGCTGGCCAAGGTGCGTGGCGACCAGGCCTTGCTGGCGCGTAGCCAGATGGCCAATCTGGAAAACCTGTTGTGCGAACGCATCGTCGCGCAGAAGGAACGCCTGCTCGAGGAGCAGGTGGTACGCCAGGTACTGGCCCTGCTCAACAACAGCCAGCATGTGCTGGGGCTGCGCCTGCAGAAGGTCAGCGAACAGCTCGCTCTGCTCGGCAACCACCAGCAGGACAACGGCCAATTGCTGTTCGAGCTGACCGCCAAGACCAAGGACGACCACAGCCTGCACCACAAGCGCCTGCTCGGCCTGAAGACCAACCAGCGCCTGTTGCAACGCCAGGGGCAGTTGCTGCGCTACGCCGTGCGGGCCGAGCGTCTGCAGGAACACCTGGAGAAGGTACGTCGCAACCTCACTGGTAGCTGGACGACGCTCGGCATCAACCAGGCCATCGTGCAGTTCTTCCAGGCCGTCGAACAGGATCTGCACAACCTGCAGCATGAAGCCGACATGGCCAACAAGATGGTCGCGGCCATCTACCAGCGGCACAACGAGGAAAACCCACTTAGCGGCGTCGACGCGCCGCAGTTCCAGCTCAAGCGCTACTGGCGCGAACTGCGCCAACTGCAGAGCAAGGGCGACCAATTCCGCCTGCACCTGAAAACCCTGCTCACCGAACAGCGCAGCCTCACCCGACGCTTCTTCGCCACCCTCGCGCAGGAGGCCATCGGCCTGCACCAGCGCGTGCGCCAGGATGCCGAGCAGTGGGCAGCCGAGGCCCTGATGCCGCTGATGCAGAACACACTGGAACACAAGCAGATGCTGGAAAGCCACATGCTGCGCCTCAAGGCCCTGGCCCAGGAAACCCAGCAATCACGCAAACGCAGCGTGCAACTGGCGCGCTATCAGGAAGAGCTGGAGCAGCAGTTGGCTCAGGCCGCCGAGATGCTACGCGTGCTGCGCCGCCCGGCACCGGTACAGCGCCAAGGCAAGGTGGTCAGTTTGCCGGTGGCGGCGCGCCCGCAGAGCCTGTGACACCCGCGACGCACCAATGCCTGGGTGGCAAGCGCCCGGGCTCGCTTGCCGCTGGGGTCGGTGCTCTTTAGACTGGCGCCCTCCTCCGATTCGTTAGCAGCGCCTCCATGCCTACTGCCTTTCCCGAAGATTCCGTTGGCCTGGTCAGCCCCCAGGTATTTCGCTTCAGCGAGCCGCTCGCGCTGGCCTGCGGGCGCAGCCTGGCCGAGTACGAACTGGTCGTCGAAACCTATGGCGAGCTGAATGCCAACTGCTCCAATGCCGTGCTGATCTGCCACGCGCTGTCCGGCCATCACCACGCTGCCGGCTATCACAGCGCGGAAGACCGCAAGCCGGGCTGGTGGGACAGCTGCATCGGCCCAGGCAAACCTATCGATACACGCAAGTTCTTCGTCGTCAGCCTCAACAACCTCGGCGGCTGCAACGGCTCCACCGGCCCCGGCAGCGCCAACCCCGCCACCGGCAAGCCTTACGGCGCCGACTTCCCGGTGATGACGGTCGAAGACTGGGTCAACAGTCAGGCGCGCCTGGCCGATGTTCTTGGCGTCCGGCAGTGGGCGGCAGTAGTCGGCGGCAGCCTCGGTGGTATGCAGGCGCTGCAATGGACCATCAGTTACCCCGAGCGCGTGCGTCACTGCCTGGCCATCGCCTCGGCACCCAAGCTGTCGGCACAGAACATCGCCTTCAACGAAGTGGCGCGTCAGGCGATTCTCACCGACCCGGAATTTCACGGTGGGCACTTCATCGAGCAGGGCGTGATCCCCAAGCGCGGCCTGATGCTGGCGCGCATGGTCGGCCACATCACCTATCTGTCCGATGACGCCATGGGCGAGAAATTCGGTCGTGGCCTGAAGAGCGAGAAGCTCAACTACGACTTCCACAGCGTCGAGTTCCAAGTGGAAAGCTATCTGCGCTATCAGGGCGAGGAGTTCTCCGGGCGTTTTGACGCCAACACCTATCTGCTGATGACCAAGGCGCTGGACTACTTCGACCCGGCCGCCACCCACGACGGCGACCTGGCCAAGACCCTGGCCGTGGCTCAGGCGGACTTCTGCGTCATGTCCTTCACCACCGACTGGCGCTTCTCCCCGGCCCGCTCGCGGGAAATCGTCGACGCCCTGACGGCGGCGAAGAAGAACGTCTGCTACCTGGAGATCGACGCACCACAAGGCCACGACGCCTTCCTCATGCCGATCCCGCGCTACCTGCAGGCGTTCGGCAGCTACATGAAGCGAATCGAGGTATGAGCATGCGAGCGGATCTGGACATCATCCAGGAATGGATCGCCCCGGGCAGCCGTGTGCTCGACCTGGGCTGCGGCGACGGCGAACTGCTGGCCTGGCTGCGCGACAACAAGCAGGTGGCCGGTTACGGCCTGGAAATCGACCCGGACAAGATCGCCCTGTGCATCGAGCGCGGCGTCAACGTCATCGAGCAGAACCTCGATCTGGGCCTGGGCAATTTCGCCAGCGACAGTTTCGACGTGGTGGTCATGACCCAGTCGCTGCAGGCACTGCATTACCCGGACAAGGTGCTGGCCGAGATGCTGCGCGTCGGCAAGACCTGCATCATCACCTTCCCCAACTTCGGCCACTGGCGCTGCCGCTGGTACCTGACGACAAAAGGTCGCATGCCGGTTTCGGACTTTTTGCCCTACACCTGGTACAACACGCCGAACATCCACTTCTGCACCTTCGAGGACTTCGAGCGCCTGTGCCATGCTCAAGGTGCCCGCGTGGAAGAACGCCTGGCGGTGGACCGCGACCATCGCCACGGCATCGCCAGCCGCATCTGGCCCAACCTGCTGGGCGAGATCGGCATCTACCGCATCAGTGCGGCAGGCCTGGCCGGTCATCGTGTCGCGGTCTGAACGAGGAGAACATCATGCGTCGCATCATCCCCTTCCTGATCGCCCTGTGCATGGCCCTACCGGCCGCCGCCGAGCGTAAGCAGAGCTTTGGCGACCTCGACGTGCACTACAGCGTGTTCAACTCCAGCTTCCTGCAGCCGGATATCGCCGCCGCCGCCGGGCTCGCACGTAGCAAGACTCAGGGCGTGGTCAACGTCGCCGTGCTCAAGGCTGGCAAGGCCAGCACCGCACAGGTCAGTGGCCAGGTGAAGAACCTGCTGGGCCAGAATACGCCGCTGACCTTCCGCCAGATCAGCGAGAGCGGCGCCATCTATTACGTGGCGCAATTCCCGTTCAACAACCGCGAAGTCATGACCTTCACCCTCGACGTGCGCCAGGGTGACGAGTCGCACCGCATCACCTTCAACCAGGAAATCTTCCCGGACGAATAATCCCAAAGGTGCTGCCAGCGGCTTTGCGTAGAAGCCCCGCCCCGGGGCGAAGCTTGCAGGGTGCGGCCACCTTGGTTCGCGGCGGGGCGCCGCTCCTACAGAGTCTGTAATTCACTGTTCAACTGACAGGCAATATCCGCATGACCGACTTCAAGGAACTGGTACTGGCCAGCCACAACGCCGGCAAGCTCAAGGAGCTGCAGGCCATGCTCGGCGACGCCGTGCGCGTGCGCTCGATTGGCGAATTCAGCCAGGTCGAACCGGAAGAAACCGGCCTGTCCTTCGTCGAGAACGCCATCCTCAAGGCGCGCAACGCCGCGCGCATCTCCGGCCTGCCGGCACTGGCTGACGACTCCGGCCTGGCGGTGGACTTCCTCGGTGGCGCACCGGGTATCTATTCGGCACGCTACGCCGATGGCCAGGGCGATGCGGCGAACAACGCCAAGTTGCTCGCTGCCCTGAAAGACGTGCCAGACGCCGAGCGCGGTGCCCAGTTCGTCTGCGCCCTGGCTCTGGTACGACATGCTGACGACCCGTTGCCGATTCTCTGCGAAGGCCTGTGGCACGGCAGCATCCTGCACGAGGCACGCGGTGAACACGGTTTCGGCTACGACCCGCTGTTCTGGGTGCCGGAAACCGAGTGTTCCAGCGCCGAGCTGCCCGCCGAGCAGAAAAACCGCCTCAGCCATCGCGCCCGCGCCATGGCCCTGCTCAAGCAGCGCCTGGGGCTGGCATGAGCGACAACATTGGCGGGAGCTTCCTGCTCCCGCCCCTCGCGCTATACATCCATATTCCGTGGTGCGTGCGCAAATGTCCCTATTGCGACTTCAACTCCCACGCCGCCGGGCCGACACTGCCGGAAGAGGAATACGTCGACGCGCTGCTCGCCGATCTCGATAGCGATCTGCACCATGCGCACGGCCGGCCACTGACCTCGATCTTCTTCGGCGGCGGCACCCCCAGCCTGTTTTCCGATCGTGCGCTGGGTCGACTGCTGGAAGGTGTCGAGCGGCGAATCGCTTTCGCGCCGGATATCGAGATCACCCTGGAAGCCAACCCTGGCACCTTCGAGCAGGCCAAGTTCAAGGGTTATCGCAGCCTCGGCATCAATCGTCTGTCGATTGGCGTGCAGAGCTTTCAGGAGGCCAAACTCAAGGCGCTGGGGCGTATCCACAATGGTGACGAAGCCATCCGCGCAGCCGATATGGCGCGCGCCGCCGGCTTCGACAACTTCAACCTCGACCTGATGCACGGCCTGCCCGAACAGAGCATCGAGGACGCCCTGTTCGACCTGCGCACCGCCATTGCCCAGGCACCGACGCACCTGTCCTGGTACCAACTGACCATGGAGCCGAATACGGTGTTCTGGAGCCAGCCGCCGGAATTGCCCGAGGACGATCTGCTCTGGGATATCCAGGAAGCCGGCCAGGCGCTGCTCGCGGCCGAGGGCTACGCGCAGTACGAGGTGTCCGCCTATGCCCAGCCGGGCAGGCAGGCACGGCACAACCTCAATTACTGGACGTTCGGAGATTTTCTCGGCATCGGCGCCGGCGCCCACGCCAAGCTGAGCACACCGGACGGACGCATCCTGCGCACCTGGAAGACCCGCCTGCCCAAAGACTATCTGGCTCCGGGCAAGGCTTATCAGGCTGGCGAACGCCGGCTCGATGCCGACGAATTGCCCTTCGAGTTCCTGATGAACGTGCTGCGCCTGACCGACGGCGCACCCGCTGAACTGTTCAGCCAACGTACCGGTCTATCGCTCGCGCAACTCGACGCAGCGCGCCGCGAGGCCGAGTGCGTTGGCCTGCTGCAGGCCGACGCTACGCGCCTGGTCGCAACGGCCAAAGGCCAGCTGTTTCTCAACGATCTGCTGCAGCTGTTCCTGGCCTAGCAGGTCGTTGAAAAACGTAGGCGAGGCAGTCAGTGCAAGGCAAAAACAGGCGAAAAAGCGGAGTTTACGAGCTGTAAATGAGCATTTTTAGCCTGTTTTTAACGCAGCAATGACAACGCACGACTGCATGGATGCAGGAGGTAGAGCGACGCAGGACGCCAAAGCCGAGGTAGTTTTTCAATGGCTTGCGAGTTCACCCACAGCAGGCAAGGATTCCGGTAGGCTACCGCGCTTGATCCGCGCGGTCATCGCTCACGCCGCGCCGCACTGAAGGAGCCTGAATGGATCTGCTACTGGACCTGATCGTCACCCTTTCGCGCTGGAGCCGCAGCCACCTCGGCGACATTTCCCTGGCCATCATGGCCACTCTGCTGGTGCTGTTCGGGCCAGCCATCAACGCCTGGGTACAACGCACCATCGGTAACCTCAACTTCGTCCTGCGCACCTTGCTGTTCGTGGTGTTCTGCGCGGTGGGCTACGGCCTGGCCATGGTCTTTCTCACACCCTGGCTGGCCAAGGGCCTGGCGCAATTCAACAACTACACCCTGGCCCCGGTGCTGATCCTGATCTTCGCGGTGATCGGCATTCTGGCCGATCGCAACTAGCCCCCCCTCACTGGCGCAGCCATGCCACGACCTGCTCAGCCAATTGGGCAGCCGTGGCTTGTGTCGAGTCCAGGCGCAGCAGTGGGCAATTCAACTGCCGCTCGATCCAGGCTTCGTGCATGCGCAGACTGCGGGTCTGCAGGCCACCCTGTTCGTAACCCGCCGCCCAGGCCAGGAACGCCTGGCTTTGCGCATGCATGTCACCGCCAGGCTCGATGCGCTCGCCATAGCGCTGCACCTCACGCTGGCGCAAGCGGCGCATACGCTCGGTATCGTCCAGGCGTAGAAAAACGGCATGACTGAACGAGGGGATCAAGGCCTCTCCCCAACTGCACAGCGAGCCGCTCAGTACCCAGCTGGTTACCTGTGCAGCACATTCGCGGATCAGTTCGATACGTTCGTGCGGCGTGCGCTTGTGCTGATAGGGTGGCTCACAGGGTAACCAGTAGAAGTCGTCAGTATCCAGATGCAGCCAGCCATGTTTTTCGGCCAGCGCACGCGCCAGCGTCGTGGTTCCGGAACCGGATGCCCCGAAGAGATGCAACCTGACGTCCATCGCCGATGACCTCCTTGAAATGACTCACTCCTGACGGCTGCCGGCCCAGCCCGCGCACCTGCCAGCCGGGCGGATGCGCGGGCTCAATCAGGCCTCAGTTACCCTCGCGACGCAACGCCTGCGGAGTGAAATCGCGAGGCGTCAGCCTGGCGTTGAAGTCGTACATCGGCTCGTTGTTGTCCAGTCCATCGACGAAATAGCGACCGCCCTTGAGGTCGTAGATGGTTTCCAGCGTGGAGCCGAACATCGGTACCTCGTAGTAGCTGATCGGATGCGCTTCCTGCAGCCCGATCAGGCCTCCGCTCTTGTCGTACAGGTCGACGGCGAGGATCTGCCAGCTGTCCTCGTCAAGATAGAAGCGGCGCTTGGCGTAGGGATGGCTGAAGCCCTTGCGCAGGGACGCTTCGACGACCCAGACACGGTGCAACTCGTAGCGCAGCAGCTCGGGATTGAGGTGCTTGGCCTGCAGGATATCGCCGTAGGGGATGCCCTCCTGGTGCACCGCATAGCTGTTGTAGGGCACGAGCATCTCGCGCTTGCCCAGAAGTTGCCACTCGTAACGATCCGGCGCGCCGTTGTAGGAATCGACCTGATCGGCCGTGGCCATGCCATTGGTATCGGGCTGCAGACTGTCATAGGCAAGCATCGGCAGACGGCGCACGCGGCGCTCGCCGCGGTTGAAACGCCAGGCCTTGCGGATCGACAGCACCTGGTCGAGGGTTTCCTGCACCACCAGGGCCGAGCCGGCGAGCCGCGCCGGCGCAACCACCCGGTACTTGTAGTAGAACAGGGTGTTGTCCAGATCCTTCGGCGTCACGCCTTCGCGCCCGTAGAGGAAATACACCTCGCGCTCCAGCTTGAGCAGGTTGTAGCTGCCATTGGCGAGCACGGCAGCCTGGTTGGTGACCATGCTGATCTGTTCGCCGCGGTAGCGCATGACATGGTTCCAGATGGCCTCCTGGCCGTTCTGCGGCAGCGGGAACGGCACGCCCGCCGCGGCGCCCTGCACGCCATTACCGCCGGAGATCAATTCGGTGTTGAGGGCATTGAATCGTGTGGCGTCGTAGATGCGCTGAGGCGCAGCGGCGCTACGGCGAGAGGGGAACACTCGCAGGTAGAAGCTGGGATTCTGCTCCAGCAGGGTCTTCATACCGGGCGACAGCAACGGCTCGTACTTCGCCAGGTTCTGGCTGTCGACCCGATAGAGCAACTGGTCGGCAGCAAAGGGATCCGGGTGGTGCATGCCCGGCTCATAACCTGCCGGAGGCTTGGCCAGCCCACCTGTCCAGGCCGGAATGGTGCCGGTGGCATTGGCAGCCATTTCGCCGCCCAGCGGCGTCAGATCACGACCGAGACGCTCGGCCTGGTCTGCGTCGACCCTGGCCTGGGCCTGCAGCGTCAAAGCCCCCAATAGCAGAAGGGAAACCGATCTCAACACAATGCTCTCCTCGCCACGCCTGAAATGCTCGCGCGGCTGTCTGTGCGCTCACCCTCGGGGGCGAGCTTTATTGTTGTGTATTGCGGTGAGGTGCCATCCTGGCCGTCGGGTGAGCCCGATCTAGTCTGCGATTCTGCCACTTGCCCGCACGATATGGCACCGTGCGGTTTCGCTCATGCTTCGCGCTGGAATTTAAGGTCCCAGACGCCATGCCCCAGGCGTTCGCCACGGCGCTCGAACTTGGTCACCGGGCGCTCTTCTGGGCGCGGCACATAGGTGCCATCGGCAGCCAGGTTGCGATAGCCCGGCGCAGCATTCATTACCTCGAGCATGTGCTCGGCGTAATTCTCCCAATCGGTGGCCATGTGCAGCACGCCACCGATCTTCAGCTTGCTGCGCACCAGCTCGGCGAAAGCCGGCTGGACGATACGGCGCTTGTGGTGACGCGCCTTGTGCCAGGGGTCGGGGAAGAACAGCAGTACGCGATCGAGGCTGGCGTCGGCCACGCAGTCGCGCAGCACTTCCAGCGCATCGCAGCTGTAGACGCGCAGGTTGCTCAGGTTCTGCGCCATCGCACCGTTGAGCAAGGCCCCGACGCCGGGCTTGTGCACCTCGACGCCGATGAAATCCTGCTCGGGCGCTGCCGCGGCCATCTCCAGGGTGGAATGGCCCATGCCGAAGCCGATCTCGAACGTGCGCGGCGCGCTGCGACCGAACACCTGATCGAAGTCGCGCAGGCCGTCAGCCAGCTCCAGGCCGAACAGCGGCCAGCCCTTGTCGAGACCGCGCTGCTGGCCTTCGGTCATGCGCCCGGCGCGCATCACGAAGCTCTTGATGGTACGGCGCTGGCGACCGTCTTCGGTCAGTTCGGGCTGTTGGGTGTCAGTCATGCTGTGCTCTTGTAGAGTGCTTTGCGACATGACGGGCCGGCGAAGCGGCCCGCAGCAAATCGCATCGTTACTTGATCAGACCATCCAGCGGGGAAGACGCGCTGGCATAGAGTTTCTTCGGCATGCGGCCGGCAAGGTAGGCCAGGCGCCCAGCCTCGACCGCATGCTTCATCGCGCGAGCCATGAGGATCGGATCCTGCGCATGGGCGATGGCGCTGTTGAGCAGCACCGCCTCGCAGCCCAGCTCCATGGCGATAGTGGCGTCGGAGGCGGTACCCACGCCGGCATCGACCAGCACCGGCACCTTGGCCTCTTCGAGGATGATGCGCAGGTTGTACGGGTTGCAGATGCCCAGCCCCGAGCCGATCAGGCCGGCCAGCGGCATCACCGCGATGCAACCGATTTCGGCCAACTGGCGGGCGATGATCGGGTCGTCGCTTGTATACACCATCACGTCGAAGCCATCCTTGACCAGGATTTCGGCGGCCTTGATGGTTTCGATGACGTTGGGGAACAGGGTCTTCTGGTCGGCCAGCACTTCCAGTTTGACCAGGTTGTGCCCGTCGAGCAGCTCGCGGGCCAGGCGGCAGGTACGCACGGCATCGGCGGCATCGTAGCAGCCGGCGGTGTTGGGCAGGATGGTGTACTTGTCCGGGCTGATCACATCGAGCAGGTTCGGCTCACCAGGGTTCTGCCCGATGTTGGTACGGCGCACGGCCACGGTGACGATCTCGGCACCCGACGCGGCGATGGCGTCACGGGTTTCGTCCATATCCTTGTACTTGCCGGTACCGACCAGCAGGCGCGACTGGAACGTGCGACCGGCCAGGGTGAAGGGCTTGTCGTTGCGAACTTGGCTCATGAGTACTCCTCGGATCGTGGGGCACGGCTGGCGGCTCGCCACCCCGTCGCGGTCGTGAAACGGTGTCGGCGGTCGCTCAACCGCCGCCGATGGCGTGTACCACCTCCACGCGATCGCCCTCGGCGAGGCGGGTGGTGGCATGCTGGCTGCGCGGAACGATGTCCAGATTGAGTTCGACCGCCACGCGGCGCCCGGTCAGGTCGAGGCGCACCAGCAGATCCGCGACGCTCTGGTCGTCGGGTAGCTCGAAGGGTTCGCCGTTCAACTGAATACGCATGACGGGTCGGTCACAACTAAGGAGAGGGCCGGCATTCTAGCCCGAGAGCTGCCAGTGACCAAGGCTAAAAGGCGCCATTGGTCTTCATCCTTGACGCCAGAGTCAGGTCAGCTTCCACGCGGCCAAGCCCAAACACAGCCAACCGACGAGGAAGGCGACACCGCCGAACGGCGTGATGATGCCCAGCTTGCCAATACCACTGAGGGTCAGCAGGTAGAGGCTGCCGGAGAACAGCAGGATGCCGATGGCGAAAGCCACGCCGGCGATGTTCGGCAACCGTCCCGGCACGTGCAGCGCCAACAGGCCAACGCCGAACAGGGCCAACGCATGGATCAACTGGTAGTGCGTACCGGTCTGGAAGATCGCCAGGTATTCCGGCGTCAGCCGATTTTTCAGGCCATGCGCGGCAAAGGCACCGAGGGCAACGCCGGTAAAACCGGCAAAGGCGGACAACAGCAGCCAGAGACGAGCCATGCAACCTCCGAAAGAGCGAAACGATGCCGAGCAGTTTACCCCCTGCCGCGTGCGAAGCAGTAAGCAGCGTTGTCACAGCCCCATTAATGCTCCAAGGCGGGAATAAATTCGCGCTCACCGCCCGCGCTTGGGCCGACCATCTGGTTTAATAGCCGCCATGTTTCGTTCCCTGACCCGCCTCCTCCTCAAACTGCTGCTCTGGTTCATGCTGGCCAGCGCCGCGCTGGTGCTCGTCCTGCGCTGGGTACCCCCGCCCGGCACGGCGCTGATGATCGAGCGCAAGATCGAAGCCTGGAGTGACGGAAAAAGCCTGGAGCTCAAGCGTCAATGGCGCCCGTGGAACGAACTGCCGGACGACCTGAAGATGGCGGTGATCGCGGGTGAAGATCAGAAGTTCGCCGAGCACTGGGGCTTCGACATCGGCGCCATCCAGGCAGCACTCGCGCACAACCAGAATGGCGGCTCGCTACGCGGCGCCAGCACGCTCAGCCAGCAGGTGGCGAAGAACCTGTTCCTCTGGTCGGGCCGCAGTTGGCTGCGCAAGGGCCTGGAGGCCTGGTTCACCGCACTGATCGAGTTGCTCTGGTCGAAGGAGCGCATCCTCGAGGTGTATCTCAACAGTGTGGAATGGGGCGACGGCATCTTCGGCGCCGAGGCTGCCGCACGCTATCACTTCGGGGTCGGTGCGCCCTACCTGAATACGCGGCAAGCCAGCCAACTGGCCGCGGTACTGCCCAATCCACTGCGCTGGAGCGCGGGTCACCCGACGGGTTATATCGCTCGCCGGGCAAGCTGGATTCGTCAGCAGATTCGTCAACTGGGCGGCAGCCACTATCTCGACCAACTCGAGTCACGTCGCCCGGATGGCTGGCCCCGCTGGCTCTGATCCAAAGCGGATACGCAGACATGAAAAAGCCGCACCTGGGTGCGGCTTTTTCGTTGGCGAGGAACTCAGGCGGCAATACAGCCCTTGAGCTTGTTCATCGCGTTCTTCTCGAGCTGACGGATACGCTCGGCGGAGACGTTGTACTTGGCAGCCAGGTCGTGCAGCGTCGCCTTCTCCTCGGCCAGCCAGCGCTGGTAGAGAATGTCACGGCTGCGCTCATCGAGGCTTTCCAGCGCTTCGTGCAGGTTGCTGCTGGAGCTGTCGCTCCAATCGGCATCCTCAAGCTGGCGAGCCGGGTCGTAGCGGTGGTCTTCCAGGTAATGCGCGGGCGACTGGAAGGCGCTGTCGTCGTCGGCATCGGCGGCCGGGTCGAAGGCCATGTCCTGACCGGTCAGGCGGCTCTCCATCTCGCGCACTTCGTGCGGCTCCACGCCCAGGCTTTCGGCCACGGCGGTCACTTCGTCATTGTTTAGCCAGGCCAGACGCTTCTTCTGGCTACGCAGGTTGAAGAACAGTTTGCGCTGCGCCTTGGTGGTAGCCACCTTGACGATGCGCCAGTTCTTCAGGATGAACTCATGGATTTCCGCGCGAATCCAGTGCACGGCGAAGGAGACCAGACGCACACCCATTTCCGGGTTGAAGCGCTTGACCGCTTTCATCAGGCCGACGTTGCCTTCCTGGATCAGATCAGACTGGGCCAGGCCATAGCCCGAGTAGCTGCGGGCGATATGCACCACGAAACGCAGGTGAGCCAGCACCATCTGGCGGGCGGCTTCGAGATCCTGCTGATAGTAGAGATTTTCGGCCAGTTCACGCTCCTGCTCGGGCGTCAGCAGCGGGATGCTGTTGACCGCATGCACGTAAGCTTCCAGGTTGGCGCCTGGAACAAGAGCATGAACAGGTTGCAAGGAAGTGGACATTCGAATCCTCCGATTCACGAAACTCGTGCAGTGTAGCACTGCGCTATCTGATGCAGAGCCTGTGGATAAGTTCCTGCCCAGATAGTCAATATCAACCAAAACAATAGCTTGTCAGCTTGCGTTCAGCCTTGCCAGGCAAGGCCTCAACGCGGCGCCAGCTCATTGAGATGGCGCGCCACCGCCAGCCAGGCGCCAATATAGCCCAACAGCACGGCGCCGAGCAGCAGCGAAAAACCGTCGGACGAAGGTACGCCACTCAGGGCGAAATCGCTACCGTACAAGCCGGCCAAACGTACTACAGCATCGTTCAGCCAATCCAGCCCGAAAGCCAGCAGCAGCCAAGCGAAGATACCCGCGCCAAAACCATAGAGCGCGCCCATATAAAGGAATGGGCGGCGCACGTAACCATCGGTGCCACCGACCAGCTTGATCACCTCGATCTCGGCGCGGCGGTTCTCGATATGCAGGCGGATGGTGTTGCCGATCACCAGCAGCAGCGCCAGGATCAGCAGCACGCTGAGACCGAAGACGAAGCGGTCACCCAGCTTGAGGATGGCGGTCAGACGTTCGACCCAGACCAGGTCGAGCTGCGCCTGCTCCACCTTGGGCAGCTCGGCCAGACGCTGGCGCAAGGCTTCCAGCTTGGCCTTGTCGACTTCCTTGGGCGTCACCAGCACCACGCCGGGCAGCGGGTTCTCCGGTAATTCCTTGAGCGCCCGCCCCAGCCCGGAAAGCTGCTGGAACTCCTCCAGCGCCTGCTCACGGCTGATCCACTCGGCGTCGGCGACATCGTCCAGCGCCTTGATCTGCTCGCGCAGAGCCTGACCCTCACGATCGCCGGCGGACATGTCGAGGAACAGGGAAATCTGCGCCGCACGCTGCCAGGAACCGCCGAGCTTCTCGACATTGTCCAGCAGCAGCGACAGGCCCATCGGCAGACTCAGGGCCACGGCCATCACCCAGCAGGTGAAGAAGCTGCCGATGGGCTGGCGGGCCAGGCGCCGCAGGCTATCGACCAGACTGGCGCGGTGGCTTTCCAGCCAGGCGTGGAACAGCGTGCGGAAATCCGGCTCATCCGCCGGACGATCGGCGACCTTGTTGCGCGGTGCCGCGCCGACACGTTCGGCCGGCTGCGGTGGTGGCATCTTCGACGCGCTCATCAGGCCGCCTCCCCGTCGCCGATCAGGCGACCACGTTGCAGGGTGAGCATGCGATGGCGCATGCGCGCGATCAGTGCCAGGTCGTGGCTGGCAATCAGCACCGTGGTGCCCAACTGATTGATGTCCTCGAACACGCCCATGATCTCGGCAGCCAGACGCGGGTCGAGGTTACCGGTGGGTTCGTCGGCCAACAGCAGAGCGGGACGATGGACGATGGCGCGGGCAATGCCGACGCGCTGCTGCTGCCCGGTGGACAGGTCGCCAGGCGCCTGCGCGGCCTTGTCCGACAGCGCCACGCGCTCCAGCGCGGCACCGACGCGCTTGGCGATCTCCGGCTTGGACAAGCCAAGGATCTGCAGCGGCAGGGCGACGTTGTCAAACACTGTGCGATCAAACAGCAACTGGTGATTCTGGAACACCACGCCGATCTGCCGGCGCAGGAAGGGAATCTGCGCATTGGTGATGGTCGACAGGTCATGCCCAGCCAGCATCAGCTTGCCGCTGGTGGGGCGTTCCATGGCCAGCAGCAGGCGCAGCAAGGTGCTCTTGCCAGCGCCGGAGTGGCCGGTGACGAAGAGAAATTCGCCAGGGCGAACGCGAAAGCTCAGCTCGTGCAGCCCGACATGGCCATTGGGGTAACGCTTGGCGACCTGCTCGAATCGGATCATCCGCGCTCACGCTCCTCGAAGAGTGCCTGGACGAACGCCTGCGCCTCGAACGGACGCAGGTCGTCGATGCCCTCGCCCACACCGATATAGCGAATCGGCAGGCCGAACTGCTTGGCCAGGGCGAAGATGACGCCGCCCTTGGCGGTGCCATCGAGCTTGGTCAGCGCCAGGCCGGTGAGGTTCACCGTCTGGTTGAACTGTTTGGCCTGATTGATCGCGTTCTGCCCGGTGCCGGCATCGAGCACCAGCAGCACTTCGTGCGGCGCGGTCTCGTCCAGCTTGCCGATCACCCGGCGCACCTTCTTCAACTCTTCCATCAGGTTGTCTTTGGTGTGCAGGCGCCCGGCGGTATCGGCGATCAGCACATCGACGCCGCGCGACTTGGCGGCCTGCACCGCATCGAAGATCACCGAAGCCGAATCGGCGCCCGTGTGCTGGGCAATCACCGCGATATTGTTGCGCTCGCCCCAGACCTGCAGCTGTTCCACGGCAGCGGCGCGGAAGGTGTCGCCGGCAGCCAGCATGACCTTCTTGCCATCGAGTTGCAGCTTCTTGGCCAATTTGCCGATGGTGGTGGTCTTGCCCACGCCGTTCACACCCACGACCAGAATCACGTACGGCTGCTTGGCGCTGTCGATGACCAGTGGCTGCTCGACCCGCTTGAGCAGGGTCACCAGCTCTTCCTGCAGCGCCTTGTACAACGCACCACTGTCGGCCAGTTCCTTGCGCGCCACGCGCTTGGTCAGGTTGCCGATGATCGTGGTGGTGGCCTCGACGCCGACGTCGGCGGTCAGCAGGCGGGTTTCCAGGTCATCGAGCAGGTCGTCGTCGATGGCCTTCTTGCCGAGGAACAGGCTGGCCATGCCTTCGCCGAGGCTGGCGCTGGTCTTGGACAAGCCCTGCTTGAGGCGGGCGAAGAAGCTCGGTTTTTCCTGAGTGGCCGGTGTCACGACGGGAGCGGTCGGTGCCGGCGCCGGTGCGGCGACAGGCTCGGGCATTACTGGCGGCTCGGCCACCACCGGCGCCGCAACAGGCGCGGGAGCGGCAGCCTGCTGCTCAACGACAGACGCTACAGCAGGCTGATCTGCCGGCGCTTCGGCAGGCACCGCTGCAGGTTCGGGCGAATCGACAGGCGCAGTTTCCGGCTGAACGGGTTGAGCAGCTGCCTCTGCAGGCTTCTTGCGCCACCAACTGAACAGGGATTTCTTCTCTTCACTCACAGGCTGAGCCTGGGTACCGGGCTCGGCCGGTGGATTCTTGTCGTCTTTGGAACCAAACATGGGTCATCTCAAAGGGGCGAGCGGTCAGCGCAAGCAGCAGGAGCCACTGACCGCACTCAGAAAAATTCGCTTGCCAGGCGCGTCCTTGAACTGCGCCCGCACGGATACGCAAAAGGGCCTGGGCTGTAAGAAACAACCCGAGACTTTACCACTTTAGAGCGCCGCCGCGCAGCGTCGCCGCCTGCCTGCGAGCTGCCGTTGATCAGGCGCAAGCCATCGTGATCACGAGCCCGAAGAGCGCGACCAACCGCGCCATTAAATACCTATACAAAAACTGTACAAACAGAGGCAGAATTGTCGAAGTTATTTCTCAAGCCAGCCTTTTCAGGATCACCGATATGCTCGTACGCCTTACCTACGCCAGCCGTGCCAGCCATGGCATTTCTTCGCAGCTGATCCGCGAAATTCTCGACAGTTCCCGTCGCAACAACCCAGCCAGCGGCCTCACCGGCATCCTGTGCTGCAACGCCGACACCTTTCTCCAGGCCCTGGAGGGGCCGCGAGCGGCGATCAATGCCTTGTACAACCGGCTGGCCGAAGATAATCGCCACAAGGATCTGACGATTCTCGACTACGAGGAAATCAGCGTACGCCGCCATGCCAATTGGAGCATGGGCTGGGCCGGCGCCAAGCAAGCCAACCGGGAGCTGTTCCTGAAGTACTCCTGCAGTGATCGCCTGGATCCCTTCAGCATGAGCGCGGAACAGGTCAACGGCCTGTTGCTGGAGCTGGCAGCGAGCGTAACCACGATCAACGCGCCACTGATCGACTGAGCCGGCTTCACCAGCACACAGAACCTAAAGCTTTGCGCCGATGTCGGAACGACGGGCGGTGCCTCGTCGCATGGATGGGGTATCCTGACGCCCTCTCGTCAACGGCGGCCCTACCGCCTCGCGCCATCGAACAGGACGACACCTGATGATTGTCTCTGCACGCCGTCCCCTCGGCCTGATCCTGGGGGTGCTTTGCCTACCACTGGCGGCGTTCGCCTCCCCCGCACAACCCACCCACGAATTCACTCTGGACAACGGCCTGAAGGTCATCGTCCGTGAGGATCATCGCGCTCCGGTGGTGGTCTCTCAGCTCTGGTACAAGGTCGGTTCCAGCTACGAGACGCCCGGCTCGACCGGCCTGTCCCATGCCCTGGAACATATGATGTTCAAGGGCAGCGCCAAGCTCGGCCCAGGTGAAGCGTCGGAGGTGCTGCGCCAGTTGGGCGCGGAAGAGAACGCCTTCACCAGCGACGACTACACCGCCTATTACCAGGTGCTGGCCAGCGACCGCCTGCCGGTTGCACTGGAGCTGGAGGCCGACCGCCTGGCCAGCCTGCAACTGCCGGCCGCCGAATTCGACAAGGAAATCGAGGTGATCAAGGAGGAGCGCCGCCTGCGCACCGATGATCGTCCCTCGTCCAAGGCCTTCGAGCAGTTCAAGGCCATGGCCTATCCGGCCAGCGGCTACAGCATCCCCACCATCGGCTGGATGGCCGACCTCGAGCGCATGCACATCGATGAGCTGCGCGCCTGGTACAAGAAATGGTACGCGCCGAACAACGCCACGCTGGTGGTGGTCGGCGACGTCAGCGTCGACGAGGTGAAAACCCTTGCCCAGCGTTATTTCGGCGCCATCGAACGCCGCGAGGTGCCCACAGCCAAGCTGCCGCTGGAGTTGCCCGCCGCAGGTGAACGACGCCTCACGCTGCACCTCAAGACGCAGTTGCCAAGCCTGCTGATGGGCTTCAACGTCCCGGGGCTGGCCACCACCAAAACGCCGCGCCAGGTCTACGCCCTACGCCTGGCTGCTGCCCTGCTCGATGGCGGCTACAGCGCACGCCTGTCCAGCCATCTGGAACGCGAGCAGGAACTCGTGTCCGGCGCCAGCGCCTGGTACAACGCCTTCACCCGTGGCGACAGCCTGTTCGTCCTCACCGCCACACCCAACGTGCAGAAGGGCAAGACCCTGGAGCAAGCCGAAGCCGGCCTGTGGCGCGAGCTGGAAGAGCTGAAGAAAACCCCGCCCTCGACCGCCGAACTGGCGCGCGTACGCGCCCAGGTCATCGCCGGCCTGGTGTTCGAGCGTGACTCGATCACCAGCCAGGCCACCAGCATCGGCCAACTGGAAACCGTCGGCCTGTCGTGGAAGCTGATCGACCAGGAACTGGCCGAACTGCAGGCCGTCACCCCGGCCGATATTCAGCAGGCCGCCCGCACCTTCTTCGTCCGCGACCGCCTGAGCGTCGCCCATGTCCTGCCCGAAGCGTCCCGTAACCAGGAGTTCCATCATGAAGACTGAGCACCGCCGTCTGGGCCTGCTCGGCCTGGCGCTGTCCACCGCCCTGGCGCTGGGCGCCTGCAGCATCGTCCCCAGCCACGCACCGACGGGCGATGGTGCCAAGCTGCAATCGCTGGCCGAGCTCGATGACCAGGCACCCAGCCGCCGCACGCTGGATATCCAGACCTGGCACACCGAGCAAGGCGCCAAGGTGCTGTTCGTCGAAGCCCACGAGCTGCCGATGTTCGACCTGCGCCTGACCTTCGCCGCCGGCAGCAGCCAGGACGGCGGCGTGCCGGGCCTGGCCACCCTGACCAATGCCATGCTCAACGAAGGCGTACCGGGCAAGGATGTCGGCGCCATCGCTGCTGGCTTCGAGGGCCTCGGCGCCGAGTTCGGCAACGGCGCCTATCGCGACATGGCCGTGGCCAGCCTGCGCAGCCTGAGCGCGCCGGAGCAACGCGAGCCGGCGCTGGCACTGTTCGCGGATGTCCTTGGCAAACCCACCTTCCCCGCGGATTCGCTGGCGCGGATCAAGAACCAGTTGCTGGCCGGCTTCGAGTTCCAGAAGCAGAACCCGGGCAAGCTGGCCAGCCTGGAGCTGTTCGAACGCCTGTACGGCCAACATCCCTACGCTCACCCGAGCGACGGTACGGCGCAGTCGATCCCGGCGATCACCCGCCAGCAACTGCAGGCCTTCCACGCCCGCGCCTATGCCGCCGGCAACACGGTGATCGCGCTGGTCGGCGACCTGACGCGCGCCGAGGCCGAAGCCATCGCCAGCCAGGTATCGGCCGCCCTGCCGCAAGGCCCAGCGCTGGCCAAGATCGCCCAGCCGCAAACGCCCAAGCCGGGCACCCGCCATATCGAATATCCGTCCAACCAGAACCATCTGATGCTCGCCCAGCTCGGCATCGACCGGCGCGATCCGGACTACGCCGCGCTGTACCTGGGCAACCAGATCTTCGGTGGCGGCGGCTTCGGCACCCGCCTGATGAGCGAAGTGCGCGAGAAACGCGGCCTGACCTACGGCGTCTACTCCGGCTTCAGCGCCATGCAGGCCCGTGGCCCGTTCATGATCAACCTGCAGACCCGTGCCGAACTCAGCGAAGGCACCCTGGCACTGGTCAAACAACTCCTTGCCGACTATCTGCGCGACGGCCCCACCCAACAGGAGCTGGACAGCGCCAAACGCGAACTGGCCGGCAGCTTCCCGCTGTCTACCGCGAGCAACGCCGATATCGTCGGGCAACTGGCGTCGATGGGGTTCTATGACCTGCCGCTGAGCTACCTCGACGACTTCATGAGCGACGTGCAGAGCCTGACCACCGAGCAAGTCAAGGCGGCGATGGCCAAGCACCTCGATCCCGAAGCCATGGTGGTGGTCACCGCCGGCCCGACGGTGCCGCAGAAAGAGCTGCCACCGCCCACCGAGCGCCCGGCCGAACGCGCCAGCACGGTGCCGCACTGATGCGTGGTCGCACTCCGCAGAAACCTGCCGCGGGCAAGGCCCACGGCGGCCAGGGCCAGTTGCGCATCATCGGCGGCGAGTGGCGTTCGCGGCGCTTCGCCTTCCCCGACGGGCCGGGCCTGCGCCCGACCCCCGATCGGGTACGCGAGACGCTGTTCAACTGGCTGGCGCCCTATGTCGAAGGCGCCCACGTGCTCGACCCCTTCGCCGGTAGCGGGGCATTGCTGCTCGAAGCGCTGTCGCGCGGCGCCGCCAGCGGCCTGGCCTGCGACCTCAACCCGGCGTCGGTGGCCTCGCTGCGCGGGCATCTGGCGACGCTGCAGTGCAGCAACGGCGAAATCCAGCTGGGCGACGCCCTGCAACTTCTGGCACGCCCGGCGCCACGCTGCTTCGATATCGTCCTGCTCGACCCGCCGTTTCACAAGGATCTGCTGCAAGGCGCCTGCACGCTACTGGAAACGCAGGGCTGGCTAGCCGATGACGCCTGGGTGTACACCGAAAGCGAGACCGCACCCTCGACCCTGGGCCTGCCGGGCAACTGGCGCCTGCACCGCGAGAAACACACCGGCCAGGTGCATTACGCGCTGTGGCAAAGGACTGCGTAGGGCGGACTCAGGAGCGTAGCGAACAGTCCGCCTGGATCATGCCAGAGCTTGCCGCCTCCCTGCCCTGGCGCCGGCGTCATGATAGATTCCGCGACGGCGTACTGCTTCGCGAGTACGCCCTACATCGAGTACCCCCTTGAATCCGTGCTACCGACGGCCGAATGCACCATGACAACCGACTTTCGCCCCGCCTGGTGGCTTCCCGGCCCGCATCTGCAGACCCTGTGGAACCCCTTCTGCCGCAAACCGCCGCAGTTGGAGCGCCAGCGCGAACGGCTGTGGCTGGACGATGGCGACTTCCTCGACCTCGACTGGCATGGCCCGCATGATGCCCATGCACCGCTGGTGGTGGTGTTGCACGGTCTGACCGGCAGCTCCAGCTCGCTCTATGTGCTAGGCCTACAGCAGGCCCTGGCTGCGCGCGGCTGGGCCAGCGTGGCGCTGAACTGGCGTGGCTGCTCGGGCGAGCCTAACCTGCTGCCGCGCGGCTACCACTCTGGCGTCAGCGAGGATCTGGCCTCGGTGGTAGTGCACCTACGCGCGCAACGGCCAATGGCGCCGCTGTACGCCGTGGGCTATTCGCTGGGTGGCAACGTGCTGCTCAAGTACCTGGGCGAAAGCGGCGCGCAGAGTCAGCTACAGGGCGCGGTGGCGGTGTCGGTACCGTTTCGTCTGGATCAGTGCGCCGACCGCATCGGCCTGGGCTTCTCGCGGCTGTACCAGGCGCATTTCATGCGCGAACTGGTGGCCTACGTGAACAACAAGCAGCGCCTGTTCAGCGAGCAGGGCCGGAGCGAGTCGCTATCGGTACTGGAGCGTCTGGGGCCACTGGACGGCATGCGTACCTTCTGGGACTTCGACGGGCGTTTCACCGCGCCACTGCACGGCTTTGCCGATGCCCACGACTATTACCGGCGTGCGTCCAGCCGCTTCTACCTGGGTGAGATCCGCACGCGCACGCTGATCATCCAGGCCGAGGACGATCCCTTTATCTTCCGCCATAGCCTGCCCGAGGCCAGCGAGCTCGCCGCTGGTACGGAGTTCGAGCTGCACGCCAAGGGCGGACATGTCGGCTTCGTCGAAGGCAGCCCGCGCCAGCCGGGATATTACCTGGAGCGGCGGATTCCGCAGTGGCTGGCTGACCTCGGGTAATCGCGGCTGAAGCCGCTCGTACGCGACATGCAAGGCTGTAGCCCGGATGAAATCCGGGAAGACGCGACAACGGCCTTTGCACCCCGCACGGCGATAAATGCGGATTGTAGGAGGCGCTTCAGCGGCGAAAAGACGGCGGCTAAGGCCCCTCCTACAGAGGCCGAGCGCGTGAGGCAATCACCCCAGCACCTGCTCCAGCGGCACGTGCAGCCGGCCATACAGCGCCTCGACCGCCTCACGGGCGGATGGCGCGACATAGCCGCCCTCCAACGCCAGCACCTGGCAGATGCCACGGCGCAGCATGTCCTGACTGAGGTTGTCCGGGCTGGCGCCAGCCGTGCAGAGAAAACGCACCCAGGAGGTCATGATGATCCAGGCGTTGAGCGTCAGCGCCTCGATCTGCGCCGGGGTCATCAGCAGGATGCCGGCCTCGACGAAGCCCTGATAAACCGACTGCGCTCCCACCAGGCAGCGCCGGGCGAAGGCGCGGTAACGCTCGGCCAGTTCGGCGTCGGATTCGAGCAGGTGCTCCAGATCGCGATGCAGGAAGCGGTAATGCCACATCGCCGCCAGTAGCGCCTCCAGATAGAAGGTCTTGTCCGCCACTGTCAGTGCACGTCCTTCGGGCGGGCGCAGAAAGCTGTCGACCTGCGCTTCGTACTGGGCGAACAGCTCGGCGATGATCGCCTGCTTGTTACGGAAGTGGTAGTACAGGTTGCCCGGCGAAATGCCCAAATGCGCGGCAATGTGATTGGTAGTGACGTTGCGCTCGCCCTGGCTGTTGAACAGGGCCAGGCTCTCGGCAACGATGCGGTCGCGGGTCTTGGGTGGTGCCATGACGCTGCTCGATCTCGGCTTCAAAAGTGGCAAAGGTACAGGCGAAACAGCCGAAGTGTTACCCCCAGATGCACTGCGCAGGCGCTGCCAGGCCTTTGGTTAGGGTGCAGCGAGGACGGCGACGCGGCATCCTATTTGACACATTAGAGTAATTGCTCTAAAAATCCAGCATAGTCATTCCCATGCAGCCCGCTGGAACGTCGAGGAGAAACCCAATGGTCGCCGACATCGCCTACCTGCAGCACAGCCAACAGCAGATCAACCAGCTGGACGCCACCTTCGCCCAGCAACGCTCTGCCTTTGCCGCCAATCCGATGCCGTCGGCTGAACAACGTATCCAGTGGTTGAAGTCCCTGAGCGAGCTGCTGACCCAGCAGCAGGACGCCCTGGTGGCGGCGATCTCCACCGACTTCAGCAACCGCTCGGCCGACGAAACCCTGCTCGCCGAACTGATGCCCAGCCTGCACGGCATCCACTACGTGACCAAGCGCATCAAGAAATGGATGAAGCCCTCGCGGCGCAGCGTCGGCATGCAGTTCATGCCGGCCTCGGCCAAGGTCATCTACCAGCCGCTGGGTGTAGTCGGCATCATCGTGCCGTGGAACTACCCGCTGTTTCTCGCCATCGGCCCGCTGACCGGTGCCCTGGCCGCCGGCAACCGGGTGATGATCAAGATGAGCGAGTCCACGCCGGTCACCTCGCAACTGGTCAAGGATCTGCTGGCGCGCATCTTCCCCGAGGATCTGGTCAGCGTCGCCTTGGGCGAGGCGGAAGTCGGCATGGCCTTCTCCAAGCTGCCGTTCGACCACCTGCTGTTCACCGGCGCTACCAGCATCGGCAAGCATGTGATGCGCGCCGCCGCCGAGAACCTCACTCCGGTGACCTTGGAACTGGGCGGCAAGTCGCCGGCCATCGTTTCCGCCGACGTGCCGTTAGCCGACGCCGCCGAGCGCATCGCCTTCGGCAAGACGCTCAATGCCGGGCAGACCTGCGTGGCGCCGGACTATGTGCTGGTGCCGCGCGCTCGCGTCGACGGCTTCGTCAGCGCCTACCGCGAGGTGGTGCAGCGCTTCTACCCGGCGCTCAAGGACAACCCGGACTACACCGCGATCATCAACGAGCGCCAGTTGGCGCGCCTCAACGGCTACCTGCAGGACGCCCAGGCCAAGGGCGCGCGTGTCGTACCGATCTACCCCGAAACCCAGGGCCGGCGCCTGCCGCAAAGCCTGGTGCTGGAAGTCAACGACGACATGAAACTGATGCAGGACGAGATCTTCGGCCCGCTGCTGCCGGTGGTGCCCTACGACCGTATCGAAGATGCCTTCGCCTACGTCAACGCGCGCCCTCGCCCGCTGGCGCTGTACTACTTCGGCTACGACAAGCGCGAGCAGCAGCGTGTGCTGCATGAAACCCACTCTGGCGGCGTGTGCCTGAACGACACCCTGCTGCACGTGGCCCAGGACGACATGCCGTTCGGCGGCGTCGGCCCGTCGGGCATGGGTCACTACCACGGTCACGAAGGTTTCCTGACCTTCAGCAAGGCCAAGGGCGTGTTCATCAAGCAGCGCTTCAACGCCGCACGGCTGATCTATCCGCCGTATGGCAAGGCGCTGCAGAAGCTGGTCTACAAGTTGTTCGTACGCTGATCCACGCGGGCCTGGCCCGCTCTACGCCTGGTGATAACAACAATGAACGACACCACACTCGACGCGCCGCAACTCTCGCGGCGCAGCCTGCTCAAGGTCGGTCTGATGGGCACAGCGCTGCTCGGCACTGCCGGGCTGACCGCAACGCTCAGCGGCTGCTCGGCCAGCACACCTGCTGGCGGTTACCTGATTCTGCGCAGCAGCGATCTGCCGTTTCTACGTGCGCTGATCCCGGTGATGCTCGACGGCGCCGTCAGCGCCGAACAGATGCCACAGGCCATCGACGGCACGCTGAAGAGCCTCGACAACAGCCTGGCGCACCTGTCGCCGGAGATGCTCAAGCTTACCGTGCAGCTGTTCGACGTCCTGGCCCTGCCCATCACCCGTGGTCCGCTGACCGGGATCTGGGGCAGTTGGGACAACGCCAGCGGCGATGACGTGCGGCATTTTCTAAGGCGCTGGCAGAACAGCAGCCTGAGCCTGCTGCGCATGGGTCACGCCTCGCTGCTGCAGCTGGTGATGATGGCCTGGTACAGCCGCCAGGAGGCCTGGGCGCATTGCGGCTATCCCGGCCCACCTACCGTATAGCGGCTGATCCGTAGGCCGGGCCGGGCGGCGAGCCACTTCAGCCCACCCACAGCGGCCAGCTTTGGTGGGCTGAAGCCCACCCTACCCACTCGCTCCTACACGTGAAATTGCCGGCGTCACTGATAACGACAAGAGAGCCTGAAATGCCTGTACCCGATCTGTTCAAGCAAGGCCTGACCAAGGGCTGGAAGACATACGACGGTTCGCGTCTGGAAAACGACCTGACGCTGGAGGCCGATGTCGCCATCGTCGGCAGCGGCGCCGGTGGCGGCACCACGGCGGAAATCCTCAGCGCCGCCGGCTACAAGGTGCTACTGATCGAAGAAGGCCCGCTGAAAACCAGCGACGACTTCAAGATGCAGGAGGCCGAAGCCTACCCGAACCTTTATCAGGAAGGCATCGGCCGCATGAGCAAGGACGGCGCCATCACCATCCTGCAGGGGCGCGCCGTCGGCGGCACCACCCTGGTCAACTGGACCAGCAGCTTCCGCACGCCACCGCAGACCCTGGCGCACTGGGCCGAGGCCCATGGCGTGAAAGGCCATGACGTCGAGTCCATGGCGCCCTGGTTCGAGAAGATGGAGCAACGCCTGGGCGTCGCCCCCTGGGCCATACCACCAAATGCCAACAACGAGGTGATCCGCACGGGCTGCGACAAGCTCGGCTATCACTGGGCGGTGATCCCGCGCAACGTGCGTGGCTGCTGGAACCTCGGTTACTGCGGCATGGGCTGCCCGACCAACGCCAAGCAATCGATGCTGGTGACCACCATCCCCGCCACCCTCGATGCGGGTGGCGAGCTGCTCTACCTGGCGCGCGCCGACAAGCTGGTGATCGAAGGCGACAAGGTGGTCGGCATCGACTGCCTGGGCATGGACGCGCGCTGCGTCGCGCCCACCGGCAAGCGCATCCGAGTCAAGGCGCGGCATTACGTGCTGGCCGGCGGCGGCATCAACACGCCCGGGCTGCTACTGCGCTCCGCGGTGCCTGACCCGCACAAACGCGTCGGCCGACGCACCTACCTGCACCTGGTGAACTTCTCTGCGGCGCAGTTCGAGCAGGTCATCAACCCCTTCTACGGCGCGCCGCAATCGCTCTACTCCGATCACTTCCAGTGGGATGACGGCACCACTGGCCGGCTGTCCTTCAAGCTTGAGGTGCCGCCGCTGCAGCCGGCGCTGACCGCCACCCTGCTCGGCGAGTTCGGCCGCGAGAACGCCCTGCGCATGGAGCAGTTGCCACACACCAACGTGATGCTCGCCCTGCTGCGTGACGGCTTCCATCCGGACTGCGCCGAAGGCCGGGTGGAGCTGCGCGGCGATGGCAGCCCGGTACTCGACTACCAGATGACCGACTACACCTGGGATGGCGTGCGCCGCGCCTTCCTGACCATGGCCGAGGTTCAGTTCGCCGCCGGGGCCAAGGCGGTGATGCCGATGCATGCCGATGCCGGTTACGTGAAGACCTGGAATGAGGCCAAAGCCCTGATCGAGCAGCTCGATCTCGCGCTGTACCGCACCCGCCTGGGCAGCGCTCACGTCATGGGCGGCTGCGCCATGGGCGAAGACCCGCAGCAGGCGGTGGTCGACAGCCTCGGTCGCCACCATCAACTGGCCAACCTGTCGATTCACGACGGTTCGGTCTTCCCCACCAGCATCGGCGCCAACCCGCAACTGTCGATCTACGGGCTGACCGCCAAGCTTGCAACGCTGCTTGGTGAACGCCTGAAAAGCTCGAGCTAGAGGCGGCGGCGCCCTGGTCGGAACACACAGCTCATCCCCGTGGCTTGGCCACCGGGATGGGCTGCGCTACCATCCGACTCCTTTTCGACCCGCCAGGACGTCCCGATGAATCGAGTGTTATACCCCGGCACCTTCGACCCCATCACCAAGGGCCACGGTGATCTGGTCGAACGCGCTGCACGCCTGTTCGATCACGTCATCATCGCCGTCGCCGCCAGCCCCAAGAAGAACCCGCTGTTCCCCCTGGAACAACGTGTCGAGCTGGCCCGCGAGGTCACCAAGCACCTGCCGAACGTCGAAGTCGTGGGGTTTTCCACCCTGCTCGCGCACTTCGTCAAGGAACAGGGCGCCAATGTCTTCCTGCGCGGCCTGCGGGCGGTGTCGGACTTCGAGTACGAGTTCCAGCTGGCCAACATGAACCGCCAGTTGGCGCCGGATGTGGAGAGCCTGTTCCTCACGCCGTCGGAAAAGTACTCCTTCATTTCCTCGACCCTGGTACGCGAGATCGCGGCCCTTGGCGGCGATATCACCAAATTCGTCCATCCCGCCGTGGCCGACGCGTTGCAAGAGCGCTTTCGCAAAAGCTGAAGAGCACTTGTGGGAGGCGCTTCAGCGGCGACTGTCGCGGCTAAAGCCCCTCCCACAGATGCAGCACTGGCGCATGGCACAAGCCGCACCAATCCGGCACAATTCGCGCATCGTTGTCTGCCAATGTCGACGCCCACGCTTCGACAGGAGTTGTCCCATGTCCCTGATCATCACCGACGACTGCATCAACTGCGACGTCTGCGAACCGGAGTGCCCGAACGGCGCCATTTCGCAGGGCGAGGAGATCTACGTCATCGACCCCAACCTGTGTACCGAATGCGTCGGCCATTACGACGAGCCGCAGTGCCAGCAGGTCTGCCCGGTCGACTGCATCCCGCTCGACGAGAACAACGTCGAGAGCAAGGATGAGCTGATGCAGAAATACCGCATCATCACCGGCAAGGCCTGAATCGCATCCGCACCTGGCCAGGCAGACGCCCACACCAGGTCAAGACTGTTAAGCTGCGATCTCCTCAGCCCCTCTAGGTAGATCGCATGCTGCGCAAACTCCTGCTATCGACCCTGCTGCTTGGCGCCAGCCTGCTGGCCCAGGCCACGCCCCATCAAGCCGCAATCGCCACCGCCCACCCCGCCGCCACGGCAGCCGCCCAGCAGATGCTCGACGCCGGCGGCAATGCCTTCGACGCCGCCGTGGCCGCCAGCGCCGCGCTCGCCGTGGTCGAGCCTTACGGTTCCGGGCTTGGCGGCGGCGGCTTCTTCCTCCTGCGCACTGCTGGTGACACGCCTAGCTACGACTTCCTCGATGCCCGCGAACGAGCACCGCTGGAGGCCAAGGCCGATCTCTACGTCAAGGACGGCCAGGTGCAACGCGAGCTGTCACTCAATGGCGCCCTCGCCGCCGCCATTCCGGGCTTGCCGGCAGCGTTGGTGGAACTGGCCGAAAAGCATGGCCGCCTGCCCCTGAAAACCAGCCTGGCTCCGGCCATCGCCCTGGCCCGCGACGGCTTTGCCATCGACCGCGTCTACCGCGAGCGCGCCACCTGGCGCCTGGCAGCGCTGCGCGATGATGCGGAAAGTGCGCGCCTGTTCCTCAACCAGGGAGAGGTTCCCGCCGAGGGTTATCTGTTGCGCCAGCCGGAACTGGCCACCACCCTGCAGGCACTGGCTGACCATGGGCGCGCCGGCTTTTACTACGGCGCCCAGGCCGAACGCCTGGTCGACGGTGTGCGCCGCGCCGGCGGGATCTGGACGATGGACGATCTGCGCGGCTATCACGTGGTCAGCCGTGCGCCTCTGCGCTTCACCCTGGAAGAGGGTCACGAGTTGATCAGTGCCCCGCCGCCGTCGGCCGGTGGCGTAGCCCTGGCGCAAAGCCTGGGTATTCTCGAACAACTGCCCTGGCGAGATGCCGAGCCTGTGCAACGCGTGCATTACGTGGTCGAAGCCTTGCGCCGCGCCTACCGCGACCGCGAACTGCTGGGCGACCCGGACTTCATCAAGAACCCGCTGGACGAGATGCTTTCCCCTGGCCATCTCGCCGTTCTCGCCGGCAGCATCGACCCGCAGCAGGCCACACCCAGCTCCAGCCTGCCGCCCGCCGGCACCTGGCACGAGGGCGATCACACCACCCACTTCGCCGTGCTCGACAGCGAAGGCAACGCAGTGGCTGCCACCCTGTCGGTCAACCTGCCGTTCGGCGCGGCCTTCACCGTGCCCGGCACCGGCGTACTGCTCAACGACGAGATGGACGACTTCGCAGCGGACGTCAACGGTGCCAACGCCTACGGTCTGGCAGGCAGCAAGGCCAATGTCATCGCCGGCGGCAAACGCCCACTGTCGTCGATGAGCCCGAGCTTTCTCGAAAGCACCGACGAGTTCGCCGCCTTCGGCACGCCAGGCGGCAGTCGCATTCCGAGCATGGTGCTGCTGTCGATGCTGCAATACCTCGACGGCCAGCCCGTCGAAAGCTGGCCAGCCGTGGCGCGCTACCATCACCAGTTCCTGCCCGACGTGATCGAGCATGAACCGGATACCTTCACCCCTGAGCAGATTGCCGAGCTGCAAAAGCGCGGCTACAGCCTCAAGCGCCTGGATCGGCAGTACGGCAATCAGCAGGTGCTGTTCTGGGACAAGGCCAGCGGCGAGGTACAGGCCGCCAGCGATCCGCGCGGCATCGGGCAATCGCTGGTGGTACCGAACAAGTGATGGTGAACGCTAGGAGAGCCTGATCAGGCTCTCCTCGTCGTCACCGAAGCGGCGCAACTCGCGGAACAGCGCCTGTTCGTCGCCCAGCATCAGCACGTTGCGCAGGCTCTGGAAGATGCGGCTGACATAGCCCACGTCATTCATCAGCGAGCTGGTCTGCAGGCCATCCAGGCGGCCATTGCGCACCTCGGCGAACAACCGCTGGCGGAATTTCGCATCGAACCCCGCCGCCTGCTCATCGAGCCAGGCCAGGCGCGAGCGCCAGGCCTCTTCCGGCAGGTCGGTACGGGCCAGGTCACGCAGCTCATGGAGCATCGACACCAGATGGCGGCGCAATTCGACATAGGCGCTGCGCGCGGCTGAATCGGGCTCATCGAGGTAATGGCCAAGATTCTTCTGCAGGTGCTTGGCGTCCTTGACCGCATCCACCAGTTGCAGCGCCGCCAGTTGGCAACTGACCCAGAACTGCTGGTGCGCCTCGTCCATGGGCAGCTCCATGCGCCCCATGAAGCTCAGCAAGTCGCCATAAACACCCTTGATGTGAAACTGGTACAGGTGCTCCGCATCGAAGCCGCCCAGCGCGGGTTTGTCGCGCAGCAGACGATCATCCGCCCGCGCACGCGCCAACTGATCCACCGGCAGGTAGAGGGCATGGCAGATCACCTCCAGGCTCAGGCGGCCAAGGTGCCCCAGCTCCTGCACCACCGCGACGGAGGCCGACTCGACCGAATCCAGCGCACGCTCGTTGAGGTAGCGGGCCCGGGTGCGCTCCGGCTCACTGACCAGCGCAGGCGCCAGTTCGGTGATCAGCACCTGCGGCTCGACTCGCTCCGGCAGCCAGCGAATCAGCATCTGCGCCAAACGCCCCTGCAATGGCCAGAACAGCACCACCCCCATGGCGTTGAACAGGGTGTGGAACATGGCCAGCTGGATCAGACGGTTATCCCCCAGCCCAAGCGGCGCGGCCAGGGCATGCACCAGCCAGGTCATGGGCTCCAGCAGGATGAACGCCAATATTCCGGTGACCAGATTGAAGACCACGTGCGCCAGTGCCAGGCGTTGACCACTGCGGTTGCCGCCCAGCGAGCCGACGAAGGCCGTGGTGACGCTGCTGCCGACGTTCGAGCCGATGGCGATGGCCAGGCTCTGGCCAAGCTCCAGCTGCCCGCCGGCCAGCGCCGCCAGCGTCAGCATCAGGGTCGCATGGCTGGACTGCAGCACCACCGTAATGGCCATGCCGATACCGGTGAACAGCAGCGCGCCGAGTATGCCGTCGGCGCGCAATTGGGTCATGTCCAGGCCATCGCCGAAGCTGGCGAAGCCTTCCTTGATCTGGTCGATACCGAGGAAGATGAAGGCGATGCCCAGCACGATACGCCCGGCCGCCTTGCTGCTGGGGCCGAAAAAGCCGGCCAGCACGCCGAACACCAGCAACGGCAGGGCGAGTGGGCTGAGGCTGAGGTTCTGCCCGGCCATGGCCAGCAGCCAGATGCCGCTGGTAGCGCCAAGGTTGGCGCCGAACAGAATGGCGATGCCACCTGCCAGCTGGATCATGCCGGCACTGATGAAGGCGATGGTCAGCAAGGACACCAGCGTGCTGGACTGCAACAGCAGGGTACCGCCGACGCCGAACAGCAGGCTCTTGAATGGGGTGGCGGTGCTGCGCCCGAGAATCTGCTCGAGCTTGCTGCCAGCCAACTGCCGCAGGCCTTCTTCGAGGCATTGCATGCCGAACAGGAAGACCGCCAGACCGGCGCAGAGCTGCAGCCATCCTTCGCTGAACCAGAACGAGGCGATCAGCCCCGCAACGACCAGGGCCAACATGACCCCGCGCAGGTATTTCATGACCACCGTTTCATCCTTTCAGCGGTGTACAGAGAGAGGGCGGTTGAGTGCCCTACAGCAACTCTCAAACGCAAGCGGCCCCTCGCCCAATGAAGGCGAGAGGCCGCAAAAGCGATCGAACGGGATCAGTCTTGCTTGTAGCCGCTGCTGGTGCAGCCCAGGCAGCGTACGAAGGCTTCACGGCCCGGCTCGACCACCAGCGATTGGGCGGCCTCGCCGACGTTACCGCCCAGTGCGGTGAACGGCAGGCTGACGATGAAGGCGGCAGCGCCGATGGCCGTGGCGCCGATCAGCAGCGGCCGGGCAATCACCAGGTCACCGACCATGGCGTAGCCCTTGGGCGCCTCGACGTTGTAGAGCGGATCACCACTGGCATTCTGCTGCACCACTTCAGCCTGGGTAGGCAGTGCCAGCAGGCCAGAGGTCAGCGCCAGGACAGCAGCGGTTGAGCGGAACGCTTTCATGAATCGATCCTTAGGTTAGTCGCAACGGTGCCAGTAACTATAACAGCGCCTTGGCAATTGTCAGCGTGATCGCCGTCAATCGCCGTGAAAAGCATATTCAGGCTTTTTCGGGACGAATGGGCGGAAAAAAGCCAGCATGGTGGCCAGGTCGGCCTGCTCGTCACCCGTCGGGTAGAAGGTCGGCCCGATCACCACGCGACGATTCTGGTAATCCAGCGCCCCCATAACGATCGGTACGCCCGCGCCGCGAGCGATGTGGTAGAAGCCCATCTTCCAGCGCTCCACCTTCTTGCGCGTGCCCTCGGGCGACAGCACCAGAATGAACTGCCGATTCTCGCGGAACGCCTGCACCGCCTGCTCCACGGTGTTGAGCTGACGATCCCGGCGGATGGCGATGCCGCCCCAGGCCCGCGTCAGCCCCCCGAATGGCCAGCGGAAGATGCTGTGCTTGCCGAACCAGCGGGCATTCAGACGCAGCACGAACTTCATCGCGATGAAGATCACGAAGTCCCAGTTGGAGGTGTGGTGAGCGCCGATGGCGACGAACTTGTCGAGTTTCGGCAACTGCCCTTCGATACGCCAGCCCATGAGTTTCAGCACGCTGCGCCCCAGCCATTGGGCCGCAGGATTGGGCGGCAAGTAGTTAGCGGACATCTAATACCTTCGGTTTTCTTGTTTTTTTGCCGCAGGGCGGGTGCAACCCGCCATTGGCCTTTGGCGGTTGCCCCGCCCTACCGCTCGCCCATCAGCAGATTTTCAACGTTGGCACTTGGGGCAATAAACGCTGGCTCGCTGGCCCAGCTTGACCTCGCGCAGCGTACTGCCGCAGACCTTGCAGAACTCGCCGCCGCGGCCATAGGCGAACAGCTCCTGCTGGAAGTAGCCGGGCTGGCCATCGCCACCGACGAAGTCACGCAGCGTGGTGCCGCCCCGTTCGATGGCATAAGCGAGGATGCGCTTGATCTCCTCGGCCAGGCGCAGGTAGCGCGGGCGCGAAATCGAGCCAGCCTCGCGACGTGGATCGATACCCGCCGCGAACAGCGCCTCGGTGGCGTAGATGTTGCCAACCCCGACCACCACGGCGTTATCCATGATGAAGGGCTTGACCGCCATGCTGCGCCCACGCGACAGCTGGAACAGCCGCTCACCGTCGAACGGCCCGCCCAGCGGCTCAGGGCCGAGTTTGCTGAGCAACTCGTGGCGCAGCGGGTCTTCGCTCCACAGCAACGCGCCAAAACGGCGCGGATCGGTGTAGCGCAGCGCCAGGCCAGACTCCAGCTCGATATCCACATGCTCGTGCTTGGCCGCCGCCAGGCCGCATTCGACCAGGCGCAGGCTGCCGGACATGCCCAGGTGGCTGATCAGGCTGCCCGTCTCGGCCTTGATCAGCAGGTACTTGGCGCGGCGCTCCACGCACTCGATACGCTGGCCGGACAGACGGATGTCCAGGTCTTCGGGGATGGGCCAGCGCAAGCGGCGCTCACGCACGATCACGCGACTGACACGCTGCCCCTCCAGATAGGGCGCGATGCCGCGTCGGGTGGTTTCGACTTCAGGTAGTTCGGGCATGCTGATACGACTGTAGAACGACGGTGCGCAACCTTATCAGGATTGCCGGTGACCGATAAGCGACCAGGCGCGTTGCGGCGATTACATGACCGTCAGATCGCGAATGCTCTCGTGCAGGTTCTCGAAGTCGTATTCCGACAGGCCCACGTACTCCAGCACCAGTTGCTCGATGGCCTGCCACTCCAGATCCACGCCCTGCCCGCCGAGCACTCGGTAGGTCTCGCAGATGTGCTCGGCCATTTTCAGGATGGCGAGCAGGGTCTTGAGCTGAGCATCGCGCTGACTTTCATCGCAGAAGATGGAGAAGGCGTTGTGGTGGTTGGCGATCACCTGACAGAGGTGTTCCGGCAGGCGCCAGGAACGTGCCGTGAAGTAGCCCACCACGGCGTGGTTGGTACTCAGCAGCTGATTTTCCGTATCCACTACGCGGCACTGCTCGGTCGCATTGGCATAGGCCTCCTCGAGCACCTGCATGTAGTCGGGGAAACGCTTGAGCATCAGCGGAATGCCGCAGTTGTGGAACAGCCCGAGGCTATAGGCCTCGTCGGGCGAGTGGTAGCCGATGCGCTTGGCCAGGGTCAGACAGGTCATGGCCACGTCCTGGGCGCTGTCCCAGAAACGGTTGAGGGTCAGGATCGCCTCGTCGGTCAACTCACCCTTGATCGACTGGGCATTGATCAGGTTGATCACCGTATTGCAGCCCAGCAGATTGACTGCCTGCTGGATCGACGCGATACGGTTGGCCAGGCCGAAGTGTGGCGAATTGACGATTTTCAACAACGCCCCGGATAGCCCCGGATCCTGGCTGATCAGTTTGGCGATGGCCCGCAGATCCGGATCGGGCATGAACTGTTCCATCTGCAGATCGACCATGATCTGGGGCTGCGGCGGTACGCTGATGCCCTGCAGGATCTGCTGAATCTGCTCGGACGTGAGTTCATAGGTCATGGCGAAGGATCGGAGGAGATGAGAAGTACCGCACAGTCTAGCTAAAGCCAGAGCACTGGCGCATTCAACTTTTTTAACCACCCCGCTGGCAGCGCCGAAACGCTATAATTTTGCCCTTTTACCCGCGGAGCACCACGCCATGTCTTCCCTGCCCAGCCTGCGCCTGAAAGCCAATGCCGACCGACGCCTGCGCGCCGGCCATCTGTGGGTCTACAGCAACGAAATCGACGTCACCGCCACGCCGCTGCACGGCTTTGCAGCCGGCGATCAGGCGATTCTCGAAGCCGCCGGCGGCAAGCCGCTGGGCATCGTCGCCATGAGCCCGAACAACCTGATCTGTGCTCGCCTGCTGTCGCGCGATCTCAAACACGAGTTGGACAAGTCGCTGCTGGTGCATCGCCTCAACGTCTGCCTGTCGCTGCGCGAGCGCCTGTTCAATCAACCCTGCTATCGCCTGGTCTACGGCGACTCCGACCTGCTGCCAGGTCTGGTGGTCGACCGTTTCTTCGACATCCTCGTGGTGCAACTGGCCTCGGCCACCATGGAGCGGCACAAGGATGATGTACTGGCCGCGCTGATCCAGGTGCTCAAGCCCAGCGGCATCCTGCTCAAGAACGACTCCAGCGCCCGCGACGCCGAAGGCCTGGAACGCTACGTGGAAACCGCTTACGGCCAGGTGCCGGAGTGGGTCGCCCTGGAAGAGAACGGCGTGAAGTTCGAGGCGCCGGTGATCGAAGGGCAGAAAACCGGCTGGTTCTATGACCACCGCATGAACCGGGCGCGCCTGGCGCCCTATGTACAGGGCAAGCGTGTGCTCGACCTGTTCAGCTACATCGGCGGCTGGGGCGTGCAGGCGGCGGCCTTCGGCGCCAGCGAGGTGTTCTGCGTCGATGCCTCGGCCTTCGCCCTCGATGGCGTGGAGCGCAACGCCGCGCTCAACGGCCTGGCCGAGAAGGTAACCTGCGTCGAGGGCGACGCCTTCGCCGCCTTGCGTGAACTCAAGGCGGCCGAAGAGCGCTTCGACGTGGTGATCGCCGACCCACCCGCCTTCATCAAGCGCAAGAAGGACATCAAGAACGGTGAAGCGGCCTACCGTCGCCTCAACGAAATGGCCATGCGCATGCTCAACAAGGACGGCATCCTGGTCAGCGCCAGTTGCTCGATGCACCTGGCCGAGGACAACCTGCACCAGATTCTGCTGCAGAGCGCACGCCACCTCGACCGCAACATCCAGTTGCTCGAACGCGGCGCGCAGGGCCCGGATCATCCGGAACATATGGCGATCCCGGAAACACGCTACATCAAGAGCCTGACCGTTCGTCTGCTGCCCAATAGCTGAGCCTGACCGCCCCAAGCGGTCGACACCCAGGTCATTAGCGACCGGGAGAGCGCCCTGGCGATGGGGCTCTCCCGGGCAGCCTTAGCCCCGACCTAGAGCGCTGGCGGCGAAACAGTTGAGGCGTGACCCGAACCGCCATCGATATGACACTCTCGCAACGCACCTGGCGCATACGCCAATTTTCAAGCGCCCACTCGATCATCCCCCTGTCAACGCGGGCAGCACGGGCGATATGCTAAGCCCTTCGCCCAGCTGAGCCTGCATCATGATCATTGTCTTCCGATACGGTATCCGGCGCCTTATGGCCAAGGCGTTCGCATACCTCGTACTAACCGCATGCATCTCGTCCGACCGGTCACTTCGCCCGGTTGGCGCCTCCTCGTTCGCAAACTTCTAAAATCGACGGTATACCAACTGCGGGAGCCAACCGAGCGATGCCAGGCGGAATCGAATCAGGATTGTGCGGGGTTTCAGTTCGAGTAACCGACAACGAACGCGCGCCTCCTCGCTCTGTGCCGTAGCCATAAGCCATATCCATGGCGGGGATCGTATTTACGGCATCGAAAGTCCCCCACTTTCGAACTTCTTCGTCGAATAGCCCCCAATCGGAGAGAACCTCTACCACCTTTGTGCCTCGCCGCGGCGGTCTTCAGCGAACCAGCCGCCATAAGAAGAGAAGAGCCCCTGTGAATATTGCAACGACGCTCTCCCATACGTCTGTACGCCCTCGTAAACAGCAGAACGAAGATGCCAACTGTCCCCACTGCAAGACTCGCCTGGCGCGAGCCTGTGCCCTTGCGCGCCTGAGAGAACGCAAGCGCATCGCGCAGGAGTTGCATGACGAACTGGGCCAGCAACTGACCGTTCTCCTCCAGGGGCTGGGGGTGCTGCGCATTCACCTGGGGAGTGATCGCCCGGATCTTCTGGAACAGGTCAGTCGCCTCTGTTCGATCACCCATGGCGCGATCGATACCATCCGCGAGCTGCCTAACGGTGGCTCCCCCGGACATTCGCAGAATATCGACAGGGCTCTGGAAGGTCTGATCGAGGATTTTCGCCAGGTCTCAGCCATAAATTGCCGTTACAATCGGCCGCCGCAGGGCATCGATCTCGAGGCAGAGCGCGCCGCGCATCTGTATCGCATCGTCCAGGAATCGCTGACCAACATCCTGCGCCATGCCAACGCCAGCCATGCAGAAGTCAGCCTGGAACGTCGCGAGAACGACTACGTGCTGGAGATCTTCGACGACGGCCAGGGGTTCGCCCTGAACGACATCATGCCCGATTCCAACGGTCTGTCAGGCATGCGCGAGCGTGGACGCAAGCTCGGTGGCCCGGTCATCGTTTTCAGCCATCCGGGGCAAGGCACCATCGTCCAGGTGATCTTCCCCATCAGCCTCCAACCCAGGGAGAGCGCATGATCAATCTGATGCTCGTAGACGACCACACCATCATGCGTGAAGGTCTGAAGCGAATCTTCGAGCTGGACAAGGACATCGTCATCAAGGGTGAAGCCGCCAGCGGCTCACAGGCCCTGGAGTGCCTGCGATCATTGACCGTCGATCTGCTGTTGCTGGATATCAGCATGCCGGGGCTCAGCGGCGAAGCGCTGGTTTCACGCATCGTGCATCAACACCCCATCCTGCCGATTCTGGTGCTGAGCATGCATAACGACGCCCAGTTGGCCATGCGCGTGCTGCGCTGCGGAGCCGCGGGTTACCTGACCAAGACCCAGTCGCCCGAAACCCTGATCGCGGCTGTGAAGAAGGTCAGTGCCGGCGGGCGTTACATCGATCCGGATCTACTCGAACAGATCGCCTTGAGCAGCCTCAAACCTCAAAGCAACCGCGGCCTCGACAGTTTGACCAACCGAGAGTTCCAGATCATGCGACTGCTGGCTGAAGGTTTGAGCGTCAACCGCATCGCCGAGCAGTTGATGATCAGTAACAAGACCGTCAGCACGCATAAGATCAATCTGATGGAAAAGATGGGATTTTCCAGCAATGCCGACCTGATCAAGTACGCAGCCAGCTTTCCCGACCCTTACCTCAGATAGGGAAATCCCTAGTACCTGACAGGAATTTCATAGCAAGAAAATCCAGAAAACCCTGATGCCGCTGGCCGGCGGGGCTGATGCATCCTGCCAGAGTCGATGGAATGATCGCAGGCAACCCGCAGGAACCCCGCCTGATCGCTGTTCCGCGACGACAACAGCCTATCTGTCGCGGAGTCGAGAAGTGCGCGATCACACTCATCACCTGATTGCCCCATCACTGATTCTGCTCTGCGGCCTCGCCTCGACGCTCGTCGTCGGGCTCGGCTGGCTAAGCCTGATCCCTGTTCTGATCATTCTGCTGGCTGCGGGCGCCGCCCTCCTGCTGCTCGGCAAGCGCCCCTCCCCGCCCGCAGAAACCCTGCCTTCCACGCACATCAGTGTCGAGGCCAGCAAAGACGATCTCGAAGCCCTCTGTGGACAGACCCTCCCCGTCTGGGCGCAACAGATCGAGAGCGCCCGCGGGCACAGTGAAGAGGCCATCAGCTCGCTCAGCGAGCGCTTCTCCAATCTTGCCGGGCGCATCCAGCAGAGCCTGGGCAATGGCCCGGAACGCGAAGCCGGCAACCGCCTGGTTGCCCTGCTTTCCACCAGCCAGCACGAACTCGACATGATCATCATGGCCTTGCGCGAAGCCTTGGCCAGCAAGGAGTCGCTGCTCAAGGAAGTGATGCAGCTCTCCGGCTTCACCGATCAGTTGCAGACCATGGCGCAGGACGTCGCCGACATCGCCAAACAGACCAACCTGCTGGCGCTCAACGCGGCCATCGAAGCCGCCCGCGCCGGCGAGAGCGGTCGCGGCTTCGCCGTGGTCGCCGATGAGGTACGCAAGCTCTCGGCGATGTCGGGCGAAACCGGCCAGCGCATCGGCGAAACCGTGAACATCGTCAACGGCGCCATCCACAAGACCCTGGCCATCTCCCAGGAATATGCCAAGACCGATGCGCTGACACTGAACAACGCCAGTGAAGTCATCAATGGCGTAATTACCCGTTTCCACCACAGCGCCAGCGGCATCGTCAGCCACAACGAATCCATGCGCAGCCAGAGTGAAATCGTCGCTCAGGACATCGCCGAAGTGCTGGTCGCCCTGCAGTTCCAGGATCGCATCAGCCAGATGCTCGGCCATGTGCGCGACGATCTGGACAAGCTGCAACTGCACGTCGAAGAACGCCAGCGCCTGCGCTCGACGGGTGAAACGCCGCCAATGCTGGACAGCCAACGCTGGCTGCAAGAGCTGGCGCAGACCTACACCATGCCCGAACAGCACGCGATTCACCGGGGCGATGCGCCCGGCAAACGCAACGATTCCGACATCACTTTCTTCTGAGGTACCCCATGGGCAAGACCGTACTCATCGTCGACGACTCGGCATCCATTCGCCAGGTCGTGGGCATCACCCTGAAAGGGGCCGGCTACGATGTGATCGAAGGCTGCGACGGCAAGGATGCCCTGAAAAAACTCGATGGCCGCAAGGTGCACCTGATCATCAGCGACGTGAACATGCCCAACATGGACGGCATCACCTTCCTCAAGAACGTCAAGCAACTGCCCGCCTACAAGTTCACCCCGGTGATCATGCTCACCACCGAAGCCGGCGAAGCGAAGAAGGAAGAAGGTCGTGCGGCCGGGGCCAAAGCCTGGGTGGTCAAGCCCTTCCAGCCGGCGCAGATGCTCACCGCCGTTTCCAAATTGATCCTGCCATGAGAACGGCGCCATGACCGACGCGCCGGGCGAGAACCTGTACCGCATCCTGCCGCTGGAAGGTGGCCTGACCATCTACAGCGTCAGCGAGAACCTGGATCTGCTGATGCGCGCACTGGCGCCGGGTGCGGAGGTGGAACTGGATCTCTCCGCCCTCGACGAAATCGACTGCGCCGGCCTGCAACTGCTGGTGCTGACCAAGCAGGAAGCCGAGCGCCAGGGCTGCCAGCTGCGCCTGAGCCATCACAGTCCGGCCGTCATCGATGCCTTCGAACTCTCTGGCCTGGCGTCCTTCTTCGGCGACCCCATCCTGATCAAACCCAGCGGCGAGTGACACGGCATGGATATGGACGAAGTACTCAAGATATTCATCGCCGAGAGCCGGGAACTGCTCGAACAGATGGAGGAAGCCCTGCTGGTGCTGGAAAGCGCCCCGGACGATGCTGATACCATCAATGCGATCTTTCGTGCGGCCCACACCATCAAGGGTTCGGCCGGCCTCTTCGGCCTCGACCTGATCGTCGGCTTCACCCATATTGCCGAAAGCGTGCTGGATCGGATTCGCAATGCCGAACTGCGTTTCGACGGCACCCTGACCGCCCTGTTCCTGCAGGTGGGCGACCACCTGGGCCACCTGATCGACCTGCTCGACGAAGGCCAGACACTCGACCAGCTCGACCCTGCCCTGCTCGAACAGAACCATCAACTGGGCGACCAGCTCAGCCTCTATATGGACGCGCCGCAGAACACGAGCAACCTGCCGTCCAGCAATGGGCTGGTCGAGCGCAGCAGTGTCGGCGGCGTCAGCGCCGACCATTGGCACCTCTCGCTGCGTTTCGGCCCGGACACGCTGCGCAACGGCATGGATCCACTGTCGCTGCTGCGCTATCTCAACACCTTCGGACGCATCGTCAGCATCGTACCGCTGCTCGACCGCGTACCGCCGGCCGCCGAGATGGATCCGGAAACCTGCTACCTGGGCTTCGAGGTCGCCTTCGCCAGCGAGGCGGACAAGGCCACCATCGAAGGGGCTTTCGAGTTCGTCCGCGAAGACAGCCTGATCCGCATCCTGCCGCCCAACAGCAAATCCGAGGAATACCTGGAGCTGATCCGCACCTTGCCGGAAGAGGACATGCGCCTCGGCGAAATCCTCATGCGCTGCGGCACCCTGACCGCTGCCGAACTGCAGGAGGTGCTGCACACCCAGGTGCAAGGCCAGCAACAGGCTGAAGCACGCCCCATCGGCCAGGTGCTGGTGGAGGAGAGCCTGGTGCAGCCGCCGGTGATCGCCGCTGCCCTGCAGAAGCAGCAACAGGTCAAGGAAAACCGCAGCAATGAAGGCAACCTGATTCGCGTCGATGCCGGCAAGCTCGACCAACTGATCAATCTGGTCGGCGAACTGATCATCGCTGGCGCCGGGGCGCGCATGACCGCCCAGCAATGCGGCCATGCCGAAATGCTGGAATCCACCGAACTGCTCTCACGCCTGGTCGAGGAAGTCCGCGACAGCGCCCTGACCCTGCGCATGGTGCAGATCGGCGCCACCTTCAACCGCTTCCAGCGCGTGGTACGTGACGTGTCCAAGGAACTGGGCAAGGACATCGCCCTGTCCATCAGCGGCGGTGATACCGAGCTGGACAAGACCGTCGTCGAGCGCATCACCGACCCGCTCACGCACCTGGTGCGCAATGCCATGGATCACGGCATCGAGTCGCAGGCCATGCGCCAGGCGCGGGGCAAGCCAGCACAGGGCAACGTGCGCCTTAACGCCTACCACGATGCCGGCAGCATCGTTCTGGAAGTCGCCGACGATGGCGGCGGCCTCGACCCGCAGCGCATCCTGGCCAAGGCCCGCGAACGCGGTCTGATCAGCGAGGGGCAGACGCTGACCGAGAAGGAAACCTTCAACCTGATCTTCGAGCCGGGCTTCTCCACCGCCGAGCAGGTGAGCAACCTCTCCGGTCGCGGCGTCGGCATGGACGTGGTCAAGCGCAACATCACCGCCCTGCGCGGCAGCATCGACCTGGACAGCACCCTCGGCGAAGGCACCTGCGTACGCATTCGCCTGCCGCTGACCCTGGCCATCATCGATGGCTTCCTGGTCGGCGTCGGCCAGGCCGGTTACGTGATTCCGCTGGATCTGGTCGAGGAATGCATCGAGCTAGAGGTCAATGCCCGCCATGATCGTGGGCACATCTCGCTGCGCGGCGAAGTGCTGCCGTTCATCCGCCTGCGCGAGTTGTTCGACGAAGCTGGCCAGCCGCCCCGACGTGAGAACGTCGTCGTGGTCAGCTACGCCGGGCAGCGCGTCGGCCTGGTGGTCGACCACCTGATGGGCGAGTTCCAGACCGTGATCAAGCCGCTGGGCAAGCTGTTCGAAACCTGCCGTGGCGTCGGGGGCTTCACCATTCTGGGCAGCGGCGCCGTGGCGCTGATTCTCGACATTCCCAGCCTGCTCACCGACCTGTCCAGCACCACGACGAACGCGGCTCCGCTCACCAGCGAAGCCTGAAATCAGCCAATGAGCGCACATCATGAGTCTTCCCGATAATCCGGCGAGTTCGCCGCAGCACCCGGTGGCAATGCTTCCAGCCTCGGGGAAGGTGGTCGACGAGCAAGACGCCTCGCGCCAGTACCTGACCTTCGAACTCAACGCCCGACGTTATGCCCTCGACGGTTTGAGCGTGCGCGAGATCATCGAGTACCCGCAGCTTACCCGTGTGCCCATGGCGGCCTCGTGCATCCATGGCGTGATCAACCTGCGCGGCGCGGTGGTGCCAGTGATCGACCTGAACCTGCGCTTCGGCCAGGGCCCAAGCCGCATCGACAAGCGCAGCTGCATCATCATCGTCGAGGTGGTGGAAGAAGAGGACGCTCAGGTACTGGGCATCATCGTCGACGCCGTCAGCGAAGTGCTGGAGGTCGCCGCCGCGCAGATCCGCCCGGCGCCAGCGTTCGGCAACCCCATCCGCAGCGACTTCATTCACGGCATGGTGCGCCAGGGGGACGACTTCATCGTCCTTCTGACCATCGAAAACACCCTGGCGGTCGCCGAAATTGCGGCTTCCGGCAACAAAGCACGCACCTGAGCAACCGACCAGGTCAAATGGAGAAAGTAACCATGTTCAAGAATATGAAAGTGGCGACCAAGCTGGGGCTGGGCTTTGGCATGGTCGTGCTCCTGCTGATAATGGCGACGCTGCTGGGGATCATACGCATGAGTGCGATCAATGATTCCAGCACCTTCATCGTCGAGGATCGCTACGCCAAGGTGCTATTGGCTCAAAGCATCAAGGACGAGACCCTCAATCAAGCTCGTTTCATCCGCGATATCTTGTTGATTGACGATAGCGCCTCTGACGAGAAGAACCGTGAGTTGATCAGTGCAAGCCGCCAACGCCGTGCGGATGCCACCGAAGAACTCGGGCGCATGATCAATACGCCGGAA
This sequence comes from Pseudomonas sp. FG29, assembly GCF_057809355.1. Lineage (NCBI taxonomy): Bacteria > Pseudomonadati > Pseudomonadota > Gammaproteobacteria > Pseudomonadales > Pseudomonadaceae > Pseudomonas > Pseudomonas sp. FG29. Next base: position 66,223 of record NZ_JBMDJU010000013.1, on the reverse strand, counting down.
GGGCGCGAGCTGATGGCTAAGGTCAATACGGCACGAGACGCCATAGGCAAACGTTACGATGAAATTTTCACCATGCTCGATGATCAGGAGCGGGCGGAAAGCTATCTGTATGAGCAGTTGATTCCCACCAACAACGAGTTGCTCGCAGCTGCAGATAACATGCTCAAGTTCCAGGCTGGGCTGATGGACAAGAGCTCAGACGAAGCCACGGCCCTCTACGAAGAGTCTCGTTTGCAGCTGATGATCATCGGCGGCGTGGCAGTCCTTATTTCCATTCTCCTGGCCTGGCTGATCACCCGCAGCCTGGTACGCCAGCTCGGCGGCGAGCCGGGCTATGCCGCAGAGGTGGTGTCGCGCATCGCCGAAGGCGACCTGCGTGTGCAGATCAATACCCGCCCAGGCGACACCACCAGCATGCTGGCCGCCATCCACGGCATGTCGCAGCGCCTGGCGCAGATCATCTCCGAAGTGCGCAGCAACGCCGACGCGCTGACCAGCGCCTCCGAGGAAATCTCCGCGACCGCGCAGAGCATGAGCCAGGCGGCCTCCGAGCAGGCGGCTTCGGTAGAAGAAACCAGCGCCTCGATGGAGCAGATGTCCGCCTCCATCGCGCAGAACACCGAGAACGCGCGCATCACCGACGGTATGGCGAGCAAGGCCAGCGGCGAAGCTGGCGAAGGCGGCCAGGCGGTCAAGGAAACCGTACGGGCGATGAAAACCATCGCCGACAAGATCGGCATCGTCGATGACATCGCCTACCAGACCAATCTGCTGGCGCTCAACGCCGCCATCGAAGCCGCGCGCGCCGGCGAGCATGGCAAGGGCTTCGCCGTGGTCGCTGCCGAAGTACGCAAGCTAGCTGAACGCAGCCAAGTTGCCGCACAAGAGATCGGCGAGGTGGCCAAGTCCAGCGTGCAACTGGCCGAACGCGCCGGCACCCTGCTCGACGAGATCGTGCCGTCCATCGCCAAGACCTCCGATCTGGTGCAGGAAATCGCCGCCGCCTCCGAAGAGCAGAGCTCGGGCGTCGGCCAGATCAGCACAGCCATGAATCAGCTCAACGAAATCACCCAGCAGAACGCCTCCTCCTCCGAGGAGCTGGCAGCCACTGCCGAGGAAATGAGCGGCCAGGCCGAGCAACTGCAGCAACTGATGGACTTCTTCAAGCTCAACAGCACACCAGGTGCCCGCAGCCCGCAGCGTCACGCTCCGGTACCGCGTTCGGGCCACTCGCCACGCGCCACTCAGGCCGATGACGACGCGTCCACGCTGATGGCCGGCGGCCTGCCTGCTGGCTACGTGCGCTTTCAGGAGTAGTCGATGACTGCCGCACCCCTCAGCGCCGCCGGCCAGTACCTGACCTTCGCCCTGGCGAAGGAGTTGTTCGCCGTCGACATCCATGCCGTGCGCGAGATCATCGAGTACGGCCACCTGACCAGCGTGCCGATGATGCCGCCGAGCATCCTCGGCGTGATCAACCTGCGCGGCGCCGTGGTGCCGGTCATCGACCTGGGGCTGCGCTTCGGCGGCAGCGCGACCGTGATTGGCCCGCGCACCTGTATCGTCATTCTGGAGATCGCCACGGAGGACGGCCTGCGTGTGATCGGCATGGTGGTCGATGCGGTCAGCGAGGTGCTGGAGCTCGGTGCCGATCAGATCGAGCCTGCCCCCAGCTTCGGTAACCGTATCCGCGCCGACTTCATCCGAGGCATGGGTAAGTTGAACGAACGCCTGGTCGTGTTGCTCGATGTAGGTCGAGTGCTGTCCGATGACGAGATCAGCCTGCTGGAGCAGGCCAGCACGCAGCGAGCCCCCAGCCAGGAACAGCCATGAGCAGTACCGCCGTCGCGCTCAGTGATCGTGAGTTCGATCAGTTTCGCCAGTTGATCCACGACATTGCCGGCATCAGCCTGTCCGATGCGAAGAAACCGCTGGTAGCCGGGCGCCTGAGCAAGCGCCTGCGCGAATTCGAGCTGGACAGCTACGGCGACTACTTCCGGCGCCTCAACCAGAGCCCGGCGGAGTTGCAGCACTGCGTCGACCTGCTGACCACCAACGAAACCTACTTCTTCCGTGAGCCCAAGCACTTCGACTTCCTGCGTGAACGCCTGGGCCAGCCGGGGTTGATCCCCAGTGGGCGCCCGTTGCGTATCTGGAGCGGCGCCTGCTCCAGCGGTGAGGAACCTTACAGCATTGCCCTGCTGCTGGCGGATGTGCTCGGCGAGAGGCCCTGGGAAATCCTGGCGTCGGATATCAGCCAACGGGTGCTGGATCGCGCCCGCGCCGGCGTCTATCGTCTGGAAGACAGTGACGACATCCCGCGCCAGATGCGGGTGCAGCACTGCTTTCGCGGCGTGGGCGCCAACGAGGGCAGCATGCTGATATGCCCTTCGATCCGGCGACGAATACGCTTCGAACAGATCAACCTGAACAACCCACTGCCGGAGACCGGTCTGTTCGACGTGATCTTCCTGCGTAACGTCATGATCTACTTCAACGGTGATACCAAGCGTCAAGTCGTCAAGCGTCTGCTCAGCCGCTTGCGGCCAGGCGGCTACTTTCTGATCAGCCACTCGGAAAGTCTCAACGGTATCGATGACACGCTGAAGGTCGTGAAACCATCGATCTACCGCAAACCCGATGCCTAAGCCCGTAACGACGCGTGACGTCTACCTGCAACCGGGCGATGTGCACTTTGCCGGCGTCGGCACGCGCATCCGCACGCTGCTGGGCTCCTGCGTATCCCTGGTGTTCTGGCACCCGCGCCATCGACTCGGCGGCATGTGCCATTACATGCTGCCCACCCGTGGCCAACCCACTGCCAAACTGGACGGACGCTACGGCGACGAGGCCATGCTCATGCTGCTGGAAGCCATCAGCGCGCACGGCACCCGCGCCAACGAATATCACGTGCGCATCTTCGGCGGCGGCAATATGTTTCCGAACGTCGGAAACCGCGGCAAACGCCACGTCGGTCAGCAGAATATCGACATGGCCTACAAGCTCCTCGCCATGCACGGCTTGATGAGCCATGGCGAGCACGTCGGTGGAACCGGCCACCGGCACCTGCTTTTCGACATCTGGAGCGGCCAGCTCGCCCTGAAGCTGTCGCCCATCGTACCCGGCAGTGGAAGCCCCACTGGAGTGCAGTCTGCATGAAACCCATCAAAGTCATGATCGTCGACGATTCCGCCGTCGTGCGTCAGGTGCTGGCCTCGGTGCTGGGCGCCGACCCGGCCATCGAGGTGCTGGGCACCGCTGCCGATCCGCTGTTCGCCCTGAGCAAAATGGAGCGCGAATGGCCCGACGTGATCGTCCTCGACGTCGAAATGCCGCGCATGGACGGCATCACCTTCCTCAAGAAGCTGATGGCCGAACGCCCGACGCCCGTGGTGATCTGCTCCACGCTCACCGAAAAGGGCGCCAGCACCACCATGCAGGCGCTGGCTGCAGGCGCCGTGAGCATCGTCACCAAGCCACAGATGAGCCTGCGCAAATTTCTCGTCAACGCCAGCGATGACCTGCTCGGCGCAGTCAAGGCCGCCGCGCGCGCCAACCTGCGCCAGCTCAAGGAAAAACCCGCCGTCACGCCCAAGCTGGGCGCCGACGCGGTATTACCGCCCGCCAGCCCGAGCGCCATGGCCCGCACGACCGAGCGGGTCGTCGCCATCGGCACCTCCACCGGCGGCACCCAAGCGCTGGAATACGTGCTCACCGCCTTGCCGCGCGTGTGCCCGGGCATCGTCATCGTCCAGCACATGCCGGAGAAATTCACCGCGGCCTTCGCCGAACGTCTCAACGGCCTGTGCCAGATCGAAGTGCTCGAAGCCCGCCACGGTGACCGGGTCATCCCCGGCCGCGCGCTGATCGCGCCCGGAGGCCGCCACATGCTGCTCAAGCGCAGTGGCGCGCAGTACATGGTCGAAGTGGTCGACGGCCCACCCGTGAGTCGCCACAAACCCTCGGTGGACGTGCTGTTCCGCTCCACCGCCCGTGCTGCGGGTGCCAACGCCACCGGCATCATCATGACCGGCATGGGCGACGACGGCGCCCGTGGCCTGCGCGAAATGCACGAGGCCGGCGCCTTCACCCTCGGCCAGGACGAAGCCAGTTGCGTCGTCTACGGCATGCCCAAGGAGGCGAAGAAACTCGGGGCGGTGAGCCGCGAGATTCCGCTGGAGCAGATACCTGCGTACATCCTGCGCACCGAGCGCACCTGAGCCGGGGCTCAATACGCCCGCCGCAACCGGAAAACTGACCCATACTGGAAAGGTCATGCCATCGGGGGAAGGCTTTGGAAGAGACGCATACGGCAGATGCCCTGCGTGACGCAGCATGGCATACGGCACCGGTCGGTCTAGGCGTACTGGATCTCGACGGTTGCCTGAAGCAGGGCAATCCCGCCCTGCTGCGCTTGCTCGGTACGCCGCTGCAGGTGCCGACACACCAGCCGCTGACGCACTGGTTGCACCCGCAAGATCAGGACGCGCTCACTTACGCTCTGGAGCGCGCACGCCGCCAGCAGGCCGATATTCCCTGCGGCGAGTTGCGCATTGGTAACCCAGGCGAGGCCTACCAATGGCTGAGAACCAGTGTTTCCGGCATTTCGACGAATGGATCGGACGTCGATCATTTCCTCATTCGCCTGAGCCCACCCCGTTCGACCCAGGAACGTGCCGAGCTGGTCTATCTGCTCAGCTTCGCGCTCGACTTCACCGCCGACGGCGCCCTGCTGCTGGATGACGCGCTGAATATCCGCTACCTCAATGAAGCGGCCACCGTACTGATGGGCCAGGCTCGCAAGTATCTGCTTGGCCAGAACATCGGCCAGGCCCTGATACCGCTGGCCCTGCATAGTGACGAACAGTTGCAGGAGCTCATACGCGACCAGCAAGCGGTGCATCTGGAACTGAGCAATCCCATCGACGGTACACGCCGTCACCTGTCGGTGAAATTCACTCGTTTCCACTACGATCGGCGCGGCTACAGTCTGGCATTGCTGCACGATCTCACCGAACAACAACGTCTGACCGATACCCTGCGGCACAACGAGCGCCAGTTCCGTGCCCTGATCGAGAACACCCATGACGCCATCGGCCGCCTCACTCCCGACTTCCGCCTGATCTATGCCAACCCGGCGCTGGAAGCACTGTGCCGGCTGCCTCTGGTGGAGGCCAGAGGCCGCCCGGCACGTGATGCCTTTGGCGACAACTCACAAGTCGACATCATGGCCGAGATGGTGCGGGAGGTCGCCAAAAGCGGTAAGTCCCTGGAAGAAGAACTGATTCACGGCATCGACGGCCCGGTCGACCAGCACCTGCATTACCTCGTGCAGCTGGTACCCGAGCGTGATGACCACGGCGAGGTGACCAGCGTGCTGTCCCTGGCTCGCGACATCACCAACATCCGCAAGGCCGAGCGGCGCCTGGCCGCCAGCAACCAGCAACTGCGCGAACTGACCAGCCGGCGGGAATCGGCGCGGGAAGAAGAGCGCAAGCTGATCGCCCAGGAAATCCATGACGAACTGGGCCAGCACCTGACGGCCTTGCGCATGGGCATTTCCATGCTAAACCTGCAATTCGGCAGCCAGGCGCCAGGGTTGAACCCTGCCGTGGATAACCTGATGGGGCTGTGCGACCGCACCATCCAGGTGGTGCGCACCATCGCCACCAGCCTGCGCCCGGCCGTGCTCAACATGGGCCTCTACCCGGCACTGGAATGGCTGATCAGCGAGTTTCGCCAACACACCCGGATTGCCTGCGAACTGACCACCCACAGCGAAGAACCGGCCTTGACCGACGACCAAGCCACCACCGCTTTCCGTATCGTCCAGGAGGCGCTGAACAATGTCGCTCGCCACTCCGGCGCCACGCGCACCGTGGTGAGCCTCGAGCGCATCGACGACACCTACCGCCTGGATATCACCGACAACGGTCGTGGCTTCGACCCCGCCTCGGTCAACAAACGTTCGCTGGGGCTGGCCGGCATGCGCGAACGCGGCATCAGCCTGGGCGGCGAAGTGGTCATTTTCAGCCACCCCGGCCAGGGCACCACTGTCCAGGCGACCCTGCCCATCAAGTCGACCCAGGAGGCCCCATGACGCGGATCATGATCGCTGACGATCACACCATCATGCGCAACGGCCTCAAGCAGTTGATCGAGTTCGACAACCGCCTGCAGGTAGTCGCCGAAGCGGAGAACGGCGGCCAGGTGCTGGAGAGCCTGCGCAACGTGGAGGTCGATCTGGTGCTGCTGGACATGAGCATGCCCGGCATCAGCGGCGAGGATCTGATCGCCCGCATCCACGGCCATTACGCCAAGTTGCCCATCCTGGTGCTGAGCATGCACAACGAACCGCAGATCGCCCAACGCGCGCTGCGGGCCGGCGCCAGCGGCTACCTGACCAAGGATCACAACGCCGAAACCCTGCTCGCCGCCATCAACAAGGTCGCCGGCGGTGGTCGCTACCTGGATCCGCGCATCGCCGAACAGCTGGCCTTCGCCAATTCCGAACCGCGCGACAGCGGCCTGGACAGCCTGTCGGATCGGGAATTCCAGATCCTGCGCCTGCTCGCTGACGGCCTGGGCGTCAACCAGATCGCCGAGCGCCTGGCCATCAGCAACAAGACCGTCAGCACGCACAAGACCCGGCTGATGGAAAAAATGGGCTTCAGCTGCAACGCCGACATCATCCGCTTCGCCATGACGGAGCGCTTGTCAAGGTAGGAATCGTCCTACAAAAAAAAGGAGTGGCCCTACGCCATCATCGGGATGCACCGATGCCCTGGCCAACGCCGACACACCATCCTGATAGCCAAGAACGGGCCGCCCATGCCCGGCTTCGCTGCTCGATGGAGTGTCAACGTGACCACCCAGACCAACGCCCCCCGGATCTCCTGGCTTCCCGCCACGCTGGCCAGCCTCGGCAGCCTGCTGCTCGTCTGGCTGGTGCTCATGCTGCCCAGCGCCTATTGGCTGATCGCCGCGCTGCTGCCCGGCGCTCTGGTGCACGCCAGCGTACGTAGCCTGGCCGGCAAACAGGCCGCCGCCACCGCGCAGGCCTACCAGAATGGCATCCGCGACGGCCAGGCAGAGGAGGCCCAGCGCCATGTCGACGGCCTGGCCGATCTGTGCCGTGGCCTGTCCCCCGTCTGGTCGCAGCAGATCGAGGCGGCGCGACAGCACACTGAAACCGCCATCGAATCGCTCAGCGCGCGTTTCACCCAACTGGCTCAGCGCATCAGTGCGGTGATCAGCACCGACAATCAGGATGATGAACAATCGCTGCTCAGCCTGCTGGCCAGCAGCGAGAGCGACCTGGAGGACATCGTCGGTCAGTTGCGCCAGGCGCTGAGCAGCAAGGAAACCCTGCTGGCCGAGGTGGTCAGCCTCAGCGGCTACACCACGCAACTGCGCACCATGGCCAAGGAGGTCGGTGACGTCGCCAAACAGACCAACCTGCTGGCCCTCAACGCCGCCATCGAAGCCGCACGGGCTGGCGAGGCCGGGCGTGGTTTCGCCGTCGTCGCCGATGAAGTGCGCAAGCTTTCCACCCTTTCAGAAGCCACCGGCAAGCGCATCGACGAGACCATCGAGACCGTCAGCGCGGCCATCGAACGCACCCTGCAGGTTTCCAACGAACACACCGATCGCGATGCCAACACCCTGAAAAGTGCCAGCGAGGTGATCCACCACCTCATCACCGACCTGCGCGGCAGCGCCACTCGCCTGGTCGAGCACGGCACGGTGCTGCATCAGGAGAACAAGGCCGTGGGCGACGAAATCTCCGACGTGCTGGTGGCGCTGCAATTCCAGGATCGTGTCAGCCAGATGCTCGGCCACATGCGCGACGACATCCAGCGTCTGGGCACCCACCTGAGCGAACCCTGCGAACGGGTCGACGCGCGCACCTGGCTCAACGAGCTGTCGCACACCTACACCATGCCCGAACAGCACGCCATCCATCACGGTCGCCGCAACACCGCCGCCGCCGATAGCGCTTCCGACATCACCTTCTTCTGAGGACATGCCCCATGGCCAAGACCATTCTCATCGTCGACGACTCCGCCTCCATCCGCCAGGTCGTCGGCATGACCCTGAAAAGCGCCGGCTACGACGTCATCGAAGGCGTCGATGGCAAGGATGCGCTGACCAAGCTCGACGGACGCAAGGTGCACCTGATCATCAGCGACGTGAACATGCCGAACATGGACGGCATCACCTTCCTGAAGAACGTCAAGACGCTGCCCAACTACAAGTTCACCCCCGTGATCATGCTCACCACCGAAGCCGGCGACGCCAAGAAGAGCGAAGGCCAGGCTGCCGGTGCCAAGGCCTGGGTGGTCAAGCCCTTCCAGCCGGCGCAGATGCTCACCGCCGTTTCCAAACTGATCCTGCCCTGATTCGCGAGGTGCGCCATGCACGCGACCACCACAGCCGATGAGATCCGCCGTCTGGCGCTCGAAGGCGCACTGAGCATCTACACCGCTGCCGATACCAAACCGCGCCTGAGCGTCGCCCTGCAGGGCGCCATCGCCCTCGAAATCGACCTGAGCGGCATCGACGAATTCGACTGCGCCGGCCTGCAACTGCTGCTGGCCACCCGCGAGCAGGCACGCCGCCAGGACATCGAGCTACGCCTGCAGGGCGCCAGCGCCGTGGTACGCGAGCTGCTCACCCTGAGCGGGCTGACCGATTTACTGACCGATCCGGAGGTCAACTGATGAACCTCGACAGTGTCATCGGCACCTTCATCGCCGAGAGCCAGGAACTGCTGCTGCAGATGGAAGATGCCCTGCTGCAGGTGGAACACAACCCGGACGATCCCGAGCTGATCAACGCCATCTTCCGCGCGGCCCACACCATCAAGGGCTCGTCCGGGCTGTTCGGCTTCGACGGCATCGTCGCCTTCACCCACGTCGCCGAAAGCGTGCTTGACCGCGTGCGCGGCGGCGAGCTGCACCTCGACGCCGATCTGATCGCCCTGATGCTCAAGGTCGGCGACCACCTCGCCGGGCTGATCCGCCACCTGGCCGACGGCGGCGACCTGGCGGAGTTACCCGAAAGCGTGACCGCCAACGGCCAGGAACTGATCACCGCTCTGAGCCGCTACCTGCAGGCGCAACCGGCCAGCGCAGAGCCTGCGCCGTGCGCCAGCAGCGAACAGGAAAGTCGCGCCACGGGTGGCAGCCCGCACTGGCACCTGTCGCTGCGCTTCGGCCCCGACACCCTGCGCAACGGCATGGATCCGCTGGCCTTCATCCGTTACCTGAGCACCCTCGGCCAGGTGCTGCATATCGAAACGGTGCTCGACCACCTGCCCGCGCTCGACGAACTGGATGCGGAAACCTGCTACCTGGGCCTGGAGCTCAGTTTCGCCAGCGACGCCGAGGCCAGCGCCATCGAGGGCGCCTTCGAGTTCGTGCGCGAAGAAGGCAGCATCCGCCTGCTGCCACCCGGCGCCAGCCTGAGCGACTTCCAGGCGCTGCTGCAGGAGCGCGCCAGCGAAGGCGAGGCACAACTCGAACGCCTGGCGCGCTGCACCGGCCTGAGCCCTGAAATGCTCAGCGCCAGTGCCGGCGCACCGACCCTCATCGATAGCGCCACGAGCCAGGTCAACAGCAGCGCCCAGGTACCGGCGGCCAGCCCGGAGGCGCGCAGCAATTCGGGCAAAGAGTCCGCCCGCAGTGGCAACGATGCCAACCTGATCCGCGTCGACGCGACCAAGCTCGATCAACTGATCAACCTGGTCGGCGAGCTGATCATCGCCGGCGCCAACACGCGCATGCTGGCCCAGCGCAGCGGCCTGACCGACATGAGCGAGTCCGCCGAAACCCTCTCGCGCCTGGTCGAGGAAGTTCGCGACAGCGCCCTGACCCTGCGCATGGTGCAGATCGGCGCCACCTTCAACCGCTTCCAGCGCGTGGTGCGCGACGTCTCCAAGGAACTGGGCAAGGACATCGTGCTGCAGATCAGCGGCGGCGACACCGAACTGGACAAGACCGTGGTGGAGAAGATCGGCGATCCCCTCACCCATCTGGTGCGCAACGCCATGGATCACGGCATCGAATCGGCCGACGCGCGGCGCGAAAGCGGCAAGTCGCTGCAGGGCGTGGTACGCCTCAACGCCTACCACGAGGCCGGCGGCATCGTCATCGAAGTCTCCGACGATGGCGGCGGTCTCAACCCGCAGAAGATCCTGGCCAAGGCCACTCAGCGCGGCCTGATCAACGAAGGCCAGCAGCTCAGCGACAAGGAGATCTTCAACCTGATCTTCGAGCCCGGCTTCTCCACCGCCGAGCAGATCAGCAACCTCTCCGGCCGTGGCGTCGGCATGGACGTGGTCAAGCGCAACATCACCGCCCTGCGCGGTACCGTCGAACTCGACAGCAAGCTGGGCCAGGGCACCTGCGTGCGCATTCGCCTGCCACTGACCCTGGCGATCATTGATGGCTTCCTCATCGGCGTCGGCCAGGCCAGCTACGTGGTGCCACTGGACATGGTCGAGGAATGCATCGAGCTGCCCAGCGACCAGATTACCGGCCAGCAGCACCTCGATCTGCGCGGCAACGTGCTGCCATTCATCCGCCTGCGCCAGATGTTCGATGACCAGGGCCAGCCACCACGGCGTGAAAACGTGGTGGTGGTGCGCTACGCCGGCGTGCGTGCCGGGCTGGTAGTCGATCAGTTGCTCGGCGAATTCCAGACCGTGATCAAACCGCTGGGCAAGGTGTTCTGCCAGGTACCGGCGCTGAGCGGCTTCACCATCCTCGGCAGCGGCGCCGTCGCTCTGATCCTCGACATTCCGGGCCTGCTGGCCCAGATCACGCAAAGCGGCGGCCCACGTGCCGTCAGCCCGTCCAGCCAGTTGAGGAGCACCGTGCAATGAACCTCTCTCTTCGTATCGCGGCTCTGATCGCAACCGCCACCCTCGCCCTGCTGGTTTTGGCCTTCAACCTGCCTGCCAGCGCTGCCATCCCCGTCGCCATCGTGGCTGTGGTCGCCGTTGTCGTGCAGGGCCTGCTCCTGCAACTCAGCCTGCAGAAACTGGGTGCCGAACCTCAGGTTCTGCTCGACCTTGCTGAACAGCTAGCTCGTGGTGAAGGTAGCCGCCAACAACAGGTGATAGCCCCGGCTGGCTCGCTGCAGGATCGCCTGCAGCAGATCGGCGGCCAGCTCGGCGGGCTGGCGCAGAACCTGCGCCAGGTCAGCGACGAACATGCCCGTGGCGACATCGACGTGACGCTCGATACCCGCCTACCCGGCCTCTACGGCGACGTGTCGCAGGGCATCAACGCATTGGTGGCCAGCCATATCGAGGCGAAGAAAAAAGCCATGGCCTGCGTCCGCTCGATTGCCGATGGCGATCTCAAGGCGCCGCTGGAGCAGTTCCCCGGCAAGAAGGCCTTCATCAACGACACCATCGAAACCCTGCGCAGCACTATCACCGGCCTGATGGGCGAGATGCACCATATGTCCGCAGCCCACGATAAAGGCGATATCGACGTAGTCATCGACGCTGCGCGTTTTTCCGGCAGCTACGCCGAGATTGCCCAAGGCATCAACAGCATGGTCGCCGGCCATATCAGCGTGAAGAAGAAAGCCATGGCCTGCGTCAGATGCATCGCCGAAGGCGATCTCGAGGCGCCGCTGGAGCCGTTCCCCGGCAAGAAAGCCTTCATCAACGACATCGTCGAGACCCTGCGTGGCAACCTCTCCGGCCTGATGAGCGAAATGCGCCACATGTCCGAGGAGCACGACAAGGGCGATATCGACGTGATGATCGACGCCTCGCACTTCCGAGGCAGCTATGCCGAGATCGCCCAGGGCATCAACGCCATGGTCGCCGGCCACATCAGCGTGAAGAAGAAGGCCATGGCCTGCATCAAGGCCTTCAGCGAGGGCGACCTGGCTGCGCCGCTGGAGCAGTTCCCCGGCAAGAAGGCCTTCATCAACGACAACATCGAGACCCTGCGGCGTAACGTTCAGGCCCTGATCGAAGATACCCAGATGCTCAGCCAGGCCGCGCTCGAAGGGCGTCTCGACACCCGTGCCGATGCCAGCTGCCATCAGGGGGACTTCCGCCGCATCGTCGAGGGCATCAATGACACGCTGGAAACCATCATCCGCCCCCTGCGCGAAGCCATGAGCGTGATCGCCGGGCTCGCCGAAGGCGACCTGACGCGCACCATGAGCGGCCAGCACAAGGGGCATCTGGAGGAACTGCAGCAGTCGCTCAATACCACGGTGCACAAACTGGCCGACGTCATCGGTCAGGTGCAGCTGTCCACCGGTGCGCTCAGCAGCGCCGCCGAGGAAATTTCCGCCACGGCCCAGAGCCTCAGCCAGGCGGCCTCCAGCCAGGCGGCGTCGGTCGAAGAAACCAGCGCGGCAATGGAGCAGATGTCTGCCTCAATCGCGCAGAACACGGAAAACGCCAAGATTACCGACGGTATGGCCGGCAAGGCGTCCTGCGAGGCCAGCGAAGGTGGCCAGGCGGTGCGCGATACCGTGGCGGCGATGAAGACCATCGCCGACAAGATCGGCATCGTCGACGACATCGCCTACCAGACCAACCTGCTGGCACTCAATGCGGCCATCGAAGCGGCTCGCGCCGGCGAGCATGGCAAAGGCTTCGCCGTGGTCGCCGCCGAGGTGCGCAAGCTGGCCGAACGCAGCCAGGTGGCGGCCCAGGAAATCAGCGCAGTGGCCAAGAGCAGCGTCTCCCTGGCCGAACGCGCCGGCAGCCTGCTCGATCACATGCTGCCGTCGATCGCCAAGACCTCTGACCTGGTGCAGGAAATCGCTGCGGCGTCCGAGGAGCAGAACACCGGCGTCAACCAGATCAGCGCGGCCATGACCCAGCTCAGCGACATCACCCAGCAAAACGCTGCCGCCTCCGAGGAGCTGGCCGCCACCTCCGAGGAAATGACCGGCCAATCGGTCAATCTGCAGAGTCTGATGCAGTTCTTCCAACTGGCCAGTCAAGGCAGCAGCCACAGCGCCGTGCGCGCCACACCCGCTGCACGCAGCGCCCTGCCGAAAAGGGCCGACGATCAGGAAAGCGGATTCATCCGCTTCGGGAGCTGAGTCATGAGCATCGATATCAACGCCTTGATCAATCACGAGCAGCAACGGCAGTACCTGACGTTCCGCGTCGGCGACGATCCCTACGGCGTGGCGACTCGCTACGTACGCGAGATCCTCGAGTTCGACCAGATCACCCTGGTACCGATGATGCCCAGCCTGGTGCGCGGCGTGATCAACCTGCGCGGGGCCATCGTGCCGATCATCGACCTGGCCGAACGCTTCGGCCATGGCCGAACCGCACTGGGTGCGCGCACCTGCATCGTCATCGTGGAGATCCTCGACGAAGAGGAAACCCACCTGATCGGTGCGCTGGTCGATGCGGTCAACGCCGTCGTCGAAATCGAGCCCGAGGCCATCCGCCAGGCCCCCGCATTCGGCAGCCGCATCCGCGGCGAGTTCATCGAGGACATTGCCCGCCTGGATCAGCAATTCCTCACCCTGCTGCGCATGGAGCAAGTGCTGTCGATCAGCCAGATCGCAGACATGGCAGGTCAAACCCCCTCTTTCCATGCAATGCGCGCGAGCGCGCCGGAGCACGCAAATGACCATCAGTAAAAAGATGATTCTTCTGGTTCTGTCTGCCCTGTTCGGCATCCTGCTGTTGTCCGGCCTGAGCTATCAGCAGATGAACCAGGTCTTCACCGCCGCCAACTACGGCAACATCAACTCGGTGCCCAGCATCGTCGCCCTGAACAAGGTGCGCAGCGCCATCAACGTACAGATCCAGTTGCTCTATAGCCATATCCTGACCACCAACGATGCGGCGATGGCCGAGATAGAAACCCGCATCAAGAGCAACCGAGGCGACATCCAGCAAGCGATCGAGGAGTACTCCAAGCTGCTGTCCGACGAGAAGGACGGGCAACTGCTGGAAGCCGATCGCAAAGGCATCGCCAGCTTTCTGCAAGGCGCTGACGGCGCACTGGCTCTGTCGCGCAGGAATGAGAACGAGGCCGCCCGCGATGCCATGCTCGCGCTGCAACATGACGTCATCGAGCCGCTAAGCGAAGACCTCAATACGCACCTCCAATACAACGTCACGGCCGCCGACACGGGCAGCCTGGCTGCGCAGGACACCCTGCAGCAGGCGACGCTGGTGTCCATCACCGTCTCACTGATCACACTGGTGGTGATCGGGCTGATTGGCGGCCTGATCACCCGCAACCTGCTGCGCCAGCTCGGCGGTGAGCCGGCCTATGCAGCGGAGATGGTGGCGCGCATCGCCGCCGGCGACCTGACCGTCAACGTCGAGACCAAGGCTGGCGACACCGGCAGCATGCTCGCCGCCATCAAGGGCATGGTGGAAAAGCTCGCACAGATCATCGGCGAGGTGCGCAGCAACGCCGACTCGCTGTCCAGTGCTTCCGAGCAGATTTCCTCCACGGCCCAGAGCATGAGCCAGGGCGCCTCCGAACAAGCCGCCTCGGTCGAGGAAACCAGCGCCTCGATGGAGCAGATGTCCGCCTCCATCGCGCAGAACACGGAGAACGCCAAGGTCACCGATGGCATGGCCAGCAAGGCCGCCCGCGAAGCTGACGAAGGTGGCCAGGCGGTCAAGAACACCGTGGCGGCGATGAAGACCATCGCCGACAAGATCGGCATCGTCGACGACATCGCCTACCAGACCAACCTGCTGGCCCTCAACGCCGCCATCGAAGCCGCCCGTGCCGGCGAGCACGGCAAGGGCTTCGCCGTGGTAGCCGCCGAAGTGCGCAAACTGGCCGAACGCAGCCAGGTGGCCGCCCAGGAAATCAGCGAAGTGGCCAAGAACAGCGTGTCCCTGGCCGAGCGCGCCGGCGCCCTGCTCGACGAGATGGTGCCGTCGATCACCAAGACCTCCGACCTGGTGCAGGAAATCTCCGCCGCCTCCGAAGAACAGAGCGCCGGGGTCGGGCAGATCAACGCTGCCATGAACCAGCTCAGCGAGATCACCCAGCAATCGGCCTCCGCCTCCGAAGAACTGGCAGCGACCGCCGAGGAAATGAGCGGTCAGGCCGAGCAGCTGCAGCAGTTGATGGACTTCTTCAAGGTCAACAACGCAAGCGGCAGCGCGCGCCCCGAGCGTGCCAAACAGCCGCGTCGCAGCCCGGAAAAAACAGGCGAGCGCTATGAGCAGGAGCCGCTGGCCAGTGGCTTCATCCGCTTCCAACACTGACCACGCCCCATTCGCAGGCGGGCACCAGGGGGTGCCCCAGGAGCGACACATGCCCAGCTTCAACCCGCAGGCGGTGACGGATACCACCCAGCAGTACCTGACCTTCACCCTCGGCGAAGAAGCCTTCGCCGTCGGTACCCGCAACGTCCGCGAAATCATCGAATACGGCCGCCTCACACCGGTGCCACTGATGCCGCCGAGCATCCTTGGTGTGATCAACCTGCGCGGTGGCGTGGTGCCGATCATGGATCTGCGCCAGCGCTTCGGCCAGGGCGCCACCCAGGTCAGCCGGCGCTCGTGCATCGTCATTCTGGAAGTGCAGCGCGATGGTATCGATCAGGTCATCGGCATCGTCGTCGAGGCGGTGAATGCCGTGCTGGAAATCTCCCCGCAGGACATCGAGCCACCGCCCAGCTTCGGCAGCCACATTCCCACCGACTTTCTCATCGGCATGGGCAAGCTCGATACCGGCCTGGTCGTGCTGATCGACATCGGCCGTGTGCTGTCACTCGACGAGCTGCACCGGCTCGCCGGTGCCGGGCTGGCCGAGTCGGCCTGAACCGCGGAGGCGACGATGACTAGCCACCGGAACGCTCGCCGATACCCGACGTTTCACAGCCTGCTCGATGAAATCCATGCACTGATTCTCGACAACGGCAGTACCGCCGCTGCCCGCCAACCAAGGAGCAACATGCCATGAATCTGAACATTCGCCTTGCAGCGCTGGGCGCGACCGCCACCCTCGCCTGTCTTGTCCTGGCATCGGATCTGGCAGCCCATGCGGCCATGCCCATTGCCATCGTAGCCGTGATCGCCGTTGTCGCGCAGTGCCTGCTGTTGAACCACCGCCTGCAGCAGCAATTGGGCAACGAGCCCTCAGCTCTGCTCAACTTCGCGAAGCAGCTCGCACGCGGTGAAAGCAGTACATCGCCGGTTCCTGCCGTATCAGGCTCGCTTCAGGAACAACTGCAGCAGATCGGTGAGCAGCTTGGCGGACTCAGCCAGGATCTGGTGCATGTCAGCGACGAGCACGCCCGTGGCGACATCGACGCCACCCTCGGTACCCAGCGGCCGGGCCTCTTCGGCCAGATGGCCCAGGGCATCAACGCGCTGGTGGCCAGCCATATCGAGGTGAAGAAAAAGGCCATGGCCTGCGTACGCTCCATCGCCGAAGGCGACCTCAAGGCGCCGCTGGAACAACTGCCTGGCAAGAAAGCCTTCATCAACGACAACATCGAGACCCTGCGCCGCAACATCACCGGCCTGATGGATGAGATGCGCCACATGTCCGAACAGCACGACAAAGGCGATATCGATGTGGTCATCGACGCCTCGCGCTTTTCCGGCAGCTACGCCGAGATTGCCCGCGGTATCAATGCGATGGTCGCCGGCCATATCAACGTCAAGAAAAAAGCCATCGCCTGCGTGCAGGAACTGGGCGCCGGCAACCTCGACGCTCACCTGGAGACGTTCCCCGGCAAAAAGGTATTCATCAACGAGACCATCGAGCAACTGCGCGCCAACATGATCGCGCTGATCGAAGACACCAGCCTGCTCAGTGATTCGGCCATGCAAGGCAAGCTCGACGTGCGCGCCGACGCCAACCGTCACAAAGGCTACTACCGCAGCATCGTCAACGGCTTCAACGGTACGCTGGAAGCCATCATCAACCCGCTCAACGAAGCCATGGCGGTGATCAAGGCGCTGGCCGAGGGTGATCTGACCCGCACCATGAACGGCCAGTACAAAGGGCATCTGGACGAACTGCAGCAATCGCTCAACGCGACGGTCGGCAAACTGGCCGAGATCATCGGCCAGGTTCACCAGTCCACCAGCTCGCTCAGCAGCGCCGCGGAGGAAATTTCCGCCACCGCGCAAAGCCTCAGCCATTCGGCCTCCAGCCAGGCGGCCTCGGTGGAGGAAACCAGTGCAGCGATGGAGCAGATGTCGGCCTCCATCGCGCAGAACACGGAAAACGCCAAGGTCACCGACGGCATGGCCAGCAAGGCCGCACGCGAGGCCGCCGAGGGTGGCCAGGCGGTCAAGGAAACCGTGCGTGCGATGAAAACCATCGCCGACAAGATCGGCATCGTCGACGACATCGCCTACCAGACCAACCTGCTGGCGCTCAACGCGGCCATCGAAGCCGCCCGTGCCGGCGAGCACGGCAAGGGTTTTGCCGTGGTCGCCGCCGAGGTGCGCAAGCTGGCCGAGCGCAGCCAGGTCGCCGCACAGGAAATCAGCGCGGTGGCCAAGAGCAGCGTGTCGCTGGCCGAACGCGCCGGTGCTCTGCTCGACGAGATGGTGCCGTCGATCACCAAGACCTCCGATCTGGTGCAGGAAATCTCCGCCGCCTCGGAAGAACAAAGCACGGGAGTCCACCAAATCAGCGCGGCAATGAGCCAGCTCAGCGATATCACCCAGCAGAATGCCGCTGCCTCCGAAGAACTGGCGGCTACCTCCGAGGAGATGACCAACCAATCGGTCAATCTGCAGAACCTGATGCAGTTCTTCCGCCTGGGCAGCCGCAGCAATACGAACGTTCTCTCACGCCCTTTGCCGGCGACCGTGGCACCCGCACATGGCACCTCGGCTCATAACGATGAACATGGCAGCGGCTTCGCACGCTTCGTGAGCTGAGCATGACGGCTCCATCGCCTGACGTCCTGCGCCAGCTCACCGGCGCAGGATCCCTCGAATCGCCCCGAGCCCAGGAGCACAACCAGCCATGACTACCACCAGCCTGAGCAACCGCGAATTCCAGCAGTTTCGCGACATGATCTACGAGATCGCCGGCATCGCCATGAGCGACGCCAAGCGTCAGTTGATCGCCGGGCGACTGAGCAAGCGCCTGCGCCACTACGAGCTGAACAGTTACGGCGAGTATTTCCAGTTGCTGCTCAAGGACAAGGCCGAGCAGCAGACAGCCGTCGACCTGCTGACGACCAACGAGACCTACTTCTTCCGCGAACCCAAGCACTTCGATTTTCTGCGCGAGCGCCTGCAGGACGATCTGCGCAATGGCAGCCAGCCGCTGCGCATCTGGAGTGCGGCCTGCTCCAGCGGTGAGGAGCCGTATACCCTGGCCCTGCTGCTGGCCGAGCAGCTCAAGGCACGCCAATGGGAGATCCTCGCCTCGGACATCAGCACGCGCATTCTCGACCAGGCCCGCAGCGGCATCTATCCCATCGAGGAAGCCAGTCAGATCCCGCGTGAGGTGCTGCACCGTCACTGCCTGCAGGGCACCGGCCAGCATGCTGGCATGTTCACCCTGGAGCCGGCACTCAAGCGGCGCATCAGCTTCCGCCAGATCAACCTCAACAATGCCTTGCCCGAGGTGGGCGTGTTCGACGTGATCTTCCTGCGCAACGTGATGATCTACTTCGACCAGCCGACCAAGCGTCAGGTGGTGCAGCGTCTGAGTGCACGCCTGCGCCCTGGCGGCTATTTCTTCATCAGCCATTCGGAAAGCCTCAACGGCATCAGCGACGATCTGCAACCACTGCGCCCCTCGATCTACCGGAAGCCCCATGCATAAGCCCAACGGCGTCATCGAGATATTCCTGCAACCAGGAGAGCTCTACTTCGGCGATCGCCATACACGCATCCGCACACTGCTGGGCTCGTGCGTATCGCTGGTGCTGTGGCACCCGCATGAACTCATCGGCGGCATGTGCCATTACATGTTGCCCAGCCGCCGCTATCGCGGCCAACAGCTCGACGGCCGTTACGCGGACGAGGCGCTGCACCTGTTGCTCAAGGAAATTCAGGCCAGCGGCACCCAGGCCGCGGACTACCACATCAGCCTGCTGGGCGGTGGCAACATGTTCGGCGCATTGACCCAGCAGAATATCGGCGAGGCCAATGTGGCCGCTGGCCTCCAACTGCTCGCCGCCCACGGTTTGCAATGCCACGCGCGACATGCCGGTGGCGACGGCTACCGCAACCTGATTTTCGATATCTGGAGCGGGCACATCACCCTGCGCTGCCCCTCTCAACAGCAGATCGCTGCACGCCGCTACGAGGCGCAACCATCATGAAGAACATCAAGGTGATGATCGTCGACGACTCCGCTGTCGTCCGTCAGGTGTTGGCTGGAAGTCTGGCCGAACATTCGGGCATCGAGGTGATCGGCACCGCGGCCGATCCCCTGTTCGCCCTGGACAAGATGCAGCGCGAATGGCCGGACGTGATCGTCCTGGACGTGGAGATGCCGCGCATGGACGGCATTTCCTTCCTGAAGAAGCTGATGGCCGAGCGCCCGACTCCGGTGGTGATCTGCTCGACCCTGACGGAAAAAGGCGCCGCCACCACCATGGAAGCCATGGCCGCCGGCGCCGTGGCCATCGTCACCAAGCCGCAGGTGGGCCTGCGTCAGTTTCTGCTGGAGGCCACCGAAGAGCTGGCCAACGCCATTCGCGCGGCTTCCCAGGCGCGCCTCAAGCGCCTGGCGCCGCCACCTGTGGCCGCCGCCCCCAAACTCAATGCCGACGTCATCCTGCCGGCCAGCACCGCCAGCGCCATGACCCGCACCACCGAGCGCATCGTCGCCATCGGCACCTCCACCGGCGGCACCCAGGCGCTGGAGTACGTGCTCACCGCCCTGCCACGCGTGTGCCCGGGCATCGTCATCGTCCAGCACATGCCGGAGCGTTTCACCGCTGCCTTTGCCGAACGCCTCAATGCTCTGTGCCAGATCGAAGTGCGCGAAGCCAAGCACGGCGACCGGGTCATCCCCGGCCGCGCGCTGATCGCGCCCGGTGGCCGCCATATGCTGCTCAAACGCAGCGGCGCGCAGTACATGGTCGAAGTGGTCGACGGCCCGCCCGTCAGCCGCCATAAACCCTCGGTGGACGTGCTCTTTCGCTCCACCGCGCGCGCTGCTGGCGCCAACGCCACCGGCATCATCATGACCGGCATGGGCGACGACGGCGCCCGTGGCCTGCGCGAGATGCGCGAAGCCGGTGCCTTCACCCTCGGCCAGGACGAAGCCAGTTGCGTGGTCTACGGCATGCCCAAGGAAGCCAAGAAAATCGATGCGGTCAGCCGCGAGATTCCGCTGGAGCAGATCGCCAATTACATCCTCAGGACGGAAAAACATTGAACAGGCAGGCCATCGGCCAGGGAGTGTCGCTCAACAGGGACACCTTTACGCACCCTTCGGTCATGCCACATTGCCTGACCGGTGAAATATCCGGAGTCCAACACGATGAACTTCTTCAACGCCGCTCTGAAACAAGAACTGGCCCGCTGCAAGGAAGAGCTGGCCCAAGCCTTGGCATTGCGCGAATCCCTCAATCGCTCACAGGCCATCATCGAGTTCCTACCCGACGGAACGATCCTCGGAGCGAATGACAACTTCCTGCAGACGATGGGTTACCGCCTGGACGAAATCGTCGGCCAGCACCACCGCATGTTCTGCCAACAGCAGGAGGCACAGAGCGCCGAGTACCGGCAGTTCTGGGCCCGCCTGGCGCGAGGAGAATTCATCCGTGAGCGTTTCCTGCGTCTCGACAAACAGGGGCAGGACGTCTGGCTGGAAGCGACCTACAACCCCGTACACGATGCCACGGGTGCAGTCACCAAGGTCATCAAGCTGGCAACCAACATCACGCCAAGCGTGACTCACGAGCACGAGGACGATGCGATCATCACGGCTCTCAACCGCTCGATGGCGGTCATCGAGTTCAACCCTGGCGGCGAGGTGGTAGCCGCCAACGACAATTTCCTCAGCGTCATGGGCTACCGACGGCAGGATGTGATCGGCCGTCATCACCGCCTGTTCTGTGCCCCGGAGGAAACGTCCAGCCCGAACTACCAGCATTTCTGGCAAAGGCTCAACCGTGGCGAATACTGCAGCGGTCGTTTCCAGCGACGCAACCGGGATGGCAAGGTGATTTGGCTCGAGGCCAGCTACAACCCCGTGTTCGACACGCGCGGCCGGCTCTACAAGATCGTCAAGTTCGCATCCGACATCACCGCCGAGATAATGGAGCAACAAGCCGAATCCGAAGCGACTCATCTGGCCTATGAAAGCGCACTGCAAACCGACGCTGAAGCACAAGGCGGTGCCGAGGTGGTCAGCCGTACGGTGGATATGGTGCAAGGCATCGCTGGCGGGCTGACTCATGCCGCCGAGCGCTTGAGTGCTGTCAGTCAGCAATCGGAGATGATCAACAGCATCGTCCAGTCCATTCGCGGCATCGCCGAGCAAACCAACCTGCTGGCGCTCAACGCCGCCATCGAGGCTGCTCGCGCTGGCGAGCAGGGTCGAGGTTTTGCAGTGGTCGCGGATGAGGTACGTAACCTGGCTTCCCGCACGGCCCAGGCCACTGAGGAAATCATCGAGGTCGTGAGGCGCAACCACGAGCTGGCCCAGGAAGCTGTCTCCAGCATGCAACAAAGCTGCGACAAGGTAGATCAGGGAGTTTTGCTGGCGCACGAGGCAGGCCGGGCCATCCAGAGCATTCAGGGCGGCGCGCAACGAATGGTGGAAACCATCCAACGTCTGACCCACAAGCTCAATCACGGCCTCTGACTCGGCGCCGCAGTACAACCTGGCCAGCCCTTCCCGGCTAGCAGCCTTTCCCCTCCAGCCCCGCCGGGCGTAGAATCAGCCGATTCCTCGCCTGGCATCCCCGGCGGGCCCGTGAGCCCAGGCCGCACGAGTGGTGATCCCGTCTCGTCATGCAGCCCTCCCCACGCGGCGATCAGCCGCCAGACGCCGCTCACTGCACACACAACCGAATTAGCCGCAGGAAACCGTCATGCCCGATTACCGCTCGAAAACCTCCACCCACGGCCGCAACATGGCCGGCGCCCGCGCCCTGTGGCGCGCCACAGGGATGAAGGACGAAGACTTCAAGAAACCGATCATCGCCATCGCCAACTCCTTCACCCAGTTCGTGCCCGGCCACGTGCACCTGAAGGATCTGGGTCAACTGGTCGCCCGCGAGATCGAGAAGCACGGCGGCGTGGCCAAGGAATTCAACACCATCGCCGTCGATGACGGCATCGCCATGGGCCACGACGGCATGCTCTATTCGCTGCCCTCCCGCGAGATCATCGCCGACTCCGTGGAGTACATGGTCAACGCCCACTGCGCCGACGCCATCGTCTGCATCAGCAACTGCGACAAGATCACCCCCGGCATGCTGATGGCCGCCCTGCGCCTGAATATCCCGGTGGTATTCGTCTCCGGCGGCCCAATGGAAGCCGGCAAGACCAAGCTGGCCAGCCACGGTCTGGATCTGGTCGACGCCATGGTGGTCGCCGCTGACGACTCCTGCTCCGACGAGAAGGTCGCCGAGTACGAGCGCAGCGCCTGCCCGACCTGCGGTTCCTGCTCCGGCATGTTCACTGCCAACTCCATGAACTGCCTGACCGAAGCCCTGGGCCTGTCGCTGCCGGGCAATGGTTCCACCCTGGCCACCCACAGCGACCGCGAGCAACTGTTCCTGCGCGCCGGCCGCCTGGCCGTCGAGCTGTGCCAGCGCTACTACGGCGAAGGCGATGACTCGGTACTGCCGCGCAACGTTGCCAACTTCAAGGCGTTCGAGAACGCCATGACCCTGGACATCGCCATGGGCGGTTCCACCAACACCATCCTGCACCTGCTGGCCGCCGCTCAGGAAGCCGAGATTCCGTTCGACCTGCGCGACATCGATCGCCTGTCGCGCAAGGTGCCGCAGCTGTGCAAGGTGGCGCCGAACATCCAGAAGTACCACATGGAAGATGTGCACCGCGCAGGCGGCATCTTCAGCATCCTCGGTGAGCTGGCCCGTGGCGGCCTGCTGCACACCGACGTGCCGACCGTGCACAGCCCGAGCATGGCCGATGCCATCGCCCAGTGGGACATCACCCAGACCCAGGACGAAGCGGTTCACCACTTCTTCAAGGCCGGCCCGGCCGGCATTCCGACGCAGACCGCGTTCAGCCAGAGCACCCGCTGGGACAGCCTGGATGACGACCGCGAGAACGGCTGCATCCGCTCGGTCGAGCACGCCTACTCGCAAGAAGGCGGCCTGGCCGTGCTCTACGGCAACATCGCCCTGGACGGCTGCGTGGTGAAAACCGCCGGTGTCGACGAGTCGATCCACGTCTTCGAAGGCAACGCGAAGATCTTCGAAAGCCAGGACAGCGCCGTCAAAGGCATCCTCGCCGACGAAGTGAAACCGGGCGACATCGTCATCATCCGCTACGAAGGCCCGAAAGGCGGCCCGGGCATGCAGGAAATGCTCTACCCGACCAGCTACCTGAAATCCAAGGGTCTGGGCAAACAGTGCGCCCTGCTCACCGACGGCCGCTTCTCCGGCGGCACCAGCGGCCTGTCCATCGGCCACGCCTCGCCGGAAGCTGCCGCTGGCGGCGCCATCGGCCTGGTGCAGGACGGCGACAAAGTGCTGATCGACATTCCCAACCGCAGCATCAACCTGCTGGTGTCCGATGACGAACTGGCCGCCCGCCGCGCCGAACAGGACAAGAAAGGCTGGAAGCCGGTCGCCCCGCGTGCACGCAAGGTGTCCACCGCGCTGAAAGCCTACGCCCTGCTGGCCACCAGCGCCGACAAGGGTGCGGTACGCAACAAGGCGATGCTCGAAGGCTGATTGCTCCGTGCCGCTGTAATGAAAAGCCCGGCCATGCTTGCCGGGCTTTTTCTTGCCCACAGACTTTACCGGCAGCAAGCTGGCACCTGACTCATCACGGGAGGCACTCATGCGCATCGGCCTGATCGCCGACACCCACAACCTGCTACGCCCCGAGGCGCTGGCAGCGTTGCAGGGCGTCGATCATCTGATCCATGCCGGTGATATCGGCGGGCCGCATATCCTGGCCGAACTGCAGCGCATCGCGCCGCTGTCGGTGGTGCGTGGCAACAACGACCAGGACGCCTGGGCCGACGCCATCCCCGAGCGGCTGAGGCTGACGTTTGGCGGCGTCACGCTGCATGTGCTGCACGATCTCAAGCAACTGGATTTCGACCCGGCTGAGCAGGGCATCGACGTGGTGATCGCCGGCCACTCGCACAAGCCGCTGCACGAAGAGCGCGACGGCGTGCTCTACCTCAACCCTGGCAGCGCCGGGCCACGGCGCTTCAAGCTGCCCATCGGCGTGGGCCTCCTGCATATAGAGGATGGCCGGGCACGGGCCGAGCTGATCACGCTGCAGGTCTGAACCCCGTAGGGTGGACGACGCTTCACCCGTCCACCGCTCTGCCCTCCATGGTGGACAAAAACGGCGTTGTCCACCCTACACACTCTACTTTGTAGTCCGTAGCCCGGATGCAATCCGGGGAACCCAGCAGACTACTCACGGCCCAATACCCAACCACCAGCCTTGAAAAACGTCATCGCCGCGTCCATCTAGGCAGGTACTGCTTTTTCACGCCTGATGGAGGCCCCATGACCCTCGACGAACTGAACACCCTGCCCGGCGTGACCGCCAAGCCCGACGTCGCCACCGCCGACTTCGTCTACAACCACACCATGATCCGTGTGAAGGATCTGACCAAATCGCTGGATTTCTACACCCGCGTGCTGGGCTTCACCCTGCTGGAGAAGAAGGACTTCCCCGACGCCGAGTTCAGCCTGTACTTCCTTGCGCTGATCGCTGACAAGTCGCAGATCCCCACCGACCCGGCAGCCCGTCACCAATGGCGCAAGTCGATCCCCGGCGTGCTGGAGCTGACCTACAACTACGGCACCGAGAAGGATCCGGAGTTTTCCTACCACAGCGGCAACAGCGACCCGCGCGGTTTCGGCCACCTGTGCGTGGCGGTGCCGGACATCAAGGCAGCCTGCCAGCGCTTCGAAGACCTCGGCGTAGCCTTCCAGAAGCGCCTGACCGACGGGCGCATGCGCGACATCGCCTTCATCAAGGATCCGGATGGCTACTGGGTGGAAATCATCCAGTTCACTGCAGTCGACTGATCCGCAGGGCAAACCTCTGTCGCGGCTAAAGCCCCTCCCACATGCCCACTGAACCGTGGGAGGGGTTTTAGCCGCGACGCCCTGTGGTGCAACTCGGGTAGAATCGCCGCTTTTTTCGCGGTCGACTGCCATGCACACCCCACCTGCCCCCGAATCCCGCAACGAGCTGCTCTTTGGCTTGGACGACAAACCGCGCCCACTGGCCGCCCTGCTCGCCGCCCTGCAGCACCTGCTCGCCATCATCGTGCCCATCGTCACCCCCGGTCTGCTGATCTGCCAGGCCATCGGCGTGTCGGCGCGCGACACCAACATCATCGTATCGATGAGCCTGGTCATCTCCGGCATCGCCACCTTTCTGCAATGCAAGCGCTTCGGCCCGCTCGGCGCCGGCCTGCTGATCGTGCAGGGCACCAGTTTCAACTTCGTCGGCCCGCTGATTGCTGGCGGCGTGCTGCTGGTCAACCAGGGCATGGCGGTGGAAGCGGTGATGGCGGCGATCTTCGGCGTGGTCATCGCCGGCTCGTTCATCGAGATGGGCGTGTCGCGCATCCTGCCCTTCGTCAAACGCCTGATCAGCCCGCTGGTCACTGGCATCGTGGTGCTGATGATCGGCCTGACCCTGATCAAGGTCGGCCTGATCAGCATGGGTGGCGGCTACGCAGCGATGGGCAATGGCACCTTCGCCAATGGCGAGAACCTGCTGCTGTCGGGCGTGGTGCTGGGCGCGATCATCGTGCTCAACCGCCTGCCGCTGGTGTGGCTGCGCAGCTGCGCGATCATCATCGCCCTGGCCATCGGCTATGCCCTGGCCGCTTACCTGGGTCGCCTGGACTTCTCCGGCATGCATGAAGCCGAGCTGTTCCAGGTGCCGATGCCGCTGCACTTCGGCCTCGGTTTCTCCTGGAGCCTGTTCATCCCGATGGTGGTGATCTACCTGGTGACCTCGCTGGAAGCCATCGGCGACATCACCGCCACCAGCAAGCTGTCGCGTCAGCCGGTGGAAGGCCCGCTGTGGATGCAGCGGATCAAGGGCGGCGTGCTGGTCAACGGCGCCAACTCGCTGCTGGCCGGCGTGTTCAACACCTTCCCCAGCTCGGTGTTCGCGCAGAACAACGGCATCATCCAGCTGACCGGTATCGCCAGCCGCCACGTCGGCCTGTGGATCGCCGCGCTGCTGGTGCTGCTCGGCCTGTTCCCGGTGGTGGCCGGCGTGCTGCAGGCGGTGCCGGAGCCGGTACTCGGCGGCGCGGCGCTGGTGATGTTTGGTGCAGTGGCTGCGGCGGGCATCAACATACTCGCTGGCGTCCAACTGGATCGACGCGCGCTGCTGATCATCTCGGTATCGCTGGCCCTTGGCCTGGGCTTCTCGCAGGTGCCGGAATTCCTCGCCCACCTGCCGGCCGGGCTGCGCAGCGTGCTGGAATCCGGCGTTGCCACCGGAGGCATCTGCGCCCTGCTGATGAACTGGTTCCTGCCGGAAACGCAGAAAGAAGGCTGAGATTCAGCTCACGCCCACGTAACGGTCGGCGCGGTGGTTGATGGCCAACACCAGGTTCAGCACCAGCGCGCCGAGCACCGACAGCAGCACCTTATCCGGCGATACCACGAAGATGGCCGCCAGGACGATGCTCGCGTCGATCCCCATCTGCACCATGCCGGCACGCAGGCCGAAGCGCTCCTGCAGGAACAGCGCAAGAATGTTCACCCCGCCCAGGCTGGCGCGGTGGCGAAACAGCATGAGCAAGCCCAGGCCCATCGCCGCGCCGCCGAACAGCGCGGCGTAGAGGCTGCTCAAGTGAGAGAAGCTGACCCAGTGCGGCGTCGCCTCGGCCAGCAGCGACACCAGCAGCACCGCGCAGCCGGTACGCAGGGTGAAGCCCCAGCCCAGGCGCCAGATACCCAGCAGGTAGAACGGCAGATTGACCAGGCAGAACACCAGGCCGAACGGCCAACCGGCCAGGTAGTTGGCGAGGAAGGCAACCCCCACGGTGCCGCCGGTGATCAACCCCGCATGCGCGTAGAAGGCGATGCCCAGTGCCACCAGGGCGGTGCCGAACAGCAAGGCCAGCGCGTCCTCCCACAACGGGTGACGGACGAAGATGGCGGCCACCGCGCTGCGTGGCACCTCATCGGTCGGTTGATCAGTCATCGCAGAAGCTGCATCCAGGTGCATAGGGCGTGGTATGGCGCTGCGCTAGTCCCGCAGCGCCGACGGAGTCACCATTATACGCCGCGGCGTTCCCACACCTCGAAGGCGTAGAAGGGGATGTCCGCGCTGGCCGGATGCTCGACACTGGACGCCAGGCGCCAATCGGCGTCGTCGACCTCGGGGAAGAAGGCATCACCTTCCGGCTCCAGGCCGACGCGGGTCAGATACAAGCGCTGAGCCAGTGCCAGCCCCTGGGTGTAGAGCTGCGCACCGCCAATCAGCATCAGCTCGTCGGCATCCTCCTGGCGCGCCCATTCGTCAGCCCGCGCGATGGCGGCTTCCAGCGTGGCGAAGACCTCGGCGCCTTCGAGCATCAACCCAGGCTGGCGGCTGACGACGATGTTGAGCCGGCCCGGCAACGGGCGGCCGAGCGAATCCCAGGTCTTGCGACCCATGATGATCGGCTTGCCCAGGGTCATCGCCTTGAAGTGCTTGAGATCCGCCGGCAGGTGCCAGGGCAGTTGGTTGTCGCGGCCGATCACACGGTTGTGCGCGAGGGCGGCGATCAGGGAAAGGGGGCGTGTCGTATTCATGGCGGCGAGCATAGCAGAGTGACAAGCGTCGTCGCAGCCAAGGCAGGTGGCTTGCCGCGCCACCTGCCGGGTTGTCGTCTCAGCTGACTGGAGCGTCCGGTTGCTGGGCGATCACGCCAGCGGCCTGCTCCTGTTCCAGCGCGACCGGCGTACCTTGCTGAAGCGCACGGGTTTGCTCGTTCATCTGGAAGATCTGGCTGGCCGACCTGAGGTCGACTTCGTTGACCCCGGCAATCGCCTCACGGCTTGCGAAGAACTCGTCCAGCTCACCCAGGATAGCCGCCAAGGTGTCATCGCTCTTTTCGAACGACAGCACGTGACGATATTGCTCCAGGTTCATGCTACCCGGCCGCACGAAAGTGCTGGTCAGCAGCGTGCTGAGCAGGAACCACGGGGTGATGGTCGAGCGCACCACGACGTTTTCCGAACGCGTGCTGTCGTAGATGCTCTGTCCGGTGGATAGCTTGGACTGGGTGTAGGTGCCCTCGATAGAAAGATCGAGCAACAGCGAGCGGAACTGCATTTCAGCCCAGAACACATTGCTCATGCGGCTGATCACCAGACCGAACAACAACAGCAACAGGGGGTAACCCAGCAGCATGAGCTGCTCGGGACGGTAGGCAACCCGCGCCAGATCCCCCAGCAGTACCACCAGCCACAGGGCGCTACCGGCCAGCAAGAGTTGACCCAGCGCGCTGGCAATGCTGCGCGTCAGGCGATAGGCCGCAGTGTGTTCGAGCGTTTGCACCACCGGCTGGGTTTCCACCAGCGTGCGCCCCTTGAAGGCACCCTTGTCCTGGCCGCCCTCTTCCATCATTTCCGGGTTGAACTTCAGGTACACCCGGTTAGGGATTTCCTGGTAACGGCGGTTGGCCAGAATGTGCGCATCGAGGCGAATGAACAGCTCACGCGGCACAAGGTTGCGCTGCCAGTTGTCGCGATGCTCGGAAACCTCGGTATGCGGATCGACGCTGCGCAGGCGCTGCAGCAACATGAACAAGCCCAGGCCGCAGGCCAGCAACGCCAGGCACAGCGCGGTCAGCAGCAGCGGCGTCGGGTTCACCGGCAGGGCAGGGATCGAATGGACGTGGCTGTGAACGTAAACCAGCGCGACCGGCAGCAGGATGGCCAGGCTGATGATGAAACCGATACGCGGCAGACCGATGTTCATGTCGCCCCGGCTGTAGTGCTGCAGTGGATTACGCATGCCGAACCACAGCTTGAACAGATACAGGGTCAGCAGGCAGCCGAGCCAGGCCATCACCGGCGTACCGTTGAGACGTGCCAGGCCGCTGGCACCGGCGAACCAGGCCAGCGCGTAGGTCAGCAGCATGAAAAGGGTCATGCACAGGCCGAACAGCAGGTTTTCCGCCAGGCCGCGGTAGGTGGGCGGCAGGAAGATCAGCTTGGGCACCAGGGTATGAACTAAACGAGCGAAGAGGCTCTGCGGTTCCTTGAAGGTGGTGTTCTTGCGCCCCATGAGCATGTCGTGCAGCTGCTCTGCGGTATAGGCCAACAAGTGACGCGCCTCACCGTCAGCCTGATTCTTCGCCAGGCTGGAAGGCACGTTGCGCCCGACATAAAAGCGAAACACCTTGAGCAGACCATCGCCTAGTCCAACCAGGCCCCAGACCAGCAATAGCAGGCCGACACCAGCATGCAGCCAGCCTTCGATCTCGCGGCGAGAGTCGACCAGGCCCGCGACCTGAAATAGGCAGTACGCCCCGAGCAGCACGACCAACGCGCCACGTGCAGCCACCATTGCACCTTCGATCCGGAACGGATTACCGATGCCCAGCGACTGCGAGCCGAAATCGTATGACATAACAACACTCTTGAATGTTTTGAGTGAACGTAAGGCGCGAGGCCAGCCCATGCATGCCGGGCCAACCTCGCCGAATGTAGCTCACCGCGCAGGGTGGGCCATCACAGGCTGCTGAGTTTCGGGTTCAGTCGCTCGAACAGACGCCTGGCCGAACGCTCATCATCGAGCTTGCTCAAGTCGACCAGCCGAACCTTGTCGGGACTGAGGCTGAGCTCGACACCCTGTGCATCACCCCGTAACAGGTCACCAAGCAAATCACAGGCACCGTCGAGCGAGTTCCCGAGCTTCTCGTCTTCGCAACGCCCGACGATCTCCTTGACCTGCCGCTCGTAATGACGCGCACGCTGCTCGTCGGCACTGCCGGCGGTAGGATCCAGCGGCGTGTTGTAACGCTGCTGCAGAGCGATACTGCGTTTCAGCATGCCGTGATCCTTGAGACTCAGCGTGACACTGGCGATTTCTGCCCGCTCGAGCCCCTGTTCGAACCCCTGAAGCAGACCAAGCACCTGGAAGAGGTTCTCGGCATCGGCCAGTTCGTCCTGCGCACGGACGAGTTGTCGATTGAGGCCACGCTGGTTGCTCAACTGATAGTTGACACGCATCTCGAACAACTCGGGCAGGCTCACCATCAGTTCACTCTCAAGCGTGCCGGCATCATCATCGATGTCAACGAACAGCTCCAGATCCGAAGGCGCAAGGGTCATCAAACCGCTATTGAGTGCAGGTTCAAGATCATGCATGGCACGTCGTGCACCGCCACCGGCCAACGCGCCGATACCGCGCAGATTGGCATAGGCCGAATCATCCGCCTCGATACCCTTGAACTGCAGCCGAATACGGCTGCGCTCGTCACCTTGCAACAGCTCACTGACGGTCATTTCCTCAATTCGCAATGGCGGTTGATTGCGCCCCGTCTCCAGCTCCACACCATGGATGCTAACGCGACCACCGAAGGGGCTCGATGACACCGATTGCCAGTGCAGCTTGTCATCCACCTCCATGTCGTACGCCCAATCCTCAAGGCGCTTCTCGGCCTGTTTTGCGGCATAGGCACTTAACCCCCAGTAACCGGCCGCCAACAGCACAACAGCACCGCCGGCGACTGCCATGACGCTCTTGTTCATTGCTCGTCTCCTTGCTCGACGGCCCGATCCGGCCAGGCTTTCTTGATCACATCCCTGGCACCTTCGACAGTCCAGCTCGGATCACCAATTTCATGACGCAGCAGGGTCAATGGATCACGCAGATCGGCACACTCATCCTCGTTACAGGCAATCAGCGAGCTGGCGGCTACCAACGTCAGTGGCAGTTGCTGGTTATCCAGGCGCTCCCCGTCCAGGCGCGCCTTGCCCTTGACCAGGAACCAGCCCTTATCGGCATCCTGTGCGCTATCGTCGGTATTGAGCACGGCCTGGTAGGGGTATTCGATCTCCCAACCACCTTCGGTTTTGCCACCGATGTAGACGATCTGGCTGTAATCGACCGCATTGCCCTTGAGCATGCCGGCGTAGCTGCCCCCACCTGTTGGCGAGTAACTGGCATCACGACTGATGCGCTGGTAGAGCTCTTCGGGTTTGCGAGTTTCCCGCCGGAATTGACGGTAAAGCTGCAGTTGCTGCTCAGCCTGGCGCCCCAACAGCTCGCGCTGACGTTGCTCCTCGCGTTGGCGCTGCAACTCGGCCTGACGCTGCTGCTCGGCCTCTTTGCGCTCGAAGGCGAACAGATAGTTATCGGCATGTTGCAGGTTGTAATCCCAAACACGGGTGCGATAGCGGCGTGAAAGGCTGATTTCATACAGCCAGAAGTCGCGATCACCTTTGAACAACCCCTGGTCAAGATCGCGCATGGCGTAGAAGCGTAGGTTGTCCAGATCAGGAGCGGCTTGATCCAGACGTGCAGTGGCTAGCTCGATCGTGCGCTTGATGCTGTCGGCATTGCGGAACAGATCGCGATTCTCGGTCAGAGCCAGCAGCATGCCGCTGCCGGCATTCCAGCTACCGTTGTAGTTACGCCCCAGACGCAACAGATAGTGCACCTTGCTGGCTGGCTCACTGAACAAAGACAGCAGCAGGTTGTTGCTGTCGTCAAAGCCGACCACAGGCAGGTCAGGCACCTTGCCGGCAACCGGTAACCCGGCGAGGAACCCGCCGTTATTGAAGCTGTACAGACGCACGCCATCGCTGCGCGTGACACTCAACTTGCCAGGCCCTTGAGCATAACCATCGGTGCCACAGGTCACGCCTTGCGACTCAGCGCGCACATTCTGTACGGGGTCTTCGAACTTAACCGCGAGACGGAAGCGACAGCCGGTCTGGTCGGTGACCTCAGTAAGAAAACTCGCCTTGGCCAGTGCCTCATTCGAAGAGGGAGGCTGCCAGCCAGATACCGTAAAGTCCGGGCTGGGCACGCTGGCAGGTACAGCAGGTGCAGAGCTTGAGGCCGCGTCAGGCGCCTCGGCAACGACTGGCGCAGGCGGGTTGGCCACCTCAGGCGCAGGCTCAGCAAGAGGCTGGGGAGCGGGCTCGACGACAGCCGGTACCTCTGCCACAGGAGCCTGAACCGCCGGGGCATTCGGTGCGTTGACCTGAGCCTGCCAGCCTCCACTCTGTGCAGCACTGCCGCTGGCCAGACGCTGACCGGAACTATCCGTGCTGTACCACTGCAATTGGTTGGCAGCCGCGCACTGATTGCTGATCAGGCCACCCAATTTGGGCAGCAGACGCCCTACAGCGGCCGAGTCCGGCGTTGCGTTGGCGAAGGCGAAGCGCAATTGCAGGCGCTCGCCACACCAGGGCTGCCCATCGACATGCTCAACGAAGACCTCGACATTTTCAGCCTTCGAGTAGGCCAGGCGATGATCAGCCGCCTGAGCCGAAACGGCCAACGCAAGCAAGCTGAGTGCAAGTAAGGATTTCATCGAAGACTCCGTCAGATCAGTTCCCAGGCGCCATCTGCCGCCTGACAGGCCTGCACGGTCTGTTTCTCGTGCCCACCCTTGACGCTGACGTCATAGTCCAAAGTGCGGCAGGTGGTCTGCGCCGCCACAGTCTGCTGCACAGGTGCGGCATCCAGGTCGATGGCATCGAGGTCGATCCCCTTGCTCGATGCGGTACTGCTGTCGAGGCTATCAAGATCGGTTGCGCTATCGACCACAGCCTGTGTTGCGCCAGAAGCTGCAGGCGCCGGCTGTACTTCGGCCACAAGCGGTGCATAGACATAGCCGATGGTCACACCCCGGCGTCCCACCATGATCCAGTCATTATCTGTACGCCCGATAGCGGTGAACGTGGTGTCCACTGGCAGACCGCCGACCTTCTCGGCATTGAGATCAGGCGCGTTGCGTACATTGGCCGATTTCACAGCGCGGTAGGGTTTGTTGATCAACGTCATGTTGGCCACCGGCTGGACAGACGGGGCGCGCTTGACCTCGATCTGACGCTGAACAGTTTCGGTCTTGACCGGCGTGATGGTTGCCGTAGCGCCGCTGTGCGCCGACTCCCATTGACTGCTCTGCCCATCGCGGGAGAACTGCAAGGCTTGCTGCGTCTGTTGGGCCAGAGCCTGGCGGTCGCGCTCATCGAGCTTGGCGCCAATGGTTTTACCCAGATAACCGCCGGCTAGAGCCCCTGCCAGCATCGCCACGGTACGGCCGTTACCGTTACCAATTTGGCTGCCAATCAAGACGCCAGCGGTCGCCCCAACCAGGGTGCCGATATTTTCCTTGTTGACCCACTGATTATCGGAGAGGTTGGCGCACCCCGACGCCATTACGATCGAGGCACCGAGCAAAAAGGCTCCGGTCTTTTTTGCAAACTCCATGGAATTCCCTTCTTCGTGACTGAAAAACAGACGTGTTCAGGGAGGAGCCATGAAATTTGGCTAGATTTTGCGCTCTTCCCTGATGCTGGCGCCAATTTACCCACACAAAGGAATAGCAAAACAACATCGCTCGACATAAATATTCAAAGCCCCACCATCCCATCACGCCTCCGGAGGCACCGACTCATCCCGTTGATTCGCCTCCGTACGGATCAGGGGTTATTCTCAGGCCCTGATCCGTAAGACGAGACGCCGCGTGACAGACGCCTCCTCCCCTACGCCCTTCCAGAAGCTCTGGCTCAGCGAGACGATTCGCCTGCGCGAAGAGCACGCCGGCCCGCTCGACGACGCCGAGGCCAATCGCCTGGCCCGCACCGAAGCGGGCGACCTGGCCGCACGCATCCAGCACCGCGCTCTGCTGCTGGCGCGCCGCGACGGCCAATGGCGAGCATTGCTGCACTGGCAGCAGGGCGCACGCCTGGCTGGCCTGCTGCTGGTGCTGCTGGCCCTGCTCAGCGGTGCCGGCCTGGCACTGGCAGCGCTGGGTGATGGGCGTCAGCCGGTGAATGTGTTCTGGGCGCTGGGTAGCCTGCTCGGGCTCAACCTGCTGATGCTGACAGGCTGGCTGCTCGGCCTGCTGCTGACCCGTGACAGCCCCGGCGCCCTGGGCAGATTGTGGCTCTGGCTCAGCGAAAAGCTGGCGCGCGATGCCAGTGCCGCGCAATTGGCGCCGGCCCTGCTGTTGATGCTGCAACGCCAACGCCTGACCCGCTGGGGCCTGGGCTTGCTGGTCAACGGCCTGTGGACGCTGGCCATGCTCGCTGCGCTGGCCACACTTTTGCTGCTGCTCGCCACCCGCCGCTACGGTTTCGTCTGGGAGACCACCATCCTCGGCGGCGACACCTTCATCGCCCTGACCCAAGCCATCGGCGCCCTGCCCGCCTTGCTCGGCTTCAGCCTGCCGGACGTGGAGCTGATCCGCGCCAGTGGCGATTCCGCGCTGACCAGTGAAATCGCCCGGCAAAGCTGGGCCGGCTGGCTGGTGGGCGTGGTGCTGGTCTACGGCTTGCTGCCGCGCCTGCCGCTCGCACTGCTGTGCCTGTGGCGCTGGCAATCCGGCAAGCGCGCGCTGTGCCTGGATCTCGACCTGCCCGGCTACAACCTGCTGCGCCAGCGCCTGCAGCCGGATAGCGAACGCCTCGGCATCTGCGACCTGGCGCCCGCCGAACTGCATCAGCCGCAAGGCGGTGCCAATGGCCAGGCTGGCAGCGGCGCCCTGCTGCTGGGTCTGGAATTGGACGACCGCCGAACCTGGCCGCCGGCCTCATTGCCCAAAGGCGTGGCCGATGCCGGGGTGATCGACAGCCGCGAACAGCGCCGGCAGTTGCTCGAACAACTCACCCGTTTCCCGCCCGAGCGCCTGGCCATCGCCTGCGACCCACGCCGCTCGCCGGATCGCGGCACCCTGGCGCTGCTCGGTGAACTGGCACGCTGCGCAGGCTCAACACGCATCTGGCTGCTGCCACCCGCCCCTGGGGAAAGCCTGGACAGCGCGCGCCTGGCGGACTGGCACCAGGCACTTGCCAGCCTGGGGCTTGCGCACCGCGATACGGCGCCATTGAGCTGGCTGGAGACAGGGCATGATTAGAGAACCGCAGGCGCACGAGCTCGCTCCTACCTCAATCTACGCTCTGCCTCCGGGCTGCCTGATCGAGGCCACGCCATGACCCCGCCGCTGAAACTCGCCCTGGTCGGCCATACCAACGTCGGCAAGACCTCGCTGCTGCGCACCCTGACCCGCGATATCGACTTCGGCGAAGTCTCGCCACGCGCCAGCACCACCCGCCACGTCGAGGGTGCGCGCCTGTCGGTGGATGGCCAGGCCCTGCTGGAGCTATACGACACGCCCGGCCTCGAAGACGCCATCGCCCTGCTCGACTACCTGGAACGCCTCGACCGCCCCGGTGAGCGCCTGGACGGCCCGGCGCGCCTGGCACGTTTTCTCGACGGCAGCGAAGCGCGCCAGCGTTACGAGCAGGAGGCCAAGGTGCTGCGCCAGCTCATGGCCTCCGACGCCGGGCTCTATGTGATCGACGTGCGCGAGCCGGTGCTGGCCAAGTACCGCGACGAGTTGGCGGTATTGACCATGTGTGGTCGCCCGTTGCTACCGGTGCTCAACTTCGTCGCCAGCAGCCAGCATCGCGAGGGCGAATGGCGTGAAGCGCTGGCTCGCTTAGGCTTGCATGCCCTGGTGGCGTTCGACAGCGTGGCGCCGCCGGAGGATGGCGAACGGCGCCTGTACGAAAGCCTGGCCCTGCTGCTGGAACGCGCACGCCCGCAACTGCAACGGCTGATCGAAGATCACGAGGCGCAGCGCCAGGCACGGCGCCAGGCCGGCCGGCGCCTGATCGCCGAACTGCTGATCGACTGCGCCGCCTGCCGCCGCAGCGTCGCCGCTCAGCCGCTGCTGGAGCAGGCCGCTGTGAGCGAGCTACGCGATGCCATTCGCCAGCGCGAACAGCGCTGCGTCGAAGCCCTGTTACGCCTGTATGCCTTCCGCAGCAGCGATGCCAAGGCGGCCGATCTGCCGCTGCTCGATGGCCGCTGGGGCGACGATTTGTTCAACCCGGAAACCCTCAAGCAGCTCGGCATCAAGGTCGGCGGTGGCATGGCCGCTGGCGCAGCCACCGGCGTGGGTGTCGACCTGCTGGTCGGCGGTTTGACGATGGGCGCCGCCGCCGCATTGGGCGCGGTGATCGGCGGCAGCGCACAGACTCTGCGCAACTATGGAGCAAGGCTGAAGGGAAAACTGAAAGGCCAGCGCGAGCTGACCGTCGACGATGCCGTGCTGCGCCTGCTCGCCCTGCGTCAGCAGCAACTGCTGGCCGCCCTGGACGCCCGTGGCCACGCCGCGATGGACGCCATCACCCTCAGCGCTCCGCAGGAAAGCCTGTGGCGCCAAGGCAAACTGCCCGCCCCGCTGAACGTGGCACGTGCTCACCCACAATGGTCGTCGCTCAATCCCGGGGCACGCCTGGAAGAGGCCGAACGTGCCGAACAGGTAGAGCGTCTGCGCAGCGAAATCGCCTTGTAATTGGTGGGCTGAAGCCCACCAGAGCCACCCACAGCCATCTCAGACGGCCACAGGCGCCTTGATATGCGGGTGCGCTTCATAGCCCACCAGCTCGAAGTCCTCGAATTTGAAGGCCAGCAGATCCTTCACCTCGGGATTGAGCTTCATGGTTGGCAGCGGCAGCGGCTGGCGGGTCAGTTGCAGGTCGGTTTGTTCGATGTGGTTGGCGTACAGGTGGCAGTCACCGCCGGTCCAGATGAACTCGCCCGGCTGCAGGTCGCAGACCTGCGCCACCATCAACGTCAGCAGCGCATAGCTGGCGATGTTGAAGGGCACACCGAGGAAGATGTCCGCCGAGCGCTGGTACAGCTGGCAGCTCAGCTTGCCGTCGGCGACGTAGAACTGGAACAGCGCGTGACACGGCGGCAGTGCCATCTGCTCGACCAGCGCGGGGTTCCAGGCTGAGACGATCAGGCGGCGCGAATCCGGGTTCTTTTTGATCATCTCGATCAGCTTGGCGATCTGGTCGATGGACTCGCCGTTGGGCGCCGGCCAGCTGCGCCACTGGTAGCCGTACACCGGACCGAGGTCGCCGTTCTCGTCGGCCCACTCGTCCCAGATGCTGACGCCGTTGTCCTTGAGGTACTTGATGTTGGTGTCACCTTGGAGGAACCACAGCAGCTCGTGGATGATCGAGCGCAGGTGACACTTCTTGGTGGTGACGAGGGGGAAGCCGTCGGCCAGGTCGAAGCGCATCTGGTAGCCGAACACGCTGTAGGTGCCGGTGCCGGTGCGGTCTTCCTTGAAGGTGCCGTGCTCGCGCACGTGGCGCATCAGGTCGAGGTACTGTTTCATCAGGCGACTCCCCGCACGCGCTGGCGCTTGTAGGCGTAGGCAATCAGACCGAGGCCGCCGAGCACCATCGGTACGCAGAGGATCTGCCCCATGGTCAGCCAGCCCCAGGCCAGGTAGCCGAGCTGGGCATCCGGCACGCGGACGAACTCGACGATGAAGCGGAACACCCCGTAGCAGGCGGCGAACATGCCGGACACGGCCATGGTCGGGCGCGGCTTGCGCGAGTAGAACCAGAGGATGACGAACAACGCCACGCCCTCCAGGGCGAACTGGTAGAGCTGCGACGGGTGACGCGGCAACTGCTGCGGATCGGTGGGGAAGATCATCGCCCAGGACACGTCAGTGGCCTTGCCCCACAACTCGGCGTTGATGAAGTTGCCGATACGCCCCGCGCCCAGGCCGATCGGCACCAGCGGCGCGATGAAGTCCATCAGCTCGAAGAAGCTCTTGCCGTTGCGCTTGCCGAACCACAGGGTGGCGAGCATCACACCGATCAGGCCGCCGTGAAAGGACATGCCGCCCTCCCAGATGCGCAGGATCTTCGCTGGTTCGGCGAGGTACGCCGGCAGATCGTAGAACAACACGTAGCCCAGGCGCCCGCCGAGGATCACCCCCATGGCCACCCAGAACACCAGGTCGGACAGTTTGTCCTTGGTCCAGGTCGGGTCGAAGCGGTTCAGCCGGCGCGAGGCCAGCAGCCAAGCGCCACCGATGCCGACCAGATACATCAGGCCGTACCAGTGGATTTTCAGCGGACCGAGGGCGACAGCCACCGGGTCGATCTGCGGATAAGGCAGCATCAGGAACTCCTTAAACGAGGAAACTCAAACCCACGCTGAACAACAGCAGGGCGAACAGGCGCTTGAGCAACAGCGGCGACAGGCGATGAGCCAGGCGCGCACCAAAACGGGCGAAGAACATACTGGTCAGCGCAATGCCCAACAGCGCCGGCAGGTAGACGAAACCGACACTCCATGACGGCAACAGCGGGTTGCCCCACCCCGTCCAGATGAAGCTCAGGGCACCGGCCACGGCGATTGGCAGCCCGCAGGCCGACGAAGTCGCCACCGCCTGCTGCACCGGCACGCTGCGCCAGACCAGAAAGGGCACGGTCAGCGAACCGCCGCCGATGCCGAAGATCGCCGAGGCCCAGCCGATCACACCGCCCGCCACCGCCAATCCAGGCTTGCCTGGGACACCGCGGCTGGCACGAGGTTTCAGGTTCAGCAGCAGTTGAGCGGCGACCAGCAGGGCGAAGACGCCAATGATCTTCTGCAACCACTCGCCATGGATGGCTGCCGCCGTCAGCGCACCGAGCACGCTGCCGAGCAGGATGCCAAGGGTCAGCCAGCGAAACAGCGGCCAGCGCACCGCACCCTGGCGGTGATGCTCGAGCATGGAATTGATCGAGGTGAAGACGATGGTCGCCAGCGAGGTGCCCACGGCCAGATGCGTGAGAATCTCTGCCGACATACCCTGCGAAGCGAAGCTGAAGACCAGCACCGGCACGATGATCAGCCCGCCACCCACGCCGAACAGCCCGGCCAGCACACCAGCCGCCGCGCCCAGCACCAGGTAGAGCAGCAGTTCCATCGACGTCCCCGAAAAACAAAGCGGCATGGTAGCGGAAATGCCCCGCCAGCGGCAGCCGAATCGACGTGCTGGTTGCCCAGCGGGCGAGCACTCGCTAGCCTGCGGGACTCAGCCTGGGAGAACCTGTCATGTGCCTGATCGTATTCGCCTGGCGGCCGCAAAGCGCAACCGTGCTGCGCCTGGCAGCCAATCGTGATGAGTTCTACGCACGCCCCAGCGCGGCCTTGAGCCAATGGTCGGATGCCCCCGACGTCTTCGCCGGACGCGATCTGGAAGCCGGTGGCACCTGGCTTGGCGTGACCGCGCAAGGTCGCTTCGCCGCGCTGACCAATATCCGCGATCCCCGGCAGAAGGTCGGCCCGCGCTCACGCGGTGAACTGACTGCCGACTACCTGCTGAGCCAGATAGCGCCAGGCGCCTACCTCGACCAGCTCATGCCTCGTGCCGCCGATTACGCCGGCTTCAATCTGCTGCTGGGCGATGCGACCCAGCTCTGGCACTTCAATTCCCAGGAGGGCCAGGCGCGCCGTTTGCAGCCGGGTGTCTACGGCCTGTGCAACGCCAACCTGGATACGCCCTGGCCCAAGCTGCTGCGCGCACGCCAGTCGCTGCAAGAGGCTCCGGATGCCGATGACGAAACGTTGCTGTGGGTGATGGCCGATACAGCGCGACCAGACGACCACCTGCTGCCGAACACCGGCGTCGGCCTGGACATCGAACGTCTGCTGTCGAGCGTTTTCATCGCCAGCGCCGACTACGGCACGCGTGCCAGCACGGTGCTGAACCTAGAACAGGATGGGCGTTGGAGCATCATCGAGCGCAGCTTCGGCCCGCATGGCGCCCTTCTGGGCGAGGTGGCCTTGCAGAAGTAGCCCAAGGCCCGATCTCGGTCGAACGGCCAGCAGCAGAGTGTGCCTTGAAGTAGGAGCGAGCTCTGCTCGCGAAGCTCTTGCCGTTAGCCGTGATTCGCGAGCAGAGCTCGCTACTACATGAAACCTCTGCGCTTGAGCCCTCCAGTCGAGAACCCGCTCCCAGATAATTAGGCTTCAGGCCTGGATATTCGAGGCCGGGTTGATCACCCGCCCCAGGCCCAGATTGCGCAGCGCCAGGTGCAGGGTGCTGTAGATCAGGTGCGGGCTGTCCATGCGCATCACCTGGCCCAGCAGTTCCTTGGCCTTACTCTGGGTGATCTGGCGCAGCAGCCATTTCACCTTGGGCAGGTTGGTGGCGTTCATCGATAGCGAATCGAAGCCCATGGCCAGCAGCAGCACGGCCGCTGCCGGATCACCCGCCATCTCGCCACAGATACTCACCGGCTTGCCTTCCAGATGGGCGTCATGCACCACCTTCTGCAGCGCCTGTAGCACCGCCGGGTGGAGGAAGTCGTACAGGTCGGCCACACGCGGATTGTTGCGGTCGACCGCCAGCAGATACTGGGTCAGGTCGTTGGAGCCAACCGAGAGGAAGTCCACCTGCCGCGCCAGTTCACGGGTCTGGTACACCGCCGCCGGAATCTCGACCATCATGCCGATCGGCGGCAGCGGCACGTCGGTGCCCTCGTCACGCACCTCGCCCCAGGCGCGGTGGATCAGGTGCAGGGCTTCTTCCAGTTCCTGGGTACCGGAAATCATCGGCAGCAGGATACGCAGGTTGTTCAGCCCCTCGCTGGCCTTGAGCATGGCGCGGGTCTGCACCAGGAAGATTTCCGGGTGGTCCAGGGTGACGCGGATGCCGCGCCAACCGAGGAAGGGGTTGTCTTCCTTGATCGGGAAATAGGACAGCGCCTTGTCACCGCCGATGTCCAGGGTACGCATGGTCACTGGCAGCGGATGGAAGGCCTGCAATTGCTCGCGGTAGGTGGCCAGCTGTTCTTTCTCGCTGGGGAAGCGCTCGTTGATCATGAACGGCACTTCGGTGCGGTACAGACCAACGCCCTCGGCGCCACGCTGCTGGGCACGGGCGACATCGGCGAGCAGGCCGGTGTTGACCCATAGCGGCATGCGGTGGCCGTCGAGCGTCTCGCACGGCAGCGCCCGCAGGGCGTCGAGGCCTTCGGTGAGCTGGCGCTCTTCCTCGACCACCTCGGCGTACTGCTTGCTCAGCAGCTCGCTGGGGTTGGTGAAGACTTCGCCGTGGTAGCCGTCGACGATCAGCTTGATGCCATCGATCTTCGAGTACGGCAGGTCGACTAC
Source organism: Pseudomonas sp. FG29 (assembly GCF_057809355.1). NCBI lineage: Bacteria > Pseudomonadati > Pseudomonadota > Gammaproteobacteria > Pseudomonadales > Pseudomonadaceae > Pseudomonas > Pseudomonas sp. FG29. Next base: position 24,951 of record NZ_JBMDJU010000013.1, on the reverse strand, counting down.
GCCCATCACTGTGGGAATACCCATGGCGCGGGCGAAGATCGCGACGTGAGAGTTGCCCGAGCCGGTCACCGAGATCAGGCCGGCCAGTTTGCCTTCCGGCACTTCGCCGAGCATCGCCGGCGACAGCTCTTCGCTGACCAGGATGGTGTTGTCCGGGTAGACCAGCGAAGTCTTGCGCTCTTCCTGCAGGTAGGCGAGCAGGCGCCGGCCGAGGTCACGCACATCGCTGGCGCGCTCGCGCAGGTAGGCGTCGTCCATCAGCTCGAAGCGCGCCACGTGATCCAGCACCACCTGGCGCAGCGCGCCCTGAGCCCACTGGCCGGTGCGGATGACCTTGCGCACCTCGTTACCCAGAGCCGCGTCGTCGAGCATCATCAGGTAGACGTCGAACAGCGCGCGCTCTTCCTTGCGCAGTTGCGTGGCGAGTTTCTCGGACAGCTCCTGCATGTCCTCGCGCACCCAACCCAGCGCCTTGTCGAACAGTTCCAGCTCGGCGGCGATGTCATCGACACTACGGTCTGGCACTACATTCAGATCGGCCGGCGGCAGCACCACGACAGCGGTACCCACCGCTGCCCCCGGCGCACCCGGCACGCCGACGAACTTGGCCTCCTGCACGCCTTTGCCCTGGCGCCCCAAGCCGCGAATCGAGCCAGTCGCCTCAGCATGGGCGATAACGCCGGCAAGCTGCGCGCTCATGGTGACCAGGAAGGCTTCTTCGCCCTCGTCGAACTGGCGGCGCTCCTTTTGCTGCACCACCAGTACGCCCATCACACGGCGGTGGTGGATGATCGGTGCACCGAGGAAAGAGGCGTAGCGCTCCTCGCCGGTTTCGGCGAAGTAGCGATAGCGCGGGTGACTGGCGGCGTCTTCGAGGTTCAGCGGTTCTTCGCGGCTACCGACCAGGCCGACCAGACCTTCGCTGGGAGCCATGCTGACCTTGCCGATGGAGCGCTTGTTGAGGCCATCGGTGGCCATCAGCACGAAGCGGTTGGTTTCCGGGTCGAGCAGATAGACCGAGCAGACCTGGCTGCCCATGGCCTCCTTGACGCGCTGCACGATGATCGACAACGCCGCCTTGAGATCCTTGGCGGCGTTCACTTCCTGGACGATCTTGCGCAGCGTGTTGAGCATGCTCGGTCAAAATCCCGTAATCAGTCGCGCACACTAAGGCGCGGTGCAAGTTCCTTGAGGGCCCGGCGGTAGACTTCGCGCTTGAAGGTGACCACCTGGCCCAGCGGGTACCAGTAACTGACCCAACGCCAGCCGTCGAATTCCGGCTTGCCGGTCAGATCCATACGCACGCGGTCTTCGGCGCCGGTCAGGCGCAGCAGGAACCACTTCTGCTTCTGCCCGATGCACAACGGTTGACTGTGGGTGCGCACCAGACGCTGAGGCAGACGATAACGCAACCAGCCACGGGTGCAGGCAAGGATTTTCACATCCTGCTCTTCCAGCCCGACTTCTTCATTGAGTTCGCGGTACAAGGCCTCTTCGGGTGACTCGCGATCATTGATGCCACCCTGCGGAAACTGCCAGGCGTCCTGGTTGATACGGCGGGCCCAGAGCACCTGGCCGACATCGTTGGTCAGGATGATGCCGACATTGGGGCGGAAACCATCGGAATCAATCACGGCAAGCAACCTCATAGACGCAAGTTCCGGCATTGTTCCACAAAGCCGACGCCAGCAGCAACGCGGGTTTAGGCACAGTTTGAAAGCCCCGCCAAAGCGGCTATTCTGGCGCGCCGCAAACCCTTGAAGAACAGGTACAGAACCGTGCGCTTGGCCCTTTTCGACCTCGACAACACCCTGCTGGCTGGCGACAGCGACCACAGCTGGGGCGAATTCGTCTGCCAGCGCGGCCTGGTCGACGCCGCCGAGTACCTGGCACGCAACGATGCCTTCTATGCCGATTACTGCGCCGGCAAGCTGGACGTGGTGGCCTACCAGAACTTCAGCCAGGCCATTCTCGGCCGCAGCGACATGGCGCAACTGGCGCAGTGGCACCGCGAGTTCATGGCCGAGGTGATCGAGCCGATCATCCTGGCCAAGGGCGAGGCACTGCTGGCCGAGCACCGCGCTGCGGGTGACAAGCTGGTGATCATCACCGCCACCAACCGCTTCATCACCGCGCCGATCGCCGCACGCCTCGGCGTGGAAACCCTGCTCGCCACCGAATGTGGCATGCAGGACGGCCGCTACACCGGCCAGATTACCGGCACGCCGTGCTACCAGGGCGGCAAGGTAACCCGATTGAACGAATGGCTGGCCGAAACGGGGCACAACCTGGAAGGCGCCTACTTCTATAGCGACTCACGCAACGACCTGCCGCTGCTGGAAGCCGTAGCCAACCCGGTGGCGGTCGACCCGGACGACGTACTGCGTGCCACGGCCATCGAGCGCGGCTGGCCGGTGATTTCGCTGCGCGACTGACGCTTCACTCTCGGCCAGCCAGGAACCATTCCCAGGCGACAGAGGAGTTGCCATGCCGCGCCCCGTCGATCAAGCCGCCTCGCGACCTCTCGTGGTCGTGGCACTGGCGACGGCGCTGTGCCTGGCTGGCGACTCGATGTTGTATATCGCCCTACCTGTCTATTGGCGGGAAGTGGGCCTAGATGCGCTTTGGCAGGTCGGTGTACTGCTTTCGGTGAACCGGCTGATTCGTCTGCCATTCAACCCGCTGATCGGCTGGCTTTATCAACGCATCAGCCTGCGAACCGGCTTGCTGTTGGCCACCTTGATCGGCGCCACCACGACCTTGGGCTACGGTATCGCCAAAGGCTTTATCGCCTGGCTGCTATTACGCGCCGCATGGGGAATCGGCTGGTCGCTGTTTCGCATTGGCGGCCTGTCGGCGGTGGTCTACTGCTCCAACGGACAGTCGCGCGGCCAGGCAATGGGCCTTTACAACGGCCTCTACCGGCTTGGCAGCCTTGCGGGCATGCTGCTCGGCGGATTACTGGTACCCATCTATGGATTACCCGCGCTGGCCTTGAGCTTTACCGGCCTGGCTCTGCTTGGTCTGCCGTTGCTGCTCCGCCACGTCCATCTGCCCTCCGGCTATGGCGAACAGCGGCTCGCACCTGCATCCGGTATCAATGTCCCGCATGAACGAAGGCCGACCAGCGGAGCCTATGCAATCCTCGTCAACGGCTTTTGCGTCGCCTTGCTGATTCAGGGTGTGTTGGCCGCAACGCTGAGCGCGCTGATCGCTCATTTCTACGGCAGCGAACTCGACGTATTCGGCCTGTTGCTCGGCGCCACTGCCTTGTCCGGCATCCTGCAAGCGCTGCGCTGGTCATGGGAGCCCTGGCTGGGTAAACGCGTTGGCGCCTGGTCTGATCGCCCGGCAGGTCGCTCGCGACTCTACGGATGGGCGCTGATGGGGGCTGCGGCGAGCTTTGGCCTGATGGCCAGCGGCCTGCCACTGATCGCCTGGATTGCGGTAAGCGTACTGATGATGCTACTGGCGACCGGGCTGACCACACTATCGGACGCGCTTGCCAGCGACGTCGCCAGCACCGGTAATGTGGTCGCCTTCATGACGCGCTACTCGGTAGCCCAGGATCTCGGCGCCGCGCTTGGCCCCCTGTTCGCCTACCTGTTGATAGGCCTGAACAACGGCTTCGCCTGGCTGTACTGGGGCGGTTCGTTGATCTACCTGTTACTGGCCTTCACCTGGCTACGCCCGGCCAGGCCCATGCACGCCTGATCAGACCGGCTTGGCACCCATCAGCGCCATGATGGCGATCAGCAAGACCAGAATGAGCCCGGCATAGATCAGGCACAGACGCTTGAGCGCTGTCGGCGCCGGCGTATCGCCCAGCGCACGCCAAACAGCCAGACGACCAGCCAGCAGCAGGCCGAGCAACATCATCACGCCATACAGAATGCTACCCAGCAGCAGCCAGGTCTGCCCCAGCGGCCAGCCGGCGGTATTGACCAGCCAGTAGCCGGTAATCGGCAGGCTCAGTGCCAGCACGGCGAATGCCGGTAAGCTGAACAGCAGGGTCACACGCAGTTTGCGCGCCAGCACGGCCGCATCACCACCGCGCTGCGCCTTGAACAGCATGAAACCGTGGGCGATCAGGCCCAGCAGCAACAACACGCCTGGGGCGCTGTGGAGAATACGAACCAGCAGGTAGTGTTCCATCGAGGCTTCCTTTTTAGGTAGGGCGGGTGCAACCCGCCAACGAGCTCTGGCGGGTTGTACCCGCCCTACGGTTCGAACGTATCAGCCCAGAAACAGGCGATAAGCCGGATTCTCGCTCTCGTCCCAGTAGGGATATCCGATGGCGTCCAGCGCCTCCGGCACCAGATGGCGTTCGTCTTCCGGCACCTGCAGCGCGGCCAGCACACGGCCATCGGCAGCGCCGTGGTTGCGGTAGTGGAACATCGAGATGTTCCAGCGCCCGCCCAGCTTCTGCAGGAAGTTGAACAGCGCGCCCGGCCGCTCGGGGAACTCGAAGCGCAGCACCATTTCGTCGCCGACGCCCGCCGCATGGCCACCGACCATGTGACGGATGTGCAGCTTGGCCAGTTCGTTCTCGGTCAGATCCAGCACCGGGAAGCCTTGCGCGCGCAGCCCCTCGACCAGCGCGGCACGCGGATCGTTCTCCGGGTGCGTCTGCACGCCGACGAAGATGTGCGCTTCACGCCCCGTGTGATAGCGGTAGTTGAATTCGGTGATCTGGCGCTTGCCCAGCGCCTCGCAGAAGGTCTTGAAGCTGCCGGGCTGCTCGGGGATGGTCACAGCGATGATGGCCTCGCGCTTCTCGCCCAGCTCGGCGCGCTCGGCGACATGGCGCAGGCGGTCGAAATTGACGTTGGCGCCGGAGTCGATGCCCACCAGCACCTCGCCCTTGGCGCCCTCGCGCTCGACGTACTTCTTGATCCCGGCCACGGCCAGGGCGCCGGCCGGCTCGGTGATCGAGCGGGTGTCATCGTAGATGTCCTTGATCGCCGCACAGATTTCATCGGTGCTGACGGTGATCACCTCGTCGACGTGGTGCTTGCAGATGTCAAAGGTGTGCTGGCCGATCTGCGCCACCGCCACGCCATCGGCGAACAATCCGACGGTCGGCAACACCACGCGCTCGCCCGCTGCCATCGCCTGCTGCAGGCAGTTGGAGTCGTCCGGCTCGACGCCGATCACCTTGATCTCGGGGCGCAGGTACTTCACGTACGCCGCGATACCGGAGATCAGGCCGCCGCCACCGACCGGCACGAAGATGGCGTCGATGCGCCCCTGATGCTGACGCAGCACCTCCATGGCCACAGTGCCCTGACCGGCGATCACCAGCGGATCGTCGTACGGATGGATATAGGTGTAGCCCTTCTCTTCCACCAGTTTCAGCGAATGCGCCAGCGCTTCAGGGAAGGCATCGCCGTGCAGCACCACCTTGCCACCGCGCGAACGCACACCCTGCACCTTCAGCTCCGGGGTGGTGCGCGGCATGACGATGGTCGCCTTCACCCCCATGTGCTTGGCGGCCAGGGCCAGGCCCTGCGCATGGTTGCCAGCCGAGGCGGTGACCACGCCGCGCGCCAGATCTTCGGCGGACAGCTGTGCCAGCTTGTTGTAGGCGCCGCGAATCTTGAACGAGTACACCGGCTGCAGATCCTCGCGCTTGAGCAGAATCTGGCTGCCCAGTCGCTCGCTGAGCTGACGGGCGGGTTGCAGCGGGGTTTCCACCGCGACGTCGTAGACGCGCGAGGTGAGGATCTTCTTCACGTACTGTTCGAGCATGGCGATTTCGCAGGCGTTCGGGCTTGGAGGGGACTGCCGAGTCTACCGCAGCGCCGCGCCAGGCGACCATACGAAACGCACGGGTTTTGCCCCGTCAGCCCAGCACTTGCGGCTATAATTCGCGCCTCGTTCCCCATCTTTCCAGGCATTCCCCCGCGATGAACCAGGATCAGCTGAAACAGGCTGTGGCCCAGGCCGCCGTCGACCACATTCTCCCGCGCCTCGACAGCAAGAGCATCGTCGGTGTCGGCACCGGCTCCACCGCCAACTTCTTCATCGACGCGCTGGCCCAGCACAAGATGGAGTTCGACGGTGCCGTGGCCAGTTCCGAAGCCACTGCCGCGCGCCTGAAAGGCCATGGCATCCCGGTTTACGACCTCAACGCCGTCAGTGATCTGGAGTTCTACGTCGACGGCGCCGACGAGAGCGACGAGCACCTGAACCTGATCAAAGGCGGCGGCGCTGCGCTGACCCGCGAGAAGATCGTTGCCGCCGTGGCCAAGACCTTCATCTGCATTGCCGACGCCAGCAAACTGGTGCCGGTGCTGGGCGAATTCCCGCTGCCGGTGGAAGTGATTCCGATGGCACGCAGCCATGTCGCCCGCGAGCTGGTGAAACTGGGCGGTGATCCGGTGTACCGCGAAGGCGTGCTGACCGACAACGGCAACATCATCCTCGACGTGCACAACATGTCGATCACCGACCCGGTGAAGCTGGAAGCAGATATCAACGCCATCGTCGGCGTGGTCACCAACGGCCTGTTCGCCGCCCGCCCGGCCGATCTGCTGCTGCTCGGCACTGCCGAAGGCGTGAAAACGCTCAAGCGCTAAACCGTAGCCCGGATGAAATCCGGGAACATTGCGTCAGGTTCCCGGATTTCATCCGGGCTACGCAGGGTGGTGCTCACTTGCGCAACAATCGCAATCCGTTGAACACCACCATCAGGCTCACGCCCATGTCGGCGAACACCGCCATCCACATGGTCGCCTCGCCTGCCAGGGTCATACCCAGGAAGATCGCCTTGATGCCCAGCGCCAGGACGATGTTCTGCAGCAGGATCGCGTGGGTCTGCCGTGACAGGCGGACGAAGGCCGGGATCTTGCGCAGATCGTCGTCCATCAACGCGACATCTGCCGTCTCGATGGCGGTATCGGTGCCCGCAGCGCCCATGGCGAAGCCAATCTCGGCCCTGGCCAACGCCGGCGCATCGTTAATGCCATCACCGACCATGCCGACGACCTTACCCTGCGCCTGACGCGCCTCGACCCAGGCCAGCTTGTCTGTCGGCAGCAGGTCGCCGCGCGCCTCATCGACGCCGACCTGCTCGGCGATGGCAGCCGCGGTGTGAGCGTTGTCCCCGGTGAGCATGCAGGTGTGCACGCCCATTTGGTGCAGCTCGCCGATCGCCTCTCGGCTGGTCTGGCGCACCGTGTCAGCCACGGCAAAGAGCATCAGCGCACGCTGCTCGTCGCACAGCACCACCACCGTCTTGCCCTCGCGCTCCAGCGCCTCCAGGCGCTGTTCCAGTTGCGCCGAGCAAAGCCCGAGGTCTTCGACCAGGCGATGGTTGCCGATATGAAGCAGCCTGCCGGCGATCCGCCCCTTGCTGCCGCGCCCCGGCAATGCCTCGAAATCCTCGACCTCAAGCGGCGCCTGCCCCTGCTCCTGGGCATGCAGAGCCAGCGCCCGGGAAACCGGATGGTCGGAGCGCGCGGCCAGGCTTGCCGCCCAGATGGCATGCACGGGCTCAGGCGTTTCCAGCAGGTGAAGGCTGTCGGTCTGCACCGGCTTGCCGTGGGTCAGGGTGCCGGTCTTGTCCAGCGCCAGCAGCGCCAGGTGCCGGCCATTCTCCAGATAGACGCCGCCCTTGATCAAAATGCCCTTGCGCGCCGCCGCCGCCAGGCCGCTGACGATGGTCACCGGCGTAGAGATCACCAGCGCGCAGGGGCAGGCCACCACCAACAGCACCAGGGCGCGGTAGACCCAGTCGAACCAGGCACCGCCCATGACCAGCGGCGGCAGCACCGCTACAGCCAGGGCGAAAGCGAACACTGCCGGGGTGTAGAGGCGCGAGAACTGGTCGACGAAGCGTTGGGTCGGCGCGCGCGAGCCCTGCGCTTCTTCCACCGCATGGATGATGCGCGCCAGCGTGGTGTCGTGCGCCGCCGCCGTGACGCGGAACTCCAGCGAGCCCACCTCGTTGATGGTGCCGGCAAAGACCGGATCACCCACGCGCTTTTCCACCGGCAGGCTTTCCCCGGTGATGGGCGCTTGGTTGACGGTCGAAGAACCGCTGACAACCTCACCGTCGAGGCTGATGCGCTCACCCGGCCGTACCCGCACCACGGCATCGAGATCGATGGCCTGTACATCGATCTCCTGCCAGCTGCCGTCAGCCTGCCGCACCGTGGCACGCGGCGGCGCCAGATCCATCAGCCCACGAATGGCATTGCGCGCCCGATCCAGTGAGCGTGCCTCGATCAACTCAGCGAGGGTGAACAGCACCATCACCATCGCCGCCTCGGGCCATTGGCCGATCAGCAGCGCGCCGGTCACGGCAATGCTCATCAGCGCATTGATGTTGAGGTTGCGGTTCTTCAGGGCGATCCAGCCCTTCTTGTAGGTATTCAGCCCGCACAGACCGATGGCGGCAAGGGCCAGCAACGCCACCAGCCACTCTGGGCCCAGCGAGACGAAGTGCACCCCCTCCGCAGCCGTCGCCATCAGGCTAGCCAGCGCCAGCGGCCACCAGGACTTCTGCTCTGGAGCGGCAACCGGCTGCTGCGTGCGGCCCGCCTCTTCGACCTGCGGGGTAAAGCCGAGGCCGCGAATGGCGGGCAGCACCTGATCCAGTGCACCCTGATCGTGACTGACGGTGAGCACACGCTGCAGCAGATTGAACTGCAGGCCTGCCACGCCAGGTAAGCGGCCCAGGGCATCGCGAATCAGGCGCTCTTCCGTCGGGCAGTCCATCTGTTCGATGCGGATACGGGTGTTCACCGCGCCATTGAGCGGCTCATCGACCGATGACACATAGGTGCCGTGATCATGCTCGGCATGCTCATGGGTGTGATCGTGGCGCGCGGGGGACTGCTCGTGCGAATGGTCGCAGCAGTGGCTCATGGCAACTCTCCGTCAGGTGTCTGTTGCCGAGTACACACCCTGTAGTCACTATAGGGTCAAGCAATCGGAGGGGATTCCATGAAAATCGGAGAATTGGCGAAGAAGGCCGGCTGCCAGGTCGAGACGGTGCGTTATTACGAGCGAGAAGGCCTGCTCCCGGCACCCGCACGCAGCGAAGGCAACTACCGCCTTTATGGCCCCGAGCATCTGGAGCGCCTGGTGTTCATCCGCAACTGCCGCACCCTGGACATGACCCTGGAAGAGATCCAGCGCCTGTTGGCTCTGCGCGACCTGCCCCATGAGAGCTGCGCCGGCATCAACAGTCTGGTGGATGAGCACATCGAGCACGTACAGGCGCGCATCGACAGCCTGCTGGCCCTGCGCAATCAGCTCAGCGAATTGCGTGATCGCTGCAACGGCCCGCAGGAGGCGGAGGACTGCGGCATCCTGCGTCAGCTCAACGTCAGCGGTGGTGTGCAGCCCTTACCCGATGATGGTCATACCCATGTCGGCAAGAGTCATTCGCACTGAGCAGAACCACTCCTAAGGCTTGCGAAAGACGTAGAACAGATTCGGTTCACTGATCAGGTACAGGTTGCCGGCATCATCGGTCGCCACCCCTTCGGCCTGCGGTACGCTGCGTTCGAGGCCATGCTGGCCGCGCAACAGCGACAAGGTGCTGATCGGCTTGCCCTCGGCATTGAGTTCGATCACCAGGCGTGATTCGTCCGACAGCGCCAGCATATGGCCGGTGGCGGCGTCGAAATCCAGGCTCGACAGATCCCGCACGAACAGCCGGGCATCGCGTTTGGGATCGGTATTGACCTGCAGCGCCAGCGGCTTGCTGTCGTCCACGTGCGGGAAGCCAAGCACTTCGAAGATGCGTACCGGATCGCGCTCCTTGGCCACCAGCAAACGCTGGTTGGCGGCGTCATAGGCCAGCCCTTCGAAGCCCTTGTTGCCATTGCGACCAATGCCCAGCGAAAGCTGCTGGAAGTCGGCCGAGTCGAGTACGCGCGTGGCATCGTCGATACGCACCTTGACCAGGCGCTGCTCACGCTCATCGGCAATCACATAGGTGCCGGGGGCCACGTATTCGATGGCCTCGGGATCACCAAAACCTTGCAGATCGATGGTGCGCAGGAGGTCACCCTGCAGGCTCATCTCGATCACCTTGGCCGGCTTGTTAGTGACGCTGAACAGGCTGTTGCGATCCGGATCGAAGGTCAGCGCCGAAACATCACTGATATCGCCGATGGGCTTGGCCTCGATCACTGCGCGGTAGTCGCCCAGCCACAACGACCGCTCGCGCCACTGCTCGCCATGCTGCCACTCCTCGACGACGAACCAGGCACGCTCGAACAGACGATACTGCTGGGCAATTACGCCGACGGCCAGCAGCAGGAAACCAAGCAGATAGAACCAGGGATTGATGGCAAGCAGGCGGCGCATGGGCTCTCTCACGAAAAAACCCGCCACAGCGTGTCTGTGGCGGGTGAGCGGAACATCACGATCAGTTGATCAGTTCGACGCGGTCGACATCGATCTCACGGTTGTTGAAGTCCTTGTCGACTTCGCCGGTCAGACGCACCTTGGCGTTTTCCGAGACGGTCTGGTTCGGCCAGTCTTCGTCGTCGATCTCAACCTGGATGGTGCCGGTGGCGTCCTTGAACTCGTACAGTTCGTCCTGCAGGCGCTTGACGATCTGGCCTTCGAGTACGACGTGGGTATCGTCGGCTGCCTGTTGCGCAGCAGATACGGTGGTGACCTGCGGAGTGGCGCCTGGGCCGGTGTAACCCGTGGCGAAAGCGGCGGTGCTGATCAGGGGCATCATCATCAGAGCGAGAGCGGTGCGTTTCATGCTGTGAACCTCGTAGTTCGTAAGTGACGGGTTCAGATTAGTGCCGCTAGCTGAAGCCAGACTGAATCGCCGCTTAAGCCAAGCTGAACGCTCGCGTCCGCTCAGCCTGCGCCTGGCAGCGACTTGCGAAAGCGGTAGAACAGGTTCGGTTCGGCGACGATATAGATATCACCGCTCTCATCCATGGCCACGCCCTCGGCCTGCTCGATGCTGCTGTCCAGGCCGTTGAGGCCACCCGCCAGGCTGAGGAAGCTGACCGGCTGACCGCTACGGTCGAGTTCCAGCAACAGACGCGATTCATCGGACAGCACCAACAGATGGCCGGTGCGCTCGTCGACGCTGAGCGAGGAAATATCGCGCAGGCCCAGGTTGCCCGCCATCAGCGGCTGCAGCGTACCTGCTGCGCCGTCTTCACCGGGGAAAGGCAACCTGAACAAACCCAGCGGTCCGCGCTCCTTGCCGAGCAACAGGCTATGGCTGCGCGAATCCCAGCCCAGCCCTTCGAAGCCCTTGTTGCCCGCATCGGCAAAACCCAGGTCGAAGCCGGGGAAGTCCGCCGCGTTCAGCTCCAGGGCATTGGCATCGAGCGTGAATGTGGTGAGCAGGCGGCTGCGCTCATCGACGATGGCCATGCGACCGTTATCCATCATTTCCACGCCCTCGGGGTTGGCAAAACCCTTGAGCGGGATACGCCGCAGAATCTCCCCGTCGCGGGACAACTCGACTAGCAATGGATGTTTACCGGTGACGGTGAACAGCGTGCCGGTTCTCGGGTTGTAGGTCAGCCCGGAGGTTTCATCGTCTTCCAATCCGGCCAGGGCCTTGGCCTGCACCACAGCGCGATAACCGGGCAACCAGATACTGGCAAGACGGTTGACCAATGGCGTGGAGCGCTCCTGCCACCAGAGCTGGGCGCGATCGTCCCAATGCTGGGTTTGCACCAGCACGCCTGCGGTCAGCAATGCGCAACCGAGGAGCCAGTTGCGCGGACGGATCAGAGGAGAGCGGAGATAAGGCATCGGCGACGGCTCGGCTGCGCGGTTGCAATGCGACATCCGCTGTCGAGGGGAGTTCCGCCGCGATCAGGCGGCGGTCATCGCTTATAGCACGCGGCTGGTGAAGCGGCTATGACCGACCAGCTCGAGCGCCAGCTCGTCGCCTTTGTTCAGCGCACCGACGCCCACCGGTGTGCCGGTAAGGATCACGTCGCCCGGCTGCAGGGCGAAATGCCCGGCCATGTGCTGGATCATCGACACGATGGGGTTGAGCATGTCGCGGCTGTTGCCGTCCTGGCGGGTTTCGCCATTGATCACCAGGCGAATGCCGATATCGGTCAGATCCTCGATGGCATCGCCCGGCACGAAGGGCGCCAGCACGCAGGCACCATCGAAGCTCTTGGCGATTTCCCAGGGGTAGCCTTTTTCCTTGAGCCTGGCCTGCACGTCGCGCAGGGTCAGATCCAGGGCCGGGGCGAAGCCGCTGATGGCATCGCGCACTTCCTCGGCATCGGGCTTCTTCGACAGTGGTTTACCAATCAGCACGGCAATTTCGGCCTCGTAATGCACCGAACCACGATCCTCGGGAATGCTGAAACCGCCATCGAGCGGCACCACGCAGGAGCCGGGCTTGATGAACAGCAGCGGCTCGGTGGGCACCGGATTGTTCAGTTCGGCGGCATGCTCGGCATAGTTGCGGCCGATGCAGACGACCTTGCCGAGCGAGAAGTGGACGGTGGTACCGTCGACGTACTGGTGCTGATAGCTCATCACCGACTCCTGTGTTGTTCGTATTGTGGGCATCGCGGCTTGTGGCCTGACGTCCTACCTTAAACGAGGCGGCGCCATCGTGCACCGCATACGAAAACGCCCATCGGTCGGATGGGCGTTTTCGTCAGGCGAAGATCTTGCCGGGGTTCATGATCCCGTTGGGATCGAACACGGCCTTGATCGCCTTCATGCAGGCGATTTCCTCTGCAGAACGACTGTACTGCAGGTAGTCACGCTTGGTCATGCCCACGCCATGTTCGGCACTGATCGAGCCGTTGTACTTCTCGACGATCTCGAACACCCACTTGTTGACCACCGCGCACTTGGCGAAGAAGTCTTCCTTGGCCAGCGCTTCGGGCTTGAGGATGTTCAGGTGCAGGTTGCCGTCACCGATGTGGCCGTACCAGAGCACGTCGAAGTCCGGGTAGTTGGCCGAAACGATGTCGTCGATGTCCTTGAGGAAGGCCGGTACCTGGCCGACGGTCACGGAGATATCGTTTTTGTACGGCGTCCAGTGGCTGATGGTTTCGGAGATGTACTCGCGCAGCTTCCACAGGTTTTCCAGCTGCTGCTGGCTCTGGCTCATCACGCCATCGAGCACCCAGCCCTGCTCGACGCAGTGCTCGAAGGTCGCCAAGGCTTCGTTGGCCACATCCTCGTTCAGCGCCTCGAATTCCAGCAGGGCGTAGAACGGCGTGTGGCTCTCGAAGGGCGCCGGCACGTCGCCACGACCGAGTATCTTCTCCAGGCAGCGGTCGGAGAAGAATTCGAAGGCGGTCAGGTCGAGCTTGCCCTGGAAGGCGTGCAGCACCGGCATGATCGAATCGAAATCCGGCGTGCCGAGCACCATCGCGGTGAGGTTCTTCGGTGCACGCTCCAGGCGCATGGTGGCTTCGACGACGAAGCCCAGCGTGCCTTCGGCGCCGATGAACAGTTGGCGCAGGTCATAGCCGGTGGCGTTCTTGATCAGGTCGCGGTTCAGCTCCAGCAGCTCGCCGGTGCCAGTGACCACCTTCAGACCGGCGACCCAGTTACGGGTCATACCGTAGCGAATCACCTTGATCCCGCCGGCATTGGTGCCGATGTTGCCGCCAATCTGGCTGGAACCACTGGAGGCGAAGTCCACCGGGTAGTACAGGCCCTTCTCTTCGGCGAACAGTTGCAGTTGCTTGGTCACCACGCCCGGCTGGCAGACCACGGTACGGTCGTATTCGTTGAAACTGACGATGCGGTTCATGTAATCGAACGACACCACCACTTCGCCATTGGCTGCTACCGCCGCCGCAGACAGGCCGGTACGGCCGCCCGAGGGCACCAGGGCGATCTTGTGCTGGTTGGCCCAGCGCACGATGGCCTGTACCTGCTCGGCAGTCTTGGGGAAGACGATGGCCGATGGTGCGGGCGCGTACTGCTTGGTCCAGTCCTTGCCGTAGGTTTCCAGGGAATCGGCGTCGGTCAGCACCTTGCCGGGCTCAACCAGGGTCTTCAGCTCTTCGATCTGGGCGGGGGTGGTCATCTACGGAACTCTCAAAGGATTCATGGTCGCCCTGAGAACCATTCAGGTCGCAACCGAGCATTGAAAAAGGCGAACATGCTAGCATACGCACCCCGTGAATCGAGCCATGCAGCGATCTGCGGGCACTGGCTGAGTTTCTCGGCCCTTCCCTGACATTCTTCTGTGGGACACAGGTACTCCGATGAGCAAGACCTCTCTCGAAAAGAGCAAGATCAAGTTCCTTCTTCTCGAAGGCGTGCACCAGAACGCCGTAGACACGCTGAAGGCCGCCGGTTACACCAACATCGAGTACCTCAAGACCGCCCTGTCAGGCGATGAGCTGAAAGAGAAGATCGCCGACGCGCACTTCATCGGCATTCGCTCGCGCACCCAACTGACGGCAGACGTCTTCGATTGCGCGAAGAAACTGGTCGCCGTCGGCTGCTTCTGCATCGGCACCAACCAGGTCGACCTGGACGCTGCCCGCGAACGCGGTATCGCCGTGTTTAACGCGCCCTACTCCAACACCCGCTCGGTGGCCGAGCTGGTGCTGGCCGAAGCCATCCTGCTGCTGCGCGGCATCCCCGAGAAGAATGCCTCCTGCCACCGTGGCGGCTGGATCAAGTCGGCGGCCAACTCCTTCGAGATCCGTGGCAAGAAGCTGGGCATCATCGGCTACGGCTCCATCGGCACCCAACTGTCGGTGCTGGCCGAAGCCCTGGGCATGCAGGTGTATTTCTACGACACCGTGACCAAACTGCCACTGGGCAACGCCACGCAGATCGGCAGCCTGCACGAACTGCTGGGCCTGGCCGACATCGTCTCGCTGCACGTACCGGAGCTGCCGTCCACCCAGTGGATGATCGGTGAGAAGGAAATCCGCGCCATGAAGAAAGGCGCCATCCTGATCAACGCCGCCCGTGGCACCGTGGTCGAGCTGGATCATCTGGCCAACGCGATCAAGGACGAGCACCTGATCGGCGCCGCCATCGATGTGTTCCCGGTCGAGCCCAAGTCCAACGACGACATCTTCGAGAGCCCGCTGCGCGGCCTGGATCGCGTGATCCTCACCCCGCACATCGGCGGCTCCACCGCCGAAGCCCAGGCCAACATCGGCCTGGAAGTGGCCGAGAAGCTGGTCAAGTACAGCGACAACGGCACCTCGGTGTCCTCGGTCAACTTCCCCGAAGTGGCCCTGCCGGCCCATGCTGGCAAGCACCGTCTGCTGCACATCCACGAGAACGTGCCGGGCGTGATGAGCGAGATCAACAAGGTGTTCGCCGACAACGGCATCAACATCTCCGGTCAGTTCCTGCAGACCAACGACAAGGTCGGCTACGTGGTGATCGACGTCGACGCCGAGTACTCCGACCTGGCGCTGGAGAAGCTGCAGCAGGTACATGGCACCATCCGTAGCCGCGTGCTGTTCTAAGCGGCAGGCGGATATGCAAAGGGCGACCCTCGGGTCGCCCTTTTTCGTTTGAGTTGGCCGGTAGCCAGGTCACTTCACCGTCACGCTGATCTTCTCCGACATGACCGGCGGATCCAGCGGCACGTGGTTCTTGTCGCCCACCAGCAACTGCAGGGTGTGCTTGCCCGGCGGCAGGGTCAGCTCGGTTTCAGTCTGGCCCTTGCCGAAGTGGCGGATGGCATCGGTCATCGGCAGCGGCGCGTTCATCGCAGGCGGCGAGTCGACATCGATCAACAGATGATGGTGCCCGGTAGCCGGAGCATCGACACCAGCCGGCGCCACGCCCATGCCCTTGAGGCCGAACTTCACGGTAAAGGTCTGGCCGACCGTCGCGCCGTCGGCCGGCTCTATGAAGTACACCTTGGCGCCTTCCGGTGCGGGCGTGCGCGGCATGTCGGCCCAAGCGGTGGCGCTGGCACCCAGCAGCAAGGCCGCACAAAGGGAAATGGTATTCAGGGTTCGGGTCATCACAGCGTCCTCGAGCAAGGCAGAGAACGATGGACTCTATACCGCGCCAGTCGTTCCCGCTTCGCTCTCAAGAACCTGCAGGGCCTGTCGCGCCTCGTCGAGCTGCTGCTCATTGAACACCTGCACACGGGCACGACGCAGCAGCGCGGCGGTCACGCCCTCGCCCGCGACACGTACACCGCTGAAGGAGCCGTCATAGTTTTCCAGATTGCCGCAGGACGGGCTGCGCGCCTTGAGCAAGGCCAGGCGGATGCCGTGCTCATGCACCAGCGCCAACGCCTGCTGCGCCCCCGCGACGAAGGCGCTGGTAACGTCGGCGCCATCGATGGTCAGCACCGGCAAACGCCCATCCAGTACCTGCGCGCCCTGCCCTCCGGCAATTTCGGCAGGCGGGCGAGGCGTCGGCAGACCGCCGGCCACTTCCGGACACAAGGCCACCACCCGTCCCTCGTCCAGCCACTGCTGCAGCAGGTCGTACGGCCCATGCGCGCCACCGTCGTAACGCACGCGGTGGCCCAGCAGGCAGCGACTAACGAGAATCTTGTACATGACTCAGAGCGGGCCATCGCCGCGACGGCGGAACCAGCCGGTCAGCGACAGGCGCTCACGTGTGGAGGCCAATACTTCGTGGGGCACTTCGGCGGACATGAACAGCACCAGGGTGCCGGCCAGCGGCAACACGTCGCGCTCGCCGCCCTCGGGCAGGTACATGCGCAGCGCCCCGCCCTGCTCGGGCAGCCAGTCCTCGTTGAGGTAGATCACCGCCGACACGGTGCGTC
Source organism: Pseudomonas sp. FG29 (assembly GCF_057809355.1). Classification (NCBI taxonomy): domain Bacteria; kingdom Pseudomonadati; phylum Pseudomonadota; class Gammaproteobacteria; order Pseudomonadales; family Pseudomonadaceae; genus Pseudomonas; species Pseudomonas sp. FG29. The sequence goes on along the minus strand of NZ_JBMDJU010000013.1, from coordinate 8,237 downwards.
GATCGTCATCACGGAAGCGGTCGAAATGACGCTGGTAGAAGGCTCCCGGCGCATAGCAGGCAAAATGACACTCGAAGTCTTCCAGGCCCAGATAGAAGGCCTGGTTGAGCGCCTGGCGCAGCTCATCCATCAGAACCAGATAGCGGTCACAGGCCTCGCTCTGCCCCGGCTCGACCCACTGGATGCGGTCGCCGCGAATGCCTTCCTGCACCTGCTGGGCCTCGCCCCGGCCTACGGCAGCGGCATGCAGATCACCGTTTTGCACACGTCGGTGGCACTCAGCGGCCAGTTCGCGGGTCAGAACTTGCGGAGCGAACAGCTCCTGCTGCGACCAACCCTGGCTGGCAAGGTCGTCGATGAGGGCTGTGAAAGAGGCGGAGAAGTCGGTCATGCCGGCGATTCTATCAGTGCCCAGCGAACTGCTCGACAAGCCATTGCCAGCCACCGAAAATAGCTGGCCGCCAAGCCCTCGCCACGTGGTCTGGTCAGGCGGTCTGCCAAGGAGTTTGCGATGCGTGTTCTGTTTGCCCTGTTGCTCTGTCTGGCCCTGCCGGCCATGGCCGACGACCATCTGCGCCTGTACCAGGCCGCTGGCTGGCCGCAGCAGCGCGAACATTTCAACCAGGCGCTGGATGCGGCTCAACTGCGCTATCGCAGCACGCTGCCGCCGGCCGTCTACCAGGCGCTGGTGGACAACAGCAACCAGCGCTTCGCCGCCGCCGCCATCGACCGCCGCGCCCAACACAGCCTGCGCATGGAGCTGGCCAATCCGCAGCCGGCGCTGGCCTTCTTCCAATCCGCACTGGGCCGCAAGATCGTCGCCGCCGAAGTGCTGGCCACGCGCAGCGATCAGTTGGCGCGCTATGCCAATGGCCTGCCGCGCACCGAGGCCGATGCCACCCGCCGCCTGTTGATCCGCCACCTGGCCCAGGCCCTGCCGGCCAAGGAAGCCGGCGCCGAAGTCAGCCTGGCCCTGGCCGGCGTGGCGGCCGACAGCCTCAGCCAGATGATCCCCGGCCTGCTCGGCGGCGGTCAGGCGCAGAGCCTGCTCAACGGTCAGCGTGAACGCCTGATGGCGCAGATCGATCAGGATCTGGACAACACCCTGCTGCACGTTTACCGCGATCTATCCGACCCGGAACTGGAACAGTTCGTCGAATTCGCCCAGTCAGCCGATGGCCAGGCCTACTACAAGGCGGCCCTGGCCTCGTTGCGTGCCGGCCTGGCTGTGGGCATGAGCAGCAGCGAGCTGGAGCCACCGCCGCAGGGTATCTGAAGCCGGAAGTCACCAAGCAAGGCGGCGGCACCAGCATGTAGGGCGGGCTCAGGAGCGAAGCGAACAGCCCGCCGGGCCATGCCTGATTCGCCACCACAACGCTCCAGCGAAACACCACCGGCGTTCAGCCAGAACCTTCCGCGCTCACGCCAATCGCGGATAAATCCGCTCCTACCAGCTTGCGATTCCGTCCTACGCCAAACGCTCGCTGAGAAAGTCGAAGTAGCGTCGGCGCAACGCTTCGTTCTCGTTGGCCAGGTGATGTCGCGCCTCGGGCAGCCTCAGGATCTCTGGCTGGCGGAACTTGTCCTGCAGGACTTCCAGGTTGTAGCGCCAGTCCACCGTCATGTCCTCCTCGCCCTGTACGATCAGCGGGCTGTGCGGGCTGCGCGCTGCGCCTTCGATACGCGGCACCCAGCGTTTCAGCGCGCCGACCCAGGCCGTGGGCAGGCTGCGCGGTTGCAGCGGGTCGAGGTTGTGAACGAAGTCGAGGAACGCCGCATCGCTGGAGTTCTCGCTGAAACGACGCGGAATCTCGCGCACGAACGGGCTGAGCAGGCGGTAGCTGAACTTCGACCAGTTCCATGCGCGCGGACGCACCAGGGGCGCCAGCAGGATGCTCTGGCCCAGCTCGGGGCGCGTACCATCGCTGAGCAGATAATCCAGCAGGATCGCCCCGCCGGTGCTCTGCCCACAGAGATGCCAGGGTTGTGGCAGGCCCAGCTCGGCAGCCTGGGCGAACAGGCCGAGCAGCACCTGCTGGTACTCGGCGAAGTCACCGATGCTGGCCCGCGCCCCGCTGGACAGCCCATGCCCAGGCAGATCGCAGGCCAGCACGGCGAAGTTCAGACTCAGCGCCCAGTCGATCACGTGCCGGTACAGGCCCATGTGGTCATAGTAACCATGCAGCAGCAACAGGGTGCCGCGCGGCTCGGCCGGTGCCCAGAGTTGCACGGCGATCTGGTAGCCGGCGGCGCTGAAAGTGCCCAGGCGGCAGTCCAAGCCGGTGTGGCGTAACGCCTGATCAAGGCCATAGAAGCTGCGATAGGCCTGCAGGGCGGGCAGGTCGAGGCGGGCTGCGGCCAAGGGTCGCAGCAAAGGGCGCAGTTGCTCGGGCTGGAACGGCTCTGACATGGGGTTTCCGACATGGCTCGCCTGGCGCGAGCGGAGGTTTCTCGATGCGCCGATATTCTGCTGCCGGGCGCGCCATGGCAAGCTAGGCGCCCATTCGCCAGCCCTGCCCCCATGCCTCGCTCATCACGCACCCTCTGGATCGTCCTGCTCACCATCGCCTGCGCGGTGGCGCTGTTCATGGCCTATCGCTGGTTCGAGGCGCGCTATCTGCGTCCCTTCGACGAGCGCGCGGCCGTGTTCTCCGGCGCCGAACTGCGCCTGCCCGACGAACTGGCCGGGCCGGGGCCGATCCGCCTGGTGCATTTCTGGGATCCAGCCTGCCCGTGCAATGTCGGCAACCAGCAGCACCTGGCCGAGCTGATCGCCGGCTACGCGACCAAGGGTGTGGCCTTCTATGCCGTGCAACGCCCTGGCAGCAAGGGCAGTCTGCCGGCCGACCTGAGCGGTCTGCAGGTGCTCGAAGCGCTGCCAGGCAGTGACGCCATTCCCGCCAGCCCGGCGGTGGCGATCTGGGATCGGCAAGGCCAACTCGCCTACTTCGGCCCCTACAGCGAAGGGCTGACGTGCAACTCGAGCAACAGCTTCATCGAGCCGATCCTCGAAGCCCTGGCCGATGGGCGCCGTGTGGATGCCAGCAACACCCTGGCCGTCGGCTGCTTCTGCGATTGGCAGGCTGCCGACTAGCGCCCGCGTGGCGTTCCGCCCTGCCAGCGCCGAAACGCCCGGTAGAAAGGCGATAGCTCGGCAAAACCGCAGGCGCGTGCCACGTCGCGCACCGCCAGCCCCTGCTCCAGCAGGCTCAATGCCTTGAGGCGGCGCGCCTCATCATGCAGCGCACGGAAGCTGCTGCCCTGCTCGCTCAGCGCCCGCTGCAACGCCGAGTAGGACAGCCCCAACGCCAGCGCGCAGCTACGCAGGTCGCAACTTGCCTGCCCCAGGTTGAGTTCCAGCCAGTAGCGCACTCGCGCCAGCAACTGGTTTTCCACCAATTCGTCCAACTGCCGCTGGGCCTCCTCGACAAGCACCTCGAACAGGCGCGCATTGGCACTGCGCAGCGGCCTGGCGAGCACGGCACGCGGCAGGATCAGCGCATCGTGCGCTTGGCCAAACGTGGGCGTGACACCCAGCAGGCGGCGGTGCTCATGCAGACGACGCGGCGCCGCATGGCGGAACTCGACGCCCAGCAGCGGCAATGGCAGCGGGCAGGCCGCCGCCAACACCTTGTGCAGCAGCAGAGCGAGGCACTCCATCTGCTGACGCAAGGAGCCGAAGCCCCGGTAGTTGAGGTCGATCACCAGGCGCACCTGCTCCTCGCCCTCCTCCAGCCGCGCGGCGAAGCCACCGGAGAGGATGTGCTGGAAGCGTACGAAGGCCTGCAACCCCTGGCGCAGGTCACGCGCAGCCAGCAGCAGGTAGCCGACCACATCCATCGGCCGTGGCTGCATGGCCTCGGCCAGGTGCAGACCGATGTCGGCATCGCCACTGATCCCGGCGATCGCCTGCCAGAAGCGTGGGGCGTTGTCGTGATCCTCGCGCGCATCGTGCAGCGGCGAAGCCAACTGCACCCCGGCATAGGCACGCCGATAACTGTCGGTCGGATCCAGACGCAAAGCTGCCAACGCTTCGTACAACAAACGACGCAGGGTGGCGGAATGGGTCAGTGCGACGAATGCGGAGCGCTCGGCATCAGACATAGCAGGATCCAGGGCAGAATTGACCATAGACTTTCAAGCTTGCGGCATCTGGTCAATGCCAGCGCCGGGGTTGCTGCGCAGAATGCCCGCCTGCCGCCCCACAAGAACAAGGATCACCGCTCGATGAAACGCCCCCTGACCGCCCTCGCCCTGATCGTTGCCGTCACCGCCGCAGGCGCTGGCTGGTACCTGCACGGCAAGCAGCCACAACGCGATGGCGAACTGAGCATGGCTGGCCTGCAGGCGCCGGTGACGGTGCGCTACGACGAGCGCGGCGTGCCGCATATCCAGGCGCAGAATCAGGATGACCTGTATCGCGCCCTGGGTTTCGTGCATGCCCAGGATCGCCTGTTCCAGATGGAGCTGCTGCGGCGCCTGGCGCGCGGCGAACTGGCCCAGGTGCTGGGAGAAAAGCTGCTGCCCACCGATCGCCTGTTCCGCACCCTGGAGATCGGTCGCCACGCCGACGCCCGCGCTGCCCAACTGGATGCCGGCAGCCCGTCCGTACGCGCGCTGCAGAGCTACCTCGACGGCATCAACCAATACCAGGCCAGCCGCCCGCTGCCGGTGGAGTTCGACCTGCTGGGCATCAAGCCACGTCCCTTCACCGTCGCCGACACCCTGAGCGTCGCCGGCTACATGGCCTACAGCTTCGCCGCCGCGCTGCGCACCGAACCGCTGATGAGCTACGTGCGCGACAGCCTCGGCGCGGATTACCTCAAGGTCTTCGACCTCGACTGGCACCCCGAGGGCGTGCTCGGCAACACCCTGAATGCCGGCGACTGGAAGGATCTGTCCGCCCTCGCCCAGCTCAGCGACACAGCGCTGGCTGGCAGCGGCCTGCCGCAGTTCGAGGGCAGCAACGCCTGGGCCATCTCCGGCAGCCGCACGGCCAGCGGCAAACCGCTGCTGGCGGGCGACCCGCATATTCGCTTCTCCCTGCCAGCGGTGTGGTACGAAGCGCACCTGCAGGCGCCCGGCTACGAGCTGTATGGCTACCACCACGCGCTGATCCCCAGCGCCATGCTCGGCCACAACCGCGACTTCGCCTGGAGCCTGACCATGTTCCAGAACGACGACCTCGACCTGATCGCCGAGCGCGTCAATCCGGACAACCCCAACCAGATCCGGTATCAGGGCCGCTGGGTCGACCTCGAGCAACGCACCGAAAGCATCCAGGTCAAGGGCGCCGAGCCAGTGCAGATCACCCTGCGCCGCTCGCCACACGGGCCTATCGTCAACGATGCCCTGGGCCAGAGCAGCGGCAGTACACCCATCGCCATGTGGTGGGCCTTCCTCGAGACCGACAACCCGATCCTCGACGCCTTCTACCAGCTCAACCGCGCCGATACCCTGGACAAGGCCCGCGCCGCTGCTGAAAAGATCGAGGCGCCCGGCCTCAACGTGGTCTGGGCCAACGCCACCGGCGATATCGGCTGGTGGGCCTCGGCCAAGCTGCCTCTACGCCCTGCCGGGGTCAACCCGACCTTCATCCTCGACGGCGGCAGCGGCGAGGCGGACAAGCCCGGCTATCACCCTTTCAGCGACAATCCGCAGGAAGAGAACCCCGCGCGTGGCTATATCGTCTCGGCCAACTACCAGCCGGTACCGGCCAGCGGCATCGAGATTCCCGGCTACTACAACCTGCCTGATCGCGGCCAGCGCCTGAACCAGCGCCTGAGCGACGCCTCGGTGAAGTGGGATCAGAACAATAGCCAGGCCCTGCAACTCGATACCGGCACCGACTACCCCAAGCGCGTGCTGGCGCCGATCCTCGACGAACTGCGTAGCGCCGCCCAGGGCGAACGGGAACAGGCCCTGGTGCAACGCCTGGCCGAGTGGAATGGCGAGCACCCGCTGGACTCGGTGGCCGCAACCCTGTTCAACCAGTTGCTCTATCAACTGGCGCACGAGGCCATGGCCGACGAACTGGGTGATGTCTTCTTCGACAGTCTGTTGCAGAGTCGCGTGCTCGATGTCGCCCTGCCGCGCCTGATGGCCGATGCGCAATCGCCCTGGTGGCAGCGCAAGGGCGCTAGCGGCACGCAAACCCGCGCGCAGATCGTCGGCGACGCCTGGCGTGCCAGCCTGGCGCACCTCAGCGAACAATTCGGCGATGACCCGCAGACCTGGCAATGGGGCCGCGCCCACACCCTGACCCACGCTCATCCGCTGGGCATCCAGCAGCCGCTGGCCTGGCTGCTCAACGCCGGCCCCTTCGCCGCACCGGGCAGCCACGAGGTACCGGACAACCTTTCGCACAAGATCGGCCCGGCGCCCTGGCAGGTGGTCTACGGCCCCTCGACGCGCCGCCTGATCGACCTGGCCGATGCCAGCAAGGCGCTGGGCAGCAACCCGGTCGGCCAAAGCGGCGTGCCCTTCGACGCACACTACGCCGACCAGGCCGCCGGTCATGTGCTGGGCGTCTACCGGCCGCAGCACCTGAGCGAGGCGGACGTGGCCACCCACACTCAGGGCACCCTGCAACTACTCCCCCGCTAAAGCCCGGCTATGCAGCGTGGTGCACACAAGGTGCATCACGCTGCTCTGTGGTGCACACCCTCCCGTCTTCAGCCCTGACAACGCTCGCCAGAGCGTTCTACAGCCCGCCAAATCTGGCATTGCGGGCCAGGTAATAAAATTGGCACACGCCCTGCATAGGCTAAGGCAATCCGATTTTCGGGGACCTTGGTACAGGCAGGCCGGGGAATCCCCTTCTTTATTCGCCGTGACGTACACGTCACATGCCGTGCGCCGCAGCCCGCTCGACGAGCTTGGCGCCACCGGTTTCGGGGGCCTTGGTACAGGCAGGCCGGGGAATCCCCCTCTTTATTCGACGCGCCGTATGCGTCACATGCCGCGCCACAGCTCGTTCGACGAGCGTGGCGCCACCCGTTTCGGGGACCTTGGTACAGGCAGGCCGGGGAAACCCCTTCTTTATTCGACGCGACGTATGCGTCACATGCCGTGCCACAGCTCGCTCGACGAGCGTGGCACCACCCGCTTCGGGGACCTTGGTACAGGCAGGCCGGGGAATCCCCTTCTTTATTCGGGACGCAGCGCCAGTTGCACGCGCCAGCGCCCATCCACCTCGCTACCGCGCCATTCTCCGCTAAGCGGGCGTGGCGACACCAGCACCAGCAACAGATCCCGCCCGTCGCGCGCGATGCGCCAGTTCACCAGCCCCAGCGGCAGTTTCAGTTGCCCTTCGCGCACGCGGCCGTAGGCATCCTCGAAGCGATAGACCAGCGCCCCCTCGACCCGCTCGGCCTGCGTCTGCGGCTCACGGTTGAACCAGAGCTGCAGGCCCTGCTCCCAGGCCTCGGCATCCGCGATACGCAGCCGTGGCGGATCGAACACGCGACCGATCATCAGGCCGACGAGAAAGGCGATCAACATCACCGATGCCATGAAACGCCAGCGCAAACGCGGCCGCGGATCTTCCGGCGGCGTAGAATGGCGCTCGTCCCAGTGCTCGGAGTGCTGCATGTTTCACGTCATCCTCTTTCAACCGGAAATCCCGCCCAATACCGGCAACATTATCAGGCTATGCGCCAACAGCGGCTGCCAGTTGCACTTGATCGAGCCATTGGGCTTCGAACTGGACGACAAGCGCCTGCGCCGCGCCGGCCTGGATTATCACGAATACGCCACGCTCAAGCGTCATGCCGACCTGCAAAGCTGCCTGGAAAGCCTCGGCCAGCCGCGCCTGTTCGCCTTCACCACCAAGGGTTCGCAGCCGTTCCACGAGATCGCCTATCAGCCTGGAGATGCCTTTCTGTTCGGCCCGGAGAGTCGTGGTCTGCCGGAGGAGGTGCGTAACGCCCTGCCGCCAGAGCAGCGTGTGCGCCTGCCGATGCGTGCGGGTTGCCGCAGCCTGAACCTGTCCAACACGGTGGCGGTGACCGTTTACGAAGCCTGGCGGCAGAACGGCTTCGCCGACGCGGATTGAGGCGGTAGGTGGGCAAGTAAGGTTCTTCGTGGAATTTCGGGGAAGGCAGTTCTGACACCGGACGGGCAAGTGTGTGTTGGCTTGTGTTGGTGTTCTGGACGCCGCTTTGGGTGTCTTCAGACATTTCGGGTTTCGCCCCCTCGGGCGACTCACTTTTCTTTGAAATGCGCAAAGAAAAGTA